>NZ_JBEAIG010000071.1:0-367214 GCF_040064575.1 Klebsiella sp. CN_Kp106 | reverse complement strand
GACAAGGCGCAGCGCGCCGCCTGCGGGGAATGTGCCGGAGTGATGGATTGGCGTGGTTTCTTCCCGATGGCGCTGCGCTTAGCCGGGCTACAAGTCCACCGCTGTCTGCGGGCCGGTAGCCCGGACAGGCGCAGCGCGCCGCCTCCGGGAAAATTATTCAGCGCACGTGCTTACAGCGCTTTTTGCCATACGCTCTGTGGCAGGAGGTAAACGTCCGCCGGTGCCGTCATGCCGTCGGTCACGATATGCTGAATGCCGCTGGCCATTACCGCCAGGGTCACGTCAAAGGCGTTCAGGCTATCGCCAAAGCCCGCGGTCAGGTTGAGCATTGAACCGTTCGCCATCAGATAAACGGTTTTATCGCCCATCCGGTAAGCGTTGATATAGGGCATGACCTCTTCATGACGGAACTGGCGCAGGTACTCACAGTCAATCTCTTCCGCCACGTGACCCACGTTGAGAATAAACACCCCGTCTTTGGACTTATCCAGCGCCTGGCGGTTAACGACTTTTTTACCGCCGGTCGCCGTGGCCACCACGTCCGCGGAGGCAATCGCCTCCTGTAATTCAACGACGTGCCAGCCATCGTAGGCCGCCTGTAGTCTCCGCGCCGGGTCGATTTCCGCTACCATCACCTGGCCGCCGAAGGCCTTCGCCGCCGCCGCTACGCCCTGGCCAACCAGACCATAGCCGATGACCAGCACTTTTTTCTCATGCAGGGTCAGGTGGGTCGTCTGGAAAAAGGTGTGCCAGGCGGTCAGGCCGACCATATGACGGTTGTGCAGGCCCTCTTTTACCGGCAAATCATCCCAGTTAAAAATCGGGTATCCGGGGCGAATATCGCCCAGGCGGCTAACGCCAGAGCCGGTCGCCTCAAGGCCCGCGACGATATTGCCAAACTCCCCGCGCTGATGCAGTAGGGTGGTAATATCCGCGCCCATTTCGCACAGATGCGTCGGCTGCCAGGCAATCGCTTTTTCCCAGGATTGCTGCCACTCGGCGTCGCTCATATCCCGCCAGGCGCAGGCTTCCGCGCCGCGCTCCACCAGCCAGGCGACCACGTCATCCTGCACCGTCGTTGGGTTACAGGTGGTAAGAAAAACCTTCGCCCCTTTCTCCAGAATTCCCTGCACCAGGGGGATCATTTTCATATCGAGGTGCATACAGCAGGCGAGACGCACCTGGCTGAGATCCGGCAGGGCGGCGACCTGACGCAGGGTGCGCGGCATATTCTGACTGGCCCATGCGATCTCTTTCTCTAATTTTATCTTGTTATTCAACGTGTTTGACCTTCAATCCATAGAATGCTGATACCCAGAGGTGAGGGGATTTTAACGTAGCGCGCGCCGTTTTTACATTCACAAAATGAATGACGAAAAGCCACGACAAAGACATGGTTGTTAAAATAAGGTTAAAAAAAGAAAATGAAACATAAGTTCTTATTATGACGTAAGCGAGCTACACGATGTTAAGCGTTTTACCCGGATCGCTCTTTTCGCGGATCCGCATTTTCCTCGGTCGCCTCAAGCCGCACGCCCTGCCGGTTGCCAGAAAACATATTGTTCTGGCCTCTCTCGGCGCCGGGACGGGACTGGCGGTGACCAGCATGTTCAGCCACTGGCTGTTAGGCGAGGTCAATATCTGGTTTATCGCGCCAATGGGCGCATCGGCAGTGCTGCTGTTTGGCGTCCCGAGCAGTCCGCTGGCCCAGCCGTGGTCGATTGTCGGCGGCAACGTGCTCTCGGCGCTGATTGGCGTGACCGTGGGAATGGCGATCCCGAACCTGGCGCTGGCCTGCGGCGTGGCGGCGGGGCTGGCGATCGCCGGTATGTATTTCCTGCGCTGCCTGCATCCGCCGGGTGGGGCGGTGGCGTTAACGGCGATCCTCGGCGGGGCGGGGGTGCAGAGTGAAGGCTACCACTTTGTTCTGACGCCGGTATTGCTCAATTCCCTGATGCTGGCGCTGCTGGCCATCGTCTTCAACAACCTGGTGGGACGACGCTACCCGCACCCGCTGGCCGCGGAAGAGGTAAAGGCCAAAGCCGTACCGCTGGGCCTGTCGGTGACCCGCGATGATATTCATGCGGCCCTGCTGGACGGCCAGTTTCTCGATATCGATGAAGACGACGTGCAGGAGCTGCTGGAAAATATTGAACAAAAAGCCAGACAGCGTATCGCCGGCGCCCGGCAATCCTGATGAGCTTTTCGGCTCTCTGGGGAACGCGGATTAACCCACGTGTTCCCCTTTTTATTGCCTTCCTCCCCGGCCATTAGCCTGAACCAGGCATTTTTCTCCCCCCGAAAGCAACAAGCTCTGCGGATCGTGACTGCGATCGACAAAATTGGCCATTCAATGAGCAAAAAGTTGACGCCCTTAACGAAATGAATATTTCAAAATAACTTGTTATGGATTTTTTAATCCGGTGGAGTATAACAAGTTGTTAAATAATGCACCCGGGTGCAAAGAGGTGCAAATGTATTTCTGATGCCAGAACCTGCCGTATCTGGTTCGGCAATGTGATCTTTTTATTCATAAAAACAAAACGATAGAACGCTCATCCCTGACAGGACAACAAAATGACCGATCATGTGATAACTGAAAGTCGTAAAACAGATAATGATAAGAAAATCAGATTAATAACCCTCGTCTCAACCATCGGTGGACTGTGCTTTGGCTACGACACCGGGGTTATTTCCGGCGCGCTGATTTTCATGAAAAACGATCTTGGCCTCACTCCTCTGCAGGAAGGGCTGGTGACATCGTTTTTATTATTCGGCGCGGCAATCGGCTCTGTCGGCGGCGGCTGGCTATCCGACCGACAGGGACGGCGGAAAAATATTCTGTGGGTGGCGGTGATTTTTATCTTTGGCGCCCTCGGTACCGCCGTCGCCTGGGATATGTCGTCGATGATAATCGCCCGCTTTATTCTTGGCCTGGCGGTTGGCTGTGCGTCAGTGACGGTACCGATTTATATTTCAGAACTGGCGCGACCCGCGCAGCGTGAACGGCTGGTGACGGTCAACGAACTGATGATCGTCACCGGGCAGTTTCTCGCTTACTCCGTCAACGCTTCCATTGTCAATTTCTATCCCGACATGTCGCACAACTGGCGGCTGATGCTGGCCATTCCGGCGCTACCCGGCGCGCTGCTGTGGATTGGTATGCTGGTAATGCCGGAGTCTCCGCGCTTCTTCGTGCGTAAGGGGCAAATAGACAAAGCGGTTGCGGTGCTGAAAACGATTCGTCGGCCCGAAGAGGTGGAGCAGGAGATCCGCGATATCCAGCAGGTGAGCCAGATTGGCATCAATCATGGCCGATTTGTTGACGAGCTGAAGAGAAAATGGGTACTGCAGCTGATTTTGATCGGCCTGATGATTGTGCTGGCAACGCGCGTAACCGGCGTGAATACCATTATGTACTACGCGCCGACGGTGCTGAAAGCCACCGGACTTGGCGATGCGGCGGCGGTGACCGGCGCCGTGGCTAATGGCGTCGTCTCTATTCTGGCCACGCTACTGGGGATGCTGTTAATTGGCAGGTATTCCCGACGGAAAATGTTCTTTACCGGACAGATCGGCGTCACCCTTAGCCTGGTGTTGATTGGCCTCTCGTTCAAGCTCTTCTTCCATATGGAAACCGTCGATGGCGTCAGCGGCTTGCACGCCAACTTTACCGGTGCCAGCTACATCATTCTCGCCCTGATGCTGGTGTTCCTGACCTTTATGCAGGGTTGGATCGCACCGGTGTTCTGGCTGATGCTCGCGGAAATCTACCCGCTGCGGATGCGCGGTCTGGGAATGGGTTTTGCGGTATTCGGTTTATGGATATTTGACTTCATCATTCAGTCTATTTTCCCGATTTTACTCAACAGCTACGGCGGCGGAATGACCTTCGGCTTCTTCGCGGCTACCAACGTCATAATGCTGATTCTGCTGGTGAAGTTCCTGCCGGAAACCCGCGGGTTAACCCTCGAACAAATTGAACAAAAATTCAGATTCTGATTTAGCAACGTGGAGGAATATATGACAGTTAATATCGGTTTAATTGGTTTGGGTATGATTGGGCGCGACCATCTCCAGCGTTTCCAGACGGTTATCCAGAACGCCAGGGTCAGCGCCGTCTGCGATATCAATCGTAATGTGACCGACGCTATTGCCCGCGAATATGGCGCTCAGCCCTATTACGATGCAGTCGAGATGATTCAATCAGACGACGTGGATGCGATCTTTATTTGCTCTATTGGCCCGGTACATAAAGAACAAATTCTGGCGGCCATTAAAGCAGGTAAACCGGTGTTTTGCGAAAAGCCGCTAACCCCGACCGCCAATGAAGCCAAAGCGATTATTGATGCTGAAGTAGCCTACGGCAAACGTATGCTGCAGCTGGGCTTTATGCGCCGTTTCGACCCGGGGTACAACCAGCTAAAAGCCACTCTGGATAGCGGTGAACTGGGGGAAATATTGCTCATCCACTGCGCCCATCGCAACGCCTCCGTGCCGGAGAGCTACACCCTGGAGATGGCGATTAACGATTCGGCGACCCATGAAATCGATATTATCCGCTATCTGCTTAACGAAAATATCGTTTCGGTGCGCGTCGATAAACCGCAGAAGAAAACGCGCAGAGCCTGCGCGCATCTGCAGGATCCGTTGATTGTGATTTTTGAAACTGAATCCGGCGTACGTATTGATGATGAGCTGTTTGTTAACTGCGATTACGGCTACGACATTCGCTGTGAAGTGATTGGCGAAAATGCCATCAGCGCGTTGACCGAACAGGCACTTACCACCGTCCGTTCGGCGCAGGGTTATAGCCGCGCTATCCCCAAAACCTGTATGGAACGTTTCGCCACCGCCTACGATCGCGAGGTGCAGAATTTCGTTGACCGGGTAAACCTGGGGGCGGAGATGAGCGGGCCATCATCGTGGGACGGATTTGTCGTGGCGATGGTATGCGATGCCGGCCTGGCGTCGCTGAAGGATGGCGAAAAGCACGCCGTCTCTCTGCCGGAGTGTCCGGCGCTCTACCGCTGACCCATTAACGAAGGGAGAGGCGCATGTTAACTCTGAAACCAGAAGATATTTTTATTGGCTGTCGGGCGAATTCAAAGAAAAAGGCGCTGCGTATTGCCGCGGATTCCCTGCAGGCCAGCGGCTACGTCAGTGAGGGTTTTTTTGAATCAATGGTGGAGCGCGAAAAGGCGCTCTCTACCTGGCTCGGGGCGGGGGTCGCCATGCCCCACTGCAGCAAGGAGGGTATTGATCTGGTGCGGCAAACCGGTTTCCAGCTGCTTCAGTTTCCGGATGGCGTGGGCTGGGGGGAGGGTAAAGTGGCCTTCCTTGTGGTCGCCGTGGCGGCAAAAAACAATGAACACATTGATGTTATAGCGGATCTGGCAGACCTGCTTGATGACGAAGTGAAAACCACGCTGCTGGCCAGCGCCGACAGCAAAGACGCGTTTATGCAGATCCTCGAAGGACACTCATTTAAGAAGGATAGAATATGAAACTGGCACTCTGTACCGATGTTCTCGCCGGCCTGGCGTTCCCGGAAATGCTCGATCGCGTCAAGCACTACGGCATTGAGGGCGTGGAGATGACCGCAGGCGGCTGGTCGCCTTGTCCGCATGTTAAAACTGAAGAACTGCTGGCTTCTCCGGCAGCGCTGGCGGCGTTTCGCGGCGAGCTGGAAAAGCGCGGCATGGAGATCGTCGCGCTGAACTGTTCGGGTAACCCGCTGGCCCCTGGCGCCCTTGGCGAGAAGCACACCGCCAGCAGCTACCGTACCGTCGAACTGGCGGCGAAGCTGGGAGTGAAAAAGATTGTCATGATGAGCGGTCTGCCGGGCGGCGGGCCGGACGATAAAATCCCTAACTGGATCACCTCGACGGTTTCCTGGCCGGACTATATGCCAGGCGTGATCGATTACCAGTGGAACGAGGTTGCTATTCCCTGGTGGCAGGCTTTTACCCGCCATGCGGCTGAATACGGCATCGAACAGATTGCCCTCGAGGAATTCCCCAGCCAGCTGGTTTACAACCCGAGCACGCTGCTGCGCCTGCGTGAGGCGGTTGGCGACATCATCGGCATGAATCTCGATCCGTCGCATCTGATCGCCATGGGGGCAGACCCGATTGCCGCAGCCCGTAAGCTTGAAGGGGTGATTTATCACGTCCACGGCAAAGACGCGCGTATTGAACGCGGGCTGGCGGATGTCGACGGCTTACTGGAATACCAGCCGGTTACGCAGACCAAAACCCGCACCTGGAACTACGTGGCGGTTGGCTGTGGACAGGATTTGAAGTGGTGGAAAGAGTTCTTCTCGGTGCTGCGCATGACCGGATATAACGGTTATGTGTCGCTGGAGATGGAGGACCTGACGATGAGCGTTGAAGCAGGGCTACGGACGTCTATTGATGCCCTCAACGCCACATTAAGTCAGTGATAACGGGCCGCGTTTTCCCTCCGGGGGGCGGGAGAACGCGGCGCGTTTTTTGTTGAGCGGATTTTATCTTGCTGTATTTTACGTTCTATTGGATGTTTTTTATCAGGAACGTTAAAACCGAGTATGAGCGCCCCTAAACGACAAAAAGCGACCGCCAGCGACGTTGCGTTACTGGCTGGCGTCTCCAAATGGACGGTTTCCCGGGCATTTACCCCCGGGGCTTCTATCCAGCCCAAAACCCGGGAAGAGGTGATGAAAGCCGCTAATATTCTGGGATATCGACCAAATTTACTGGCGCGTAGCCTGACGCAAAAGAAAACGCATATTATCGGCGTGGCGGTAGACGAGCTGCGCAATCCCAATATGGTGCTACTGCTTAACGAAGTGACCCGCCAGCTGCAGAATCGCGGCTACATGGCGCTGGTGATTAACGTTACCGACGAAGAAAACACCCGCACGGCGATGGCGCTGGCTTACCAGCTCCAGGTTGATGGTATCTTGTTTATGGCCACGGTCCTGACGCCGGAACTCATCGCGATTGCCACTGAAATTCATCGCGTTCCGCTGGTGCAGATTGGCCGTAATACCGATCATCCGGAAATCCAGGTGGTCAATATTGACGGCTGGATTGCCGGAAAACAGCTTGCCGAACTGCTGCTGGCGCAGGGGCATCGCACTTTTGGCTATATGAAAGGGCCGGATACCGCCTCGCACCATTTAATGAGGATGGAAGGATACGAAGCGGCGCTGGAGCAGGCAGGTTGCCGGCTTGATACTCTGCTGGTTGCCGGACAGTATTTACGTACCCGGGGATATGCGGCGATGAGCGACTATCTGGACGCGACGTCCGCAGGCGAAAGAGTGGATGCCCTGTTCTGTGAAAACGATATTCTGGCGATAGGCGCGCTTCAGGCGCTGCGCGAGCGCGATTTAACGATGGGTATTGTCGGTTTCGATAATATCGATGAGGCGGCGGCGCCGGAATGGCAGCTTACTACCTACGATCAGCGGCGCGAGCGGCTGGTGGAAGAGGCGTTGAATCGGCTCATCGATGTAACTGAAGGGCCGTCGGCGACCTGGCGCACCGGGGAACCCATCGTGCGCCAGTCCCATCGCCGCCAGGGCTAAAGTTCGCCGGTGATGTACTGCGCCACGCCGCAGCCAAAACTCCAGTCCCCTTTGTGGTTGCTGATTACCGAGACCATCAGATCATCGCCGCTCAGCCCGCAGTGCTCCTGGAGCTCAGCCAGCAGGGTGGCATAAAAAAGCTGCTTCTGTTCTTCGCTGCGCGGGCTGGTATATACCCTCACCACCACCACGTCCCGGCTTCGCGTCAGCCCCAGCCCGGTATCTTCAATAATCATATGATGAGCTTTGTTTTCGTGAACAATCTGGTAGCGATCGCGCTCTGGCACCTTGAACGCCTGCACCACGGCGCGATGTGCCGCATCCAGCAGGGTTTTGATCTCGTTTTCGCTGCGTCCTTCAATGATATCAAACGTCAGTAATGGCATAGCAGATGGTCCTTATTGTCGGGTTACCTCAGTGAGAGAGATGCTAACCCGTGCTGAAGCCGGCAAAAACCGCTATATTTGAACTCATTGTTTTTATCTGTGAACAATTACTATGCGCGAGATCCGCCCGGAAATTTACTGGACCCACCTGTACTGGCTTACGGTGCTGGAGGAGCAAAAAAGCTATACCCGCGCCGCGGAAAAGCTGGCGGTCAGCAAATCCGCCATCAGCCAGAAAATCAGCGAGCTGGAGCGGGTTACCGGTAAGACGCTGGTGCACCGAACCACTCGCAGCGTGACCTTAAGCGAAGATGGTCTGCGGCTGGTGGCGGAGCTGAACGAGCCGTTTGGGCAGATTCGCGAGATCTTTACCGGCACCTGCGACGAGGAAGGCGGCCCCCTGCGCGGTACGCTGCGCCTGACCGCACCGGTCGCATTTTCACGTCAGCAGCTGGTCCCGGCCATCACCCCTTTTCTGCACCAGCATCCGCAGCTTCATCTCCAGCTGGAGGTGACCGACCGACTGGTGTCGCTCGCCAGCGAGGGGTTCGACCTTGCTATTCGCCACTGTCGCCGCGAGCTGCTGCCGGAGACCCACGTGGCCTGGCCGCTGTGCCGTACGGCTACCCTGGTGGTCGCCTCGGCGGACTATATTCGCCGCTTTGGCCGCCCCGATTCGCCTGACGCGTTGCGTCAGCATCAATGCCTCACCTACCCGCGCGGGCCGCAAAGCCCGCACTGGACCTTTGAGCGCGACGACGAGCGGGTGAGCGTGAAGGTGCAGGGGCCGTTTGCCACCAATAACAGCGAATCCCTGCGCGACGCGGTGCTGGCGGGGCTGGGCGTTGCCTTACTGCCGGATTTTAGCGCCAGGGAGGCGATTGGCCGCGGGCTGGTTCAGGAGCTGCTGCCGGGATGGCGGCCGGTGGATGCGTTTGCGGAAAGTCTGTACGTCATTCGCCCCTACACGCCGCGCGTATCGCGGGCGGTAGAGACGTTTAGCCGCTATCTGAAGGCGACCTTCAGCTGATATTTTCCAGCTGCTGCGTCAGCGCCTCGCGAAAGCGGGGCAGCAAATCGGCGCCTTCTGAAACCAGCTCCGCCAGGGTCACGGTTTTATCGGCGCGGTATTCCCGCCCGCTGCCAAGCCGGGCTTCGAAATCATTGGCCGCCCGGTGAGCCGCCGCCAGGTCGGCATCCAGCAATACCACCGCGTGCGCGAGAACCACATGGCCTCGACCTTCCGCCATCGGTCGCCAGTACTGGGCCGTGCCGGCTATTTTTCGCACCTCCTCGCCCTCGCCGCAGGCCAGATTATAGCGACCATCGCAAAATGAACCGCTAACCGCCCGGCAGTGGCTGGCCACGCCAAAGGTCGCCAGCGTGCGCTGCAACAGGCCGCAGAGGAAAAGATAAATCGGTTCTGCGGCTTCGCCCAGCGAGTGATAGACCGGCCAGGCCAGGCTGAGATTGACAATTCCCGGCCCCTGTGGCACCAGCCCGCCGCCGGAGCGGCGCTGCCAGACCGGCCATCCCTGGCCGGCGAACTGCTCGCTCACCGCCGGGAGTTCGGCAAATTTCCGGTAGCTTCCCGGCACCACAAACCCCTGCGGGGCCTGCCAGAGCTGAGCCACCGCCTCACCGTCGCCCGCCCGGGCAAACAGCGGCTGCTCGGCAAGGGTGGGATCGGCAAAGTAACCAACCGGTAGCTGTTGGTGGCTAAAGCGCAGCGGCCAGAAGGGTTCCTGAATCATGATTTCTCCTTATCGACGCTATTCGCCATGGCGGCTGGGTTTCATCAGCATCGCCGTAAGGGCGGAGAGCAGGCAGCCTGCGGTCAAGTAGATAGCGACGCTATGCCAGGCGCCGCCGGATAAGGTGACCAGGGCGGCGGCGATAAACGGCGTGAAACCGCCGCCGACAACGCTGGCAACCTGATACCCCACGCCGGCCCCGCTGTAGCGATAGCTGGCGCCAAACATTTCGGTAAACATCGGCTGCTGAACGCAAACCACCATATCGTGCGCAATATTTGCCAGCATAAGCGCGAAAAACAGGATCCAGAAGTATGACTGGCTTTCGAGCGCCATAAAGAACGGGAAGCCGCTGAGGGTGCCGATCAGCGCCCCAGTGATATAGACGCGGCGACGGCCAAAGCGGTCCGCCAGCCAGGCGAAGCAGGGGATCGTCAGGCAGCTGATGGCGCCGACAAGCAGGCCAATATTCAGAAACAGCTCGCGCGGCAGGCCGAGATTCTGCGTGGAATAGTTAAGCGCGAAGGCGGTGACGATATACATCGTCAGCAGCTCGCACAGGCGCAGGCCGATAATCATTAAGAACGCGCCCGGATGGCGGAACAGCGCTTCCACGACCGGCAGACGCTTTTTCTTCGGCTGCAGCTGCTGTTCGCGCTGCTGCTGTTCAAATTCGGCGGATTCCGCCATGCCGTTGCGGATCCAGAGCGCCGCCAGCACCAGCACGACGCTAAACAGGAACGGCAGACGCCAGCCCCAGCTGAGAAACTGTTCATCGGTGGTGCAGGAGCTTATCAGCGACACCAGCCCTGTAGAGAGCAGCAATCCGACGCCGTAGCCCACCTGCACGCCGCTGCTGTAGAACGCCTTCTTATTTTTCGGCGCGCTCTCTACCGCCAGCAGCGCCGCGCCGCCCCATTCGCCGCCCACCGCAAAGCCCTGGACGGCGCGCAGCAGGACCAGCAGAACCGGCGCCCACCAGCCAATCTGGTTGAAGGAGGGCAGCAGACCGATACAGGCGGTGGCGATCCCCATCATCCATACCGTCAGCATCAGCATGCGTTTGCGCCCGAGGCGATCGCCGAAATGGCCGAAGATAATGCCGCCCAACGGGCGGAAGAGGAAGCCGACGCCGAAGGTGGCAAAGGCGGCGAGGGTACCCATCGCCGGGCTGATTTGCGGGAAAAATTCCCGGTTAAATACCAGCGCGGCGGTGATGCCATAGAGAAGAAAGTCGTACCAGTCGACCACGGCCCCGGCGAAGCTGCCCCAGGCCGCTCTGCGGGCGCGGTTGAGTGAACATGCCTCCTTGCCGGGGCGCTGAGAAATTAACGTTGAGTCCATACCTGTCCTGTCTGTTGCTGAGTTTTTAATTATTGGAATGAGACGCTTTCCGAATTCGCGCCTGTCCTGAGACTACCGCGCAGAAGGGCATGTGAAAAGATTTTTACCTGCTCTGGGCGTTTAAAGGCATAAAGCGTTTGCTTCGCCGGGGGATGAACGCCCTTGTAGCCCGTTCAGAATGCGAGCTTAGGACTTCGCTTATTGTTTTTAATTTTAATTTTTGAACCCAACGGGGACACCTTTTAAGAAATGACTTAAATGGTTTACAATTAACAAGTCTCCAATTTCGGAAGGGTGAGTTAAATGCGTTTAATTTTTGCAGCTTTATTTTGTGTCATGGTTTCGCCTTCCGCTTTTGCAGAAAAACTGCCAGCGCCTGTCGGCAAACCCGTTTTAACTATTTCCGGCCTGATTGCTAATACGAATGAGGGCGATACCGCCGTTTTTGATGTCGCCGCATTAGAAAAGCTGGGGATGGAAACGCTGGTGACGACCACGCCATGGTATTCGGGCAAGGTCCGCTTTGACGGCATTTCCCTCAGTAAACTCATGGATTTAGTCGGCGCCAAAGGCAAGTCAGCCCGGGTGCTGGCGCTCAACGATTACACCACGATTGTCCCCCTGGACGACTTTCATAAATTTCCGGTAATTTTGGCTTTAAAAATGAACGGCGAATATATGCGCATTCGTGATAAAGGGCCCTTATTTATTGTTTATCCTTACGACAGTAGCCCGGAATTGCAGAATCAGATTTATTATTCCCGTTCGGCATGGCAGGTTTCGAAGATTATAATTGAGTAAGGGTTTGATCTTGAATCGAATACTCACTGCCATTATTTTGTCGCTCTTCATTGTGACCGGTTACATTACTTATCTGGTGCATGAGCGGCAAAGTGAGCTGCAAAAATTAACCCGTTATACTGATTCGTGGTCCGTTTCCCAGATAGTCTCCGAGTACATGCGCCTCGAGGCGCGACTCAGCGCGATGGGGCTGGGGGTGAAGGGAAGCGACCACGATGAGGTGCGCCTGCGTCTGGAAATTATGATGAGCCAGATTGCGCTGCTGCAGCAGGGTGATTTGGGAAAGTTTATCGGCAAAGATCCTCACCGTAAGGCGATAGTTAACAGCCTGATTGATCTTCTGGACCGGCTGGATAAGCAGCTGGACACCATGACGACAGCGCAGCTGAAGCTGATGCTGCAGGAGATGAGTACCCTGGACGGGCCGTTGACCTCACTCGCGTCCACCTCGCTCGCCCAGGATTTTAATCTGGTTAATCTGACCCACGATAAAATACAAAATCTCTATTACATCTATTCGGCGATTTCCATTCTGCTGATTGTTCTCTGTATCACGCTCGGGCTGTTGATGCTGAAGCAGAATAACACCCTGCGTCGCGCCCACGTGCGGATGAAATTACTGGCGACCGACCTGCAGGCCTCAAAAGAAAAGCTTCAGGTGCAGAATCGCCGTCTGCAGTACGATGCCTATCATGATTCGCTGACCGGGATGCCCAACCGTCTCTCTTTCTGGCAACGTCTGCAGGAGGTCGTCAATCAGGTGCGGCCCTATAACGGCTCGGCGGTCGTAATGCTGTTTGACCTGGATAATTTCAAGGACGTCAACGATACCCAGGGTCATGATGCCGGGGATAAGCTGCTGCAGGATTTGGCCAGCCGTCTCTCCTTTTTTCGCAAAACGTCAGAAACGCTCTACCGGCTGGGAGGGGACGAGTTTGCCCTGGTTTCCCATGATTTAACCGAAGAGATGGCGCTGGAGCGGGCGAAGGTGATCCGGGAAAAGATCAGCCAGCCGTATCAGATTTACGACTCGCTGATCCAGATTGGCGCCTGTATCGGGATTGTGATCTCTGACGGGGAAAGCCGTACCGACTATTTATACAAATGCGCCGACCTGGCGCTGTATGAAGCGAAAAAAGAGGGTTCCGGCAACGTTCAGGTATTCCGTCCCGGACTGCTTCAGCGCCAGCAGGAGAATAAATCCTTTGAAGATGACCTGATGCAGGCGCTGAACAAAGGTGAGTTCAGGGTTTACTACCAGCCGATAGCCGACACCATGAACGGTGAAATCTACGGCTACGAAGCGCTGGTGCGCTGGTTTCATCCGCTGCGCGGCAGCGTCCCGCCGACCGAATTTATTCCGGTAGCGGAAAAGATTGGCCTGATTAATCAGCTGGGCGAGTGGGTGCTGCGAACCGCCTGCGAAGCGGCCGCCAGCTGGTCGTCGCCGCTCAAAGTGTCGGTTAACGTGTCGCCGGTTCAGTTAATGAACAGTTCACTGACCGATACCGTGGTAACCATCTTAAGAACAACCGGGCTGGATCCGTATCGGCTGGATTTGGAAATTACCGAGTCTGACGTCTTTAACGAAAATACCCGTTCTCTCGAGATCCTGAGCCAGCTGCGCGAGCTCGGGGTGCAGATCTCCATTGATGATTTTGGCACCGGCTATTCTTCGCTATCGCGGCTAAGCTATTTCCCGTTCGATAAGATAAAAATCGACCGCTCTTTTGTGATTAACATTCCCGATCAGAAAGATGACCTCGATATCGTGCGGCTGATTATCAGCATGGGTAAAAGCCTGCATATGCGCATCGTGGCCGAGGGCGTCGAAACAGAAGAGCAGCTGGAGTCCTTACGCAAATTAGGCTGTGACCTGGTACAGGGGTATTTAATCGGTAAACCGGGACCGCTCAGTTCACCTGAAAATAAGTAATTTGCCTTTTAATATGGGCGGTTCTAGTTTATCTAAAATCGCCCATATTTATTTTTGAATAGATCTAATCCCTAATGAGTACAATAAGGGGTAGGAAAACGTATCGGTAAAAAATAATACCCGCAATGATTAAAAGGGGTATATCATATGCAACATATTTTCCCATTTTCGACCGTATATGTGGTGCGTTAAGAGAGGCGAAATCATGCAGCGAATCATTATTCCTACCCACTATGTGCATACCCGGAGCACGCCGCTGTGGACGAAGCGGACGGCGCCGGCCTCAATCTGGAAGCGGCATCTGGATGCCGGTACCCGGCAGGGCGTCTATCCGCGCCTGTCGGTGATGCGAGGGGCGATACGCTATCTCGGATATGCCGATGAAACCAGTGCGGAACCGGTGGAAACCCTGACCATTGCCGAAGGTGAATTTGGCGTTTTTCCGCCCGAAAAGTGGCACCGCATCGAGGCGTTAACCGAGGATACCGTATTTAACGTGGACTTTTACGTTGATCCTATAATTCTTATCGAGGGATAATATGAACAGTGAAAATAAAGGCTATGCGTTAGCGCTGATCAACGGGAATAATAAAGATAAAAAAGAAAAAGTGTATCTTAAGCCGATGGCCCTGTATGTCCCTGATATCGCCACCCAGGCCGTGGCTGAGCTTATTTCCACGCTGTCGGTGGAAAACGCCGGAGGAAAGGGATTTATATTGACGGTGACCAACAATAATAACGGCGTCTCGGTCGATAGCGAGTTTGCTTCTCTGGCTGAGCTGCAGGATCCGCAGACGGCGGCCGATGCGGTAAAAGATCTGATTAATATTGTCCGCGGCTACGAGTCCGACGAAGAGACTAACGTCTGCGGCTGGTAGTCGTTTGCCGACGCAGAATCGTCAGCTGTCGTCTATCGTCAGCTGACGCTGGACGGCTCTCGGTGGCCTGCGTCAGCCGTATCCCGCGGTATTTAGCGGCGCGTAATATGTTTAACATTGTATTTGTTGGTATTCTGGTAAATATCGGATAAATCAACAATGGTATTGTTATGGGCATAGCTGATCGACTGCACCCGTAGCAGCAGGCTGTTTTGTGGAACCTGTAAGAGCTCTGCTTGCTCCCGGGTGGCCAGAACCGGGGTATAGCTGCGGTGGCTCTCCAGGATGGTGATATTGCACTCTTTCTTGAAATAGTTAAATTTCGATCTTTCCAGATTTCCAACGCTTAGCCAGGGAAAAATCGCCACCGGTATATAGCTGTTCTCAATCAGAATAGGTACGTCGTCAATCATCCGAATGCGTCTGACGTAATAGACCTTCTCTCCCGGCTCAATTTTCAACTGTTGTGCGATAGCCAAAGGCGCATCAAGCATCGTGAACTCAATGACCTTATTGCGATAGTTGGTGACGCCGCCGATGCGCATCTGGTAGTTGAAGCCGTCAAGTTCCCCGCCGCGATAATTGCTCTTACGCGCCACGTATGAACCGCTGCCGTGGCGTTTGACGATCAGCTTCTCACTTTCCAGCAGCGTGAGCGCCTTGCGCAGGGTCATGACGGAGACCTGCAGCTCCCCGGCCAGCGCTTTTTCACTCGGTAGCGCATCTCCCACCTCGAATTCATCGCTATTGATGCGATTTTTTAGCCTGTCTGCGATTGTTTTATATATCACTTATAGATTTCTCGTGGTGTGTTCTGTCAGCGGATTATAATTTTATCTTTTTAATAATTAACGTATTTTTATCATTGCGGGGCGTTGTTTTGTCTCTGTCATCTATTTATCTGCTTTTACTTATATATCTGTTGCCGCAAGAGAGATATGACTTTCATCACAGATGACGATTTCACCGCTCTGAATTATGTCTGCCGGCGCATAGGCTGAAACGCATGTATCGGGCGCTGACGGCCGATGTGCGGGACAGGGGGTGAGGATGATCGGGGTAAAAAAATTACAGGATTTTTCGAAGGCCATGATTGGGCCGGTTTTGTATCTGCCGGTTATTGGTCTGCTGATTGCGTTGTTTAGTATGACAACCAATAAAATCTGGGTCGCGGAAGATAGCTCGCTTTATCTGCTGGGGAAATACGTTTCCAGCATGCTCTGGGCCATCATGAACAATCTTGGCTTCTTCTTTTGCCTCGGGCTGGCCAGCGGGCTGGCAAAAACCCGAAAAGCGGAAGCGGCTTTTGTTGCCGCAATGACCTGGTTTATGTACCTGGCGGCGAATAACAGTTGGCTAACCCTGACGCAGCGCCTGGCCGCCGGCAGCAGCAACGCGCAGCTCTACGGCAGCGGGCAAACCTTTATTTTTGGCTTCCAGGTCATTGATATGGGCGTGTTTCTTGGCATTATCCTTGGCTGCGCGGTCGCCTTTATTCACAACCGGTTTGTCGACATTGAGTTTCGCGGCGCCTTCTCTATCTACGGCAACAGCAAGCTGGTTCTGATCGTAATGATCCCGCTGGTCGGCGTGTTTGCCATCGCCACGGTGTACGTCTGGCCGATTGTTGAACACGGCATATCGGCGCTGACCGGGGTGATGAAAACCTTCGGCGCCGTCGGCGTTTTTCTGTACGGTTTTCTCAATCGTTTTCTTATCCCGACCGGGCTACACCACCTGATTTGGTCGCCCTTTGTCTTTACCTCCATTGGCGGACAGCTGTTGATTGATGGCCAGACGGTGGTGGGGGCAAAACCGATTTTCCTCGCTGAAATTGCCCATAGCGCCGGGCCGTTAAGCGACTCGGCGCGATTTCTCACCTACGGCATGGTGAAAATTTTCGGTACCGCCGGAATGGCCCTGGCCTTTTATACAACCGCCAGGCCGGAAAATAAGCAAAAGTTGAAAATCACGCTGATTCCTTTGATTGTGACTTCATTCCTGGTGGGGATCACCGAACCTTTTGAGTTTTTATTTATCTTTACCGCACCGTTGCTATGGCTGGTTTATTCATTACTGGACGGTTTTTTCCAGATGCTGGCGTGGCTGCTGGATGTGCGGGTCTGCGCCACCAACGGCATTATCGATTTTATTGTTTACAACATTCCGGCGGGAGCGCACCTCACGCGCTGGCCTGTGTTTGTCGCGCTGGGGTTAATGGAAACCGCGACGATGTTTTATATCGGTAAGTTTCTGATTCTGCGTTTCAAAATGCGTACACCGGGCCAGGATCAGCAGGGGGAGGGGGCTAACCAACCGGCAAGCGTAAGCGCGCCTGACAGGGCTTCCGGCGAGCAGGTCATTCTCGGCCTTGGCGGCAAAGAAAATGTCTGTTCGGTCGAGAACTGTTTTACGCGGCTTCGGGTTGACGTGCGGGACCCCGCATTAATTCAGGAACAGATTCTGAAGACCAGCGGCGGTACCAGCGTCATTATCAAAGGCAATCACGTTCAGGTTATTTATGGTTTAGGGGTTAATAAAATCCGTAATGCCGTGAATCGCTATTTAGATGTACATGAATAATGAGGTGGAAGATGAAAAATAAATTCGTTGTGACCATAGCCGGCGGCGGCAGTACGTATACCCCAGGGATTGTTATGATGCTGCTGGAAAATATGGACAGGTTTCCGTTAAGCGAAATTCGTCTCTATGATAATCATCACGATCGCCAGCGCGTGATTGGCGAAGCCTGTGCGATTCTGGTGGCTGAACATTATCCGCACGTTGCTTTTAGCTTCACCACTGACCCGCAGGAAGCCTTTACGGGCGTCGATTTCGTGATGGCGCATATTCGCGTCGGCCTCTATGAGATGCGCGAGAAAGACGAGAAAATTCCGCTTAAATATGGCGTGATTGGCCAGGAAACCTGCGGCCCGGGCGGTATCGCTTATGGTATGCGCTCTATCGCCGGCGTCCTTGAGCTGGTTGACTACATGGAAACGTATTCGCCGGGCGCGTGGATGCTCAACTATTCCAATCCGGCGGCGATCGTAGCCGAGGCCACGCGTCGACTACGCCCGACGGCCAAAATTATTAATATCTGCGATATGCCGGTGGCTATTGAAGGGTTATTCGCCGATATTCTCGGGCTGAAATCGCGTAAAGAGATGAACGTCCGTTATTTTGGCCTCAACCATTTCGGCTGGTGGACCAGCATTACCGATAAGGCCGGCAACGATTTAATGCCGGCGTTAAAAAACCACGTTGCCGAGCTGGGCTATTGCAGTCCGAAAGAGGATTTTCAGCATAAAGCGCCGAGCTGGATTGAGACCTTCAAAAAGGTGAAGGACGTTTTTGCGCTGGATACCGATACGTTACCCAATACTTATCTGAAGTACTATTTTTATGCCGACTATGAGGTTGCCCATTCAGACCCTGACTTTACTCGCGCCAATGAAGTGATGGCGGGGAGAGAGAAGGAGGTGTTTGATATGGCCAGAGAGATCGTCGCCCGGCAAAGTGCCAAAGAGGCGCATTTCCATGCCGGGGCGCATGCGACCTTTATTGTCGACCTCGCCTGCGCCATCGCCTTTAACACCCAGGAGAGAATGCTGCTGATTGTGGAAAACAACGGCGCTATCGCGAATTTTGACGATACCGCGATGGTTGAAGTGCCTTGCCTGGTGGGCGTTAATGGCCCCGAGCCGCTGGCGATGGGTAAGATCCCGCTGTTTCAAAAGGGGATGATGGAGCAGCAGGTGGCGGTTGAAAAACTGGTGGTCGATGCCTGGGTTGAAGGAAGCTATCAGAAGCTCTGGCAGGCGATGACCCTGTCCAAAACGGTACCCAGCGCTTCGGTCGCAAAAGCTATCCTTGATGAACTGATCGTCGCCAACCGTGGCTACTGGCCGGAGCTGCGCTGAAGTGTCGCCAATGCCCGATGTTTTCCATCGGGCGTTACCGGTACCGCGATGGCGGAGCGATGCTCCGCCTCGCCCGAAAGCGGCTGAAGAAGCTCCGCCACGTTCTCCCTGCCAACCGGCGCCGAGAGGTAGTTGCCCTGAAAGCGGTCGACTCCCAGCGCCTGCAGTTTGTTGAATTTCTCCAGGCTATCTACGCCTTCGGCAATACAGCGGCTGCCGGTCAGCTGGCAGTAGAAGATAAGGCTTCTGATCAGCGCCAGCGCGTGCGGATCGTGCTGCATATCGTTGACGATGCTCATATCCAGCTTGTAAGCGCTGAATCTCATCGTGCGCACCGGAAACATTACGCTGCTTTGCGAGAAGCAGTCATCAAGCATGATAGGGAAGCCGCGCTTTTGCAGCCGGGCGATATTTTCGGCGATTTTGCCGTGACCGTTGAGGTCGGTATTTTCAGCAAACTCCAGCACCAGCCTCTGCGACCTGTGCGGCTGACGCAGCTGCTGGCGCGCGGTTTCCATCATGCGAAGCAGGTTCTCGTTACCGGCGACGGCGGCGGGAATATTCACGGCGAAATAACACTCGCCGGAATGCTGATTAATATTCTGCACCGCTTCCTGAAGGACAAACGCGGTGAGCACCAGCCAGGCATATTCCGAGCGTATTTGCGGTAAAAAATCGCCGGCAGCCAGCACGCTGCCGTTTCGGTTCCAGCGGGAGAGGATCTCCATTCCCTTTACCTGATGGTGTTCATCGGTAATGGGCTGAAATACCGGAAAAATCTGGCGGCTGTGGATCGCATGCACAAGTTCACGCTCGAAAGCGGAAAGGGCGGCGATGCTCTCGCTTTTCTGGTCTCTTATCTGACTGCCGGGAAAGCGGGCGGCCATTTCAGGGTGGTGTTCCACCATTTTTTTTAATCCTGCGGTTCTTTGATTGTAGAGCGTCTTGTGGCTGATGCCGCGGCGTTGAGCCTGAGCGCTGGCGCGGTAGCCGCAGAGTAAACCGAGGATAGCGTCCAGCTCCGGCCGGGTGATCCCGGCGGGGCGCTTGCCGAGCGCTCGCGTTTCATCCTCTGCCAGCTGCTCAAGAGAGGGGTATTCTTCGAGCACGGCGTCGCGCAGCAGCGCCGCCAGGCAGGGAACCGGCAAATCGGAAGCGGCGGCCCGTACGGCGGTAAGCAAACGCCGGTCTGCGACCTGATGCACCAGGGTGGGCCACAGCCAGCTTGCCGGGCTGCGGCTCAGGAACAGCATGGACAGCGGCGTGGGGGACCGCGCCAGCAGCGCGGCGGCCCGCTTCAGGGTTGCCAGTAGCCCGGCGGGGCCTTCCGGGAGAAACACCACCACGCGGCGAACGCCGGCAGGCAGGGGCGGCGTCTCCGGGGGCAGCACAACGGGCCTGGCTCCTCCCTTCGCTATTATCCCGCTCAGCCCCTCGGCAGCCAGCGAACAGGGCGACAGGATAGCGACGAGCGGCTGCCTGCCGCCGGGGGGCGGGAGATTATTCGTAAACAAAAGTCACTCCGATAATCGACTGCACGTTACCCGCGGTCACCTGCCCGCTGGTGCGCGCGTAGTTGGCGGTTAATCCGAGGCTGACCGCCGAGGTGCCTACGTTGCCTAACGACACCGTACTGTTGGCGGGTACGACGCTACCGTTGCGCGTCAGCTGAACGCCCACCCCCTGGGCAGGGGACGCTGAGGCGGTATTGGTAAATATCGAGTTGCCCGCGTTCTCCGTGGTGCCGGAGAGGTAATAGCCGAGATTCTGGTTTTGCGCGCAGTAAACCGTCAGCGGAATGGCGGCGGATGCGGGATATTCCGGCAGCGTCACCGTCACATCGCGAGCAGAAACGTCGCAGCCGCCGGTTGGCACCACGACGTTATTGTTGGCGTAAATGTTCCACACAAACTGGAAGTCGTCGTTATCCTTGTTGTTGGTCTGACGCAGGATCAGGACCGCGATCAACGACCCGGCGGAAATGGCGACGCCGCCTGCGCTACTGACGGGCGTCAGATAGAGGACGGTAGGCCAGGGGCTATCAACAATGGAGCTATAGGTCATACGCGCCGTTTCGCTGGTGGTTGGAAACGGGTAGCTGATGCCGTTATACCTGACGGTGCCGGAAAAGCTCGACAGCACCCCGCCGTAGGCCGAGCCGCGCTGCAGCGTTACGTAGTCGATCATGGAATCCGGAAAGTCGTTATGACAGAAAATCTGCGTCGAGAGATCCACCACCAGGTTCTGCCCGACGCTGACCGCCGGCGCGAGGTTCACGTAAACATTCGCCGATCCGCCGCCGATGGGGATTGTCACCCCGGCGGCGGTTTTACAGGCGAACGACCAGGCGTTAAGCGACCAGCCCGCCAGCAGCAGCGTTAACAGCAGGGTGATTATCTTTTTCATTACTCTGTTCTCCTGGCTCAGGCGTAGGTATAGGTGACGTTAATCACCGCCTGAATAGTTCCTTGCGTCGCACCGCCGTTGACCGTCAGCGCTCTGACCTGTAGCGGGAAGCTGGCGGACTGGGTGGCGTCGTCGACCTGTACCTCTTTTCTCGCGCCGGTGTTCAGCGTGGTGCCGCCCTCATCCTGCAGCTCAAGCTGGATGTTGCCGGCGGTACCCTGGTTCTTGTAATAGCCGGTGGCGTCCGCCGTACCGCTGAAGCTGGCGGTGACCCGCGACGTGCCGACCGGGCAGTTGCTCAGGGTGAGCGCCACGCTGTGCCAGGGCGAAGCGGCGCCGGCGGAGACCAGGCTAAAGGTATAGAGATCGCCGAGATCGACGGTGGCGTTAACGGTGGAAACGGTACAGGGTTTGGCCACCACTTTGCCGTTAACGGTAATGGTGACGTCGGCGGCCTGTAGCGTCGGGGAGGACGCCGCCAGCATCGCGGCCAGCAGCCATCCGGAATAGGTCGGGTTCATCAGCGCCTCCGGTTACTGAAATTCAAGCGTGAATGTTGCGGTTGCATTAACGTGTCCGGCGGTCACCGGTACCCGGGTGGCCATCAGCCGGGCGTAAAAGTTCAGCGTGTTGGTCTGGCCGGGGGTCAGCGTGGTCCAGGGGATCGCTGACGATGCGGCATTGAGCGGCAGCGCCGTCTGCTGCGCGTCAAGGATCTGCACGCCCATCCCTGCCGCCGCTGAGGCGCCGCCGTCGAGCTGTAGCAGGTCGGTATTGATGCTGTCGGCAACGCCAACAAAGCCGACCTTCACCGTGGTAACCGAGCTGCCGCAGGGCGACAGCACGATACGAAACGGCACCAGCGGCGTGGTCGCCCCAACCGCATGGAACTGCTTCGCGGCGTTATCCATCAGGTCGACGGTAAAATCTTTCGACTCGCCCGCCACGGCGCAGGCGTTATCCCGAACGTAGCCGCTGATGGTGATGGTGCTGTCCGCCGCGCTGGCATTGTTGACCGCCAGCGATACGAGGGCGCTCAGCAGATACAGGGTTTTTCTCATCATGGTCTCCTTAGCGGCACTCGGCGGACAGCGGGATCAGCATCTGGTTCTGTTTTTCCGGCGGCAGGCTGTAGTCAGCCTCGCAGCTGGCGTTCGGACCTTCGCCCCATTTCGCCCGCACTTTGCCCGCCAGGGGCATCCCGCTCAGGTAGACCTGGCCGTTATCGGCGACGATGCTGCTGGCCTGGCTGCCGTCAGAAGTCACCAGCGCGCCGAAGGGAACCGGCTTACCGTTGTAGATGAGAGACATCAGCAGCTTGAGCCCGACGTGGGCCTTAAACTCCGCGCGGACAATCGCGCCGTGGGTCGGCACCACGCTGGCCACCGCATCGTCCAGGTCGACGTTATCGGCCAGGCTGTTGGTGTCCAGCGCCACCCGGTTTTCCCGGTATTCGGTGGCGTAGGGCAGCACGGCGTAGCCGCGCCAGTCGGTCTGAACCCCGGTCTGGTTTTCCACTTTGACGTTGTCTGCGCCGGGGGCTTTGATCAGCACCACCGTGTCGTTCATCGGCTGGCTCAGCGTGACGCCGTCGGCGTGGGCCAGCACGCCGCCGCTCAGGCCGTAGTACAGCTGTTTGATGCCGTCGCTGCGGCTGTAGCCGACGTTGGCGTTGCCGTAGCCGCCGCGGTAGTTCAGCGCCGCGTAGCCGGTGCCTCCGCTGTTGCCCTCACCGCCGCCGGCGTAGCCGGTCTGCATGCTGTAGCTCAGGTTGTTGCCCTCCAGCAGCGTGCCGTACAGCCCGGCGAGGCTGGTGGTTCTGCCGTTCAGATCGTTGGACATGCTGTAGCTGGCGCTGGCGTGGCGCCAGGCCGATTTGCTGTCGGAACGCAGCCAGTGGCTGAACGGAATATTGACGTTGACCGCCAGCATCTGGTCGCGCCCCTGCTGCCAGGCGTTTTTGGTCAGGCTGTAGCTGAGCGTCCAGTTGATATCGTCGATGGCGGCGTTGAGTCCTGCCTGAAGCTGCTGATCGGCCTTGCCGGTGCCCCAGTAGGTCTGGTGGCTGCCGCTCAGGTAGAGCGTGGCGGTGCGCCCCAGCTGCTGGGTGACGCTAAGCTGCACTTTGCCGCGCTTGTTGTAAGCGAGGTTGTAGTAGTCGGTGAATTTAGGCTTCACTTCAATCACCCCGTCCTGGGTCTCGACGTTGTAGCCGCTCATCCGGCTGTAGGTGGTATCGGCGAAGCTGAAGTAGCCGCGGGTCGAGTAGCGGTAGCCCACCAGCTGAATATTGGTGCCGGTATCCGTCAGCGACTTGTTATAGAGGAAACGCACCGACTGCCCCTGATGCTCGCTGTCATCGGGCAGGGTGGCGTTGGCCTGGGTGATATCCAGCGACAGCGCGCCCAGGTCACCCATGTTTTTCCCCACGCCGAGGTTAAAGGCGCGGTAGCGGTCCGCCAGCTGGGTGCCGCCGTACAGCGTCCAGCCCGCCGGAAGGCCGTGCAGCAGGGTGCCCTGGAAGAACTTCGGTTTCTCCTGCTGATTGCTGCCGCTGCGGTACTCACCGGCGGTAACGGCATAGCGGGTATGGCCCTCGCGCTGGAGCACCGGAACGGACGAGTAGGGGACGGTGAACACCTGGCTGCTGCCGTCGGCCTCTTTGATGGTCACCTGCAGGTCGCCGCCGTTGCCTGCGGCGTAGAGATCGTTGATGGTAAACGGGCCGGGCGGCACCGTGCTCTGGTAGATCTCATAGCCGTTCTGTTTGACCGATACCTGAGCCGTGCCCCGGGCAATCCCGTGAATGACCGGGGCGAACCCCTTCTGGCTGTCCGGCAGCATATTGTCGTCGGAAGCTAGCTGCGCGCCGCGGAAGTTAATGCCGTCAAAGACGTCGCCGTTGGTGTAGCTATCGCCCAGCGTGAGGCGCGAACGCAGTAGCGTAATATCACGCTCAAGCCACGAGTTGATATGCTGCCATTTGTTTTCATTGGTCGTCGAACTGCCGCTGCTGCTGTAGCTCCAGGTGGTGTTGTCGCGCAGGCGCCAGGCGCCTAGGTTCAGCCCGCTCTGCAGGTTCAGGTACGCGTAGTTGCTGCTGCCGCCGACGTCGTTGTGCACGTTGTTGCCGGTGAAGTTGTAGTTCAGTAGCCCGGCGTTAATTCCGTGGTCCCAGAGCTCAGGCGGAATATAGCCGCGGGCGCGGTTGCCCATAAACGCCTGGGGCACGGTCAGATACAGCCGCTGCTGCCCGGCATCAAAGCGGGTGGTGGCGTCTTTGATCATCTCGGTTAGCGGTACGCAGGCATCCGCCGCCAGCACGTCGATTCCGGCAATGGCCGCGGTATTCACGCCCATGCTGGCCAGCTGTCCGCGGGTCAGGCAGGGGGCCAGCCCGTGGCCCTTTTCAGCGGCATTAAAGGTGATATCGCGGGTGGTCATATACCCGTCATTCAGGTAGATATCCGCGCGATAGGTACCCGGCGGCAGCTCCTGGCCCTTTTCAAAACCGGACAGATCCGCCACGGCGGCGGGATCGTCCGCCAGAAAGCGTGGGTTGAAATAGAGCTCCGCCTGCGCGTAAAAAACCGGTGAGGAAAGTAAAAGGGCAAGGGGGATCTGCGCGAATACGCGAGCAGATCCTGGAGTCATTCGCCGGGAGCCCAAGTGGTCGAGTCCATATTTCAGATGTGACATAGTCCCTCCGGTCCAAAGTCGCCCGGCCATCGTTATTTTTTTCGTTCAGGGGGAGAGCGCTGCTCCCCGGTCAGTTACTGCATGACGCCTTTCATACGCGGGGTGAGTGCGCCGTAGTCGTTAATCGTCCGGTATGTAATCTCGCGACCTGCATCGGACGGTAAACTGACGCTGGCTTCGCCCATCGGCGGGACCAGCGCATTTTTCAGCACCCGGGTTCCGGCGTTGAGCTCGGTGACCGTCTGGTAATAAGGGGTTGGGTTAATCAGCGTGAGTGAGCTTCCGCTGCGGCGGAACTTCAGCTTTTCCGCGGCCTGATCCGGCGGTAGCGCCAGTTTGGCCGGGCGGTAATAAAGCTTGATACGGCTGATAATCGCCAGCTGTAGCGTGTTTTCGCTGAGCTTTGATTTATCCATCGATGGGATTGCTTTGACGTTCATCCAGAACAGCGTTTCCCGGTCCTGCGGCAGCTGGCCATTGGTGGCATCGAGGATGCGCAGGGTATTCTCTTTCTTCCCCTGCATGGCGAACAGCGGCGGGGTAATGACAAAGCTCCCGTCTTTCGCGCCATCGGCGTTCTCTACCCATGACTGGATCAGATAGGTGCTGTCGTCGTTATTGGTCACCGCCAGCTGAGCCTGTTTTTGCCCGGCCGGATAAATCACGCGGGTCGCGCCCAGCGCCACGCCGGCCTGCGCCTGAGCGGTAAAACCGGCGGTAGAGAGCAGCAGGAGTCCTGCCAGTAAACCGCGCATCCCGCGCGTGGTAGCCCGTCTATTTTTCATGCTTATCTCTTTCTTTCTCACGGTGAATTCCTGTTACCGGCGCTGATTACTGGTAGGTCAGGGAGAACCAGGCCTGAGCATTTGCCGCTCCTCCGGTGACCTGATTCCCGGTGGAACGATATTTGGCGACAAAATGCAGCGTCGTTGGCCCCGTGTGCAGCTGCGTCCATGCCCCTGCGGGCGCATTGAGCGGGATCTGACTGCCGGTTTTATCAAACAGGGCAACGCCAATGCCGGTCGCGATCCCCGGACCCTCGCCAACCGAGAGGACGTCCGGATTTTTACCATCGGCGACGCCGTGAAACGCCACGCCAACGCGCTGGCTCACGGCGGTACTGCACTCCTGCAGGTGAATATCGAAGGGGACGGGGTTGGTGTCCTCCCCGGCCGAATGAAACCGATTGCTGCTGATTTGCCCCATCTTGATCGTCATCTGCCGGTCGCCCGCTTCAACGCGGCAGGACTCGGCAATGACTATCCCCTGAAAGCGCATGTTCCCGCCGGGCAGCATGGTGTCCCACTGGTTTCCTGCCAGCGCCAGCGGTGGGAGCAATAAAATCAACAGACCAGACTTCATTCTTTGCATCGTTATCACCCTTACTCTTATTCGGATAACGGGCCGTCCTGGCCCGACGCGCTTCCCTGCCTGATGAAAAAATTACTCGTACTGCACTTTAAAGGTGGCGTCAGCGTTAGCGGTACCGGCAGTGGCTGCGGCAGTCGCGTAGTAGCGAGCCTGGAACGGGATAACGTTGGTGCCATCGTTCAGCGTGGTTTGCGCGCCGAATGCGGCGCCATCCAGCGCCAGCGGGGTACCGGTACGGTCAAGGATCTGTACGCCGACGTTAGTCGCGCCGCCCGCGGCGGAGTTCTGCAGGGCCAGTACCGTTGGGTTGGCGCTGTCAATCGCCGTGCCGGTAAACGCGACGGAGGCTTTGGTGGCGACGGTGGTATCACAATCATTCAGCTGGATATTGAAGCCGACAGCCGTGCTGGTGTTGCCTGCGGTCGCCAGCTTTGCAGAACGAACCTGGCCTAACTGAACGGTCTGGTCGATAGAACCAGCATCAACCGCGCAGGCCGCGTTAACCACTTCCCCTTTAAAATGCACCGTACCGCCGTTCACCGTAACGGTATCGGCCAGAGCCGCAGCAGAACTCAGGGACAGTGCTGAAATAACGATAAGTGCTAATTTGTTCATGATAAAACTCCTGTTTATGAATAATCCTGAAGCTATGCTTCACTTAAAAAAACATTTATTGTTGAAAAATAACTTTTGAAACGTAATCCTGTTTTTACAACCTAATTTATTCATCAGGTTGCGGCGGTGCGTATAAATAGTCTTAAGTTTCACGCCAAACTCTTCTGCGATCTCCTGGTTGCTTTCCCCTCTGCTTAACATGCTTAACATCTGCTTTTCACGCAGGCTTAGCCGGTACTTTGTATGATAATTTCCTGAGGTTTCTTTCTTTAAAAAGAAATTCAGGATGCTTCTGGTATTACTTTTTTTGTCCAGTACGGTTATTTTTTCAAATAGCTCGGACTTATAAAAAGCTAAGTCGCTGGATGCGAAGGCAACAATGTTTTTATTTGAAAAATAAATCCACTCCGAACCCGAAAGGTCGTTAGAGTCCAAATCTATAATCAAAAAGAAATTGTCAATAAACTCTACTCCAAGCAGTTCAATCAGGCCCAGAGTGAAATATTTATCCTTAGATAAAATATTAGTTGATAGATTCATATCTGAACGCGATCTCATCCTTGGGTTGACCTTTAACTCATCGTTAATAAAACCATTCAGCGAATTGAGAGTAATCTAACATCACCCGTCTCAATGAGGCATGCAGCTGAGGCTCTAAAAGATGTAACCACTACAAAGTTATCATTTTGTGGGTGTTTTGTTTGTGATTTTCATTGTAAATGGCGTTAAAGGTTTATAATTTGTTTTTTATAGGTTTTTGTAAATTAAAAATGATAGGGTTGAGTTATCATTAAGCTCTGAACAATAGGCACACTCTTTGTATTGGAATTTTCTTAGGGAACATTCCTTGATAAACGTCTGACATCTTTATCTTTAGCCAATCAGATTTCTTTTTATCTGCCTGTGTATATCCCTATAGAGGTGTCCGGATTCTCGCTTTTACGCTGTCTTCAGGACGCTAATTCAGGCGGTGAAAATATCATCCCTGGTCATTTCATGTATCAGGTAGTTAATTGCGTGATGGTATTATTTAATCATCATTTATCTCCTCGGTTCTCACAGCTTCAGGACGCGTTCAGCTCATACATCCCGAATGATGTTCTGGTGGTCTATATTGTTTCAGGCGCAAGGTTAGCTCAGATGGGCCTGGTTACGCCGTGTGTTTCGATGAAGGCAATAATAGCATTGTGTTTTTTTTTAGTTATATGTATTCTCTTTTATTGGTTTTTAGGTGTTAAAGTTCAATTTACAATAAAGTTAAGGTTATTATCAGTATAAAATACTGCGCATGTGCCTGATGTGCGGATTGTGTGCGACTGAGGATTATTTGTAAGGCTGGTTTATGATCTACAAAATTCAAGGAACGATCCATTTCAGGAGCGATGACGGGCTGATATGGCTCGATGAAGACTCATGCGTCACGCTGACAGCCACCACAAGCCGCCTGCTTAAGTTCCTTTTAGACCACAGGGAGCATGTGGTTTACAGGAACGAGATACTTGAAAAAGTCTGGGATGCGCATGGGCTGCGGACCTCTAGCCATAGCCTCAATAAATATATTTCTGACCTGAGAGCTATCTTCAGGAATATGGGCTGTGTCGAGGAGATTATCGTTACCGTGCCCCGGGTTGGGTTTATGGTGTCCGCGAGCATACTGATTGAGAGGGTGGATAATTCAGCCCCCGTCATACGTAATGAAAACGATGCGGAAGCTATTGCGTTAAGCAGCAGCGGCTGTACACATAAGGGAACACGTAAATTTTCTGCGGGATGGGCAAAAAAGTCTGGCTATGCGCTGCTTGCGCTATTTGTGTTGGTTATCCTTTTCTGGAGCGTGAGTGCCGACCGATATCGCCTGATTTTTGCGGCCGGCCAGGATGAAGGCTATTATCTGGGAAGCATTGATTCTTGCCCGGTCAGAACTTTTAACGCCATACCGAATGAGCAACAGCAAAAGATGATGGTTCTGGTCCGCCAGCTGATCGCAAAGCAGAAAATGGTGTGCTTAGGCAACAGCATTTTTTACTTTAATATTTCGGAATCTGTATTAAAAGCCAATGAGGGAAGGATTTTTTTGGCCCACTGTATCTACTCAAAAATAAAACCAGGTGCGCTGTATTCATGTGAGAACTACTATAGGCCTGATTATGAAATTCCTGAATAACGTTAAGGTAAAGCGCGTTTATGTTCTGTTGTCAATTTTATTTGCTGTTTTTGTTTGCGGCTGGCTGATAAATCATTTTCATCAGCAAAACGATTTTGATTGTTCCGCAAATTTGCGAATTGAATCGGGCTCATTTGGCTTTGATGCAAACTTTAAAACTTTCTTGCTGATGCGGGGAAATAACAGCGGCTATTTTGACGTTTCCGGAAAAGTGATCGTCGATAACGTCAAGTACAATGTCGAAAGATCGTATCATTTCATCTATGCAAAGAAAGCTAATAACATTTACCACTTAACCCAAACGACCATCTCGAAGCGGAAAGCCGACAATATGATCGAGGGAATGATGCAAAAAGTCTTTTTTAGCCCCGATCCGGACTCGGGTCGCTATATTAAGATACAAAAGATGAAAAATGGCTGGATCGTCCGCAGCCTGTACTCACCCTCGTTTATTTGCGTAAACAATTGATATTAATAAGTTATGGGGTTTTTCCTCTGTTACAGCCAGAGGAGTGAGGCGGGTGCAGAACGCGTGCGGGGGGTTACCAAAGAAGACGATCTGGCTGAAATGAGAGAGTAAGAAAGCAAAAAGCCCGCTCGAAAGCAGGCTTCTTAAATTTGGCTCCTCTGACTGGACTCGAACCAGTGACATACGGATTAACAGTCCGCCGTTCTACCGACTGAACTACAGAGGAATCGTGTGAACGGGGCGCATATTAACGATGACCATCCCCCTTGTCAAAGCCTGAATCACCTTAACTTGTTCGTTTGCTGACAATTTCAGCAGAGTGCCTGTTTTTACGGCATTGCGCCGCCGGATGCACCGTTGCGGTGCATTTATACCCCTAATGGGGCATACCGCAATCCGCTTACCGGGCAACAAAATCGCGGTTTGCTATCAGTATCCCTTATTACGCGGCCTGCAGCGGCATTTGCGTCCCTGCAAAAAAGCTGGCAAGCAAATTGCAAAACCTTCTGCATCTAAACGGCCAGTGTTGGTACTGGTGTTCCTTACAGGAGGCAAAATGAACTTAAGACGACTGAAGTATTTTGTGAAAATCGTCGATATCGGCAGTCTGACCCAGGCCGCTGAAGTCTTGCACATCGCACAACCGGCGCTGAGCCAGCAGGTTGCGACCCTGGAAGGCGAGCTGGACCAGCAGCTGTTGATCCGCACCAAGCGCGGCGTGACGCCGACCGAAGCGGGCAAGATCCTTTACACCCACGCCCGGACTATCCTGCGTCAGTGCGAGCAGGCGCAGCTGGCGGTTAACAACGTCGGTCAGACGCTAAGCGGCCAGGTGTCAATTGGGCTGGCTCCGGGCACGGCGGCTTCGGCCATTACCATGCCGCTGCTGCAAACGGTGCGTAACGAGCTGCCGGAAGTTATGGTCTATCTGCAGGAAAGCAGCGGAACGATCCTCAACGATAAGCTTATCGACGGTCAGCTGGATATGGCCGTGCTCTATGAACGTTCCCCGGTCGCCGGGATCGTCAGTCAGCCGCTGCTGAAGGAAGATCTCTACCTGGTCGGAACCCGGGATTGCCCGGGGCAGAGCGTGGATTTGACGGCGGTTGCGGAAATGAATCTGTTCCTGCCGCGTGATTACAGCGCCGTTCGCGCAAGGGTCACTGAAGCCTTCACTCTGCGTCGACTGTCGGCAAAAATTATCGGCGAAATTGAATCCATTACCACCCTGACGGCGGCTATTGCCAGCGGCATGGGCGTCACCGTTCTGCCTGAGTCCGCCGCCCGTTCGCTGTGCAGCGCGGCGAATGGCTGGATGGCGCGCATCAGCACGCCGTCAATGAGCCTGTCGCTGTCGGTCAATATGTCGGCACGCGGCAGTCTGTCGCCGCAGGCGCAGGCGGTTAAGGAAATTTTAATGTCGCTGGTGAGCCGTCCGTCGCTGGAAAACCGTGAATTATTGTTAGTCAGTTAGGCTATATTCCTGAATGGAATAAGTTGCTGGTTTTTATTATTTGTTAGCAGGGACAACAGACTTTAACAATAGTGCATATGTTATGTCTGATAGCCCGGAGGAAAGGGTGAACTTCCAGCAACTCAAAATTATTCGTGAAGCGGCCCGTCAGGATTACAACCTGACGGAAGTCGCCAATATGCTCTATACATCGCAATCGGGCGTCAGCCGTCATATTCGTGAACTGGAAGAAGAGCTGGGGATCGAGATTTTTATCCGCCGCGGCAAACGCCTGCTGGGGATGACGGAGCCGGGCAAAGCGTTGCTGTCGATTGCCGAGCGTATTCTGAATGAAGCCAGCAACGTTCGTCGCCTGGCGGACCTGTTTACCAACGATGCGTCCGGCGTCTTAACCATCGCCACCACCCACACCCAGGCGCGCTATAGCCTGCCGCCGGTGATCAAAGCCTTCCGCGAACTCTTTTCCGACGTGCGTCTTGAATTAGTTCAGGGGACGCCGCAGGAAATTGAAGCGCTGCTGCACAACGGCGGCGCGGATATCGGCATCGCCAGCGAGCGCTTGAGCAACGACCCGACGCTGGTGGCTTTCCCCTGGTTCCGCTGGCACCACAGCCTGCTGGTCCCCAAAGATCACCCGCTGACCCAGGTGACGCCGTTAACCCTCGATGCCATCGCCCGCTGGCCGCTCATTACCTATCGCCAGGGGATTACCGGGCGTTCACGTATTGACGAAGCCTTTAACCGTAAAGGGCTGATGCCGGATATCGTATTAAGCGCTCAGGACTCCGACGTTATCAAAACCTACGTCGAGCTGGGGCTGGGCGTAGGGCTGGTGGCGGAGCAGTCAGGCGACGCGCGGGAATCTGATACCTTTACGCGTCTCGATACCCGCCATCTGTTCGATGCCAATACCGTCTGGCTGGGCCTGAAGCGCGGTCAGCTGCAGCGAAATTACGTCTGGCGCTTTATTGAACTGTGTAACGCAGGGCTGTCGCTGGAGGAAATTAAACGTCAGGCGATGGAGCCGGAAGAGGCCGCAATCGATTATCAGATTTAGCAGGATGATAAATCGGATATGAAAGAGTAAACGAAGCTATAATTCATTCACGATTATCGCCACAAAGGAAGGGAAATTGTGCGGCGTGTGAAACTGCTTTGTTCTCTTATTATGATCCTCACCAGCCAGAGCGCTCTGGCGGTGAGCTATCCGTTGCCGCCGGAAGGAAGCCGCCTGGTGGGCAGCCCGCTGACCATCACCATTCCGCAACACAATACCCAGCCGCTGGAGGCCTTCGCCGCTCAGTACGGTCAGGGCCTGAGTAATATGCTTGAGGCCAACCCCGGCGTCGACGTGTACCTGCCGAAGTCGGGCTCCACGCTGGTGGTCCCGCAGCAGCTTATCCTGCCCGCCACGGTTCGCAACGGGATCGTGATCAACGTGGCCGAAATGCGTCTCTACTACTATCCGCCCGATGGCACAACGGTTGACGTTCTGCCGATTGGCATTGGCCAGGCAGGACGCGAAACCCCGCGTAACTGGGTCACCGCCGTGGAGCGTAAGCAGGAGGCGCCGACCTGGACGCCCACCGCCAATACCCGTCGTGAATACGCCAGCCGTGGCGAAAGCCTGCCCGCGTTTGTGCCCGCAGGGCCGGATAATCCCATGGGCCTGTACGCGATTTACATCGGCAGGCTCTACGCGATCCACGGCACCAACGCCAATTTCGGCATTGGCCTGCGCGTGAGCCAGGGCTGCATCCGCCTGCGTAACGACGACATCAAATACCTGTTTGATACCGTTCCGGTCGGGACGCGCGTGCAAATCATCGACCAGCCGGTGAAGTATACCGCCGAGCCGGACGGTAGCCGCTGGGTTGAAGTTCACGAACCGTTGTCGCGTAACCGCGCGGAGTATGAATCGGACCGGAAGGTGCCGCTCCCCATCACGCCGGCGATTCAGGCCTTTGTGAAGGGCGAGGGGGGGGATGTGAATCACGCGGAGCAGGCGCTTGAACGCCGTTCAGGGATGCCGGTGGAGATTGGTCGTGCAGCACTGCACGCCGGTAGCGGTTTTTAACCCTTTCCCTCACGCCAGGCGATGTCTTCCATCAGATAACGCGCCCGCGGTTGCCGGGCGCTATCGGTTGCCGTGGCGATTCACGTTCAGGTTTTAGCTTTATCGCATTGAGCTGATGCTTTAGCTAAAGGGATGTTTTTTAAAGGCGCTATGGGTTTCAAATAATTCAGCAACGGACCGGATATGATTAAAGTCTCCCGCATGAACCACGTGAGGGATCGTTGACTGAATAAAGGTCCAGATAACCGTACTCGTTACGGCCACCTGATCGGGAACCGCGGCCGCCGGACGCTCCTCCAGCAGCCTGTTCCACTCCGTGCAGGCTGCCAGCAGCTGAGCCGTGATGCGCGCTATCCACGGATTATGCTGCTTTTCCGCCGGGCGCAGATTGTGTTCATAGACATTTTGTACCGCCTTTTCACCCGCGGCGAGAATAAAGCCCAGCGTTTGCAGATCCCTTGCCAGCGCGTCCGGCGCGACCGGCAGCAGCTTGCGCCCCGGGGCGGCCTGGGCTTCAAAATAAGAGAGTATCAGCGACGAATCCATCAGGCGAATTCCGTTATCCAGCACCAGCGTCGGCGCTTTGACCGCAGGGTTTATCCTGGAAAAGGCTTCAAAGCTGCTGAATACGGACAGCGGGTGACTTGCAAACTCGACGCCGTAGAGTTCAAGGGAAATCGCCACGCGCCTTACATAAGGTGAATCCATCATGCCAATAAGCTTCATCATGATTCCTGTTTTCCTGTGCTGGTGAAATAGGCTGGGGTTAATGCTTCATTGCCGGCGGTGAAGAAACAGTACAGTAAATTCGTCATGGCGAATATCTTCAGTATCTTACGGGTTGGGTTAGTATTACTGACAGATTGTGGGTCACGTTTTACGCGTCAGGTTGTGGGAGCGGTAACATGGCGGATTTTCCCCCTATTGCGAGTTTACGTAGTTTTGAAGCCGTGGCGCGTCTTGGCAGCGTGACGCTGGCGGCGAAAGAGCTACACGTTACGCATTCAGCCATCAGCCAGCAGATTAAAGTGCTGGAGGAGATGGTCGGCATCAAGCTGTTTATCCGTCACGGCCGCGGCGTGCAGATTAATGAAGAAGGGAGGCTGTATGCCTTACAGGTCCGCGAGGCTTTGCACCATATTGCTGATGCCACCCGGCTGGTGCAGGTCAACCCCCGCCGGCAGGAGCTGACCCTGGCGATGGTGCCCTCGTTCGGCTGCCACTGGTTGTTGCCTCGCCTGGAACGGTTTCGGGAGAAATACCCCCATATCTCGCTGCGGATACAGGCGAGCCTGGCGATAACCAGCATGCAGCAGGAAGGGGCGGATTTGGCTATACGCATGGGAAAAGGCGACTGGGAAGGAACGGAGAGCCATTACCTTTTCTCCGATCAGCTTATCGTTGTGGCCGCGCCAACCTATAACGGCGGCGTGCTCCCCCGTACGCCGTCAGAGATAGCGAAGAGCAACATTATCTTTTCCATGGAGTCGTGGAAAGCATGGTGTATCAACGCGGGGCTTGAAAGAGAGATTGTGCCAGGCGGTTTGTGCATCAACGACTCAAACCTGGTGCTGGAGGCCGTCCGGCTCGGTAAAGGTATCGCGCTGGAACGCCGCTCTTTAGTCCAGGATGCGCTCTCCAGAGGTGAGCTGGTACAGCTTACGTCTTTCACCGCCCCTTATCCGTGGCCTTACTGGCTGGTTTCATCGCAGGGCGCAGAGCAGAAAAACGAAGCCATTCTATTTAAGGCCTGGCTTGATGAGGAGGTTACCGCGTGGCGCCAGCAAACTGGCGCGGTGGAGGAGAGATGTGCGCGAGACGGTAAACCTTAGCTCCCGCCGGAAAGGCGGGAGGATTTATAGCAGGATGTTACTTATCGATTAAATGAAAATCACCCTGGGTATATCTTAATCCGTGAATATGGTCAGGGGTAAAGATGCGATCGATGAGTTTAATATCAACATCGGAAATAGCCAGGCTGGCCGCGCCGGCATTATCCTGCAAATGCGCGATTTGGCGCGCGCCGGGAATGGGGACGATATCATCGCCTTTACTCATCACCCACGCGAGAGCGAGCTGGGCCAGGGTACAGCGATATTTATCGGCCACATCCCGCAGCTGGCTGAGTAGCTGCTGGTTTTTCCGCATGGCATCGTGCTGGAAGCGAGGAAGATTGCGCCGAAAATCATCCTCGGCGAAGCCGGACCGATCGGTGATTTTGCCGGTTAAAAATCCACGACCCAGCGGGCTATAGGGCACAAATCCTACCCCTAATTCGCGGCAAGTTTTAAGAATGTTTTCTTCCGGCTCGCGGGTCCAGAGAGAATATTCGGTTTGAACGGCGGCGATCGGATGAACTTCACAGGCCCGGCGTAAAGTATTGGCAGAGACCTCGGAAAGTCCGATATGGAGAATTTTCCCTTCCTTGACCAGATCTGCCATTGTTCCCACCACGTCTTCAACGGGGACGGTGGGATCAACGCGGTGCTGATAAAGGAGATCGATAGTCTCGACGTTGAGACGTTTTAGGGAGCCTTCTACCGCCTCGCGGATATGTTCAGGACGGCTGTCAACGCCGGCCATACGCTCAAGCCCCTGACCGCCAGGAAGAATGCGGAAACCAAATTTGGTCGCAATCTGTACCTTGTCGCGAACGCCTTTGATTGCTTTTCCGATCAGCACTTCATTATCAAATGGGCCATAAACTTCTGCGGTATCAAGGAAAGTGACGCCCAAATCAACCGCAGCGTGAATGGTGTTAATTGCCTGCGACTCTTCGGCTCCGCCATAGGCAAAACTCATTCCCATACAACCCAGACCTAATGCCGACACCTGAAATTTGTTCTTTCCCAGATAACGTGTTTCCATTTTATTTTCCTCACTCGTACAATGTGCTGAAATATATACTTCCCTTTTCCATTCACAACAATTAATCTCTTTCTAATGCAGTATTTTACGGATGTTAACAATGAAAAATATTCCCGAATTGCAACATGTAGAAATGCTTAGTCTTATTGTGAAGCATGGAAGTTTTCGTCAGGCAGCAAAAGAGTTGAATATTTCTCCACCAACGTTAACTATTGCCATAAATAATCTGGAAGAGAAACTGGGCGCGAGGCTTTTAAATCGTTCTACGCGCAGTCTTTCCCTGACCGCTATCGGCCAGGAGTTTCTGAATGACGTTACTCCTGTGCTCAATGACTACAGGCGGGTGATTGATAACCTTAATGAGCACAGAGCAAAGCCGGAAGGGGTGGTGAGACTAAATTCGCCACGCATTGTGCTGGATCTCTTCTTTCAACGTTACTTCGCACCGTTCAAAAATGAGTATCCGGATATTAAACTTGAGTTATTCACCACGGACAGGAAAGTCAATATTATAGATTCAGGATTTGATGCGGGTATACGCTATACGCAAGATGTGCCTAAAGATATGATTGCCATACCCTTTGGAGAACCGCTATCTCTTATTCCAGTGGCGAGTGCGGATTTTATAAAAAAATCCGGCGCACCCTCTTCACCAAAAGATCTCGTTAATTTCAGATGCATTAATCGTTGCTTTCCTGGTGGGGATCTGTACCGCTGGGAGTTTATTAGCGCTACGGGCGTTATAACGGAAGTGGCTGTGAAGGGCGATCTGGTGATGGATTCCGATGCGGCGATGATACAGGCTGCGGAATCCGGATTAGGTATTGCCTTTGTATATGAGAATCTGGTTCAGGATAAAATTAAAGAAGGCGGGTTTGTCCGCTTGCTGTCTGATTATCGTTATCCTGCCGATCATTTTAATATTTACTATCCGAGCCGCAAACATATCCCGGTCCCCCTGAGAACATTTATAACATGGGTGATGTCGATGAATAAAAATATCCTGCAGCAATAGCATGTGAAACGGCGGGTGAAAATAGACGGGATGAAAAACTGATTTTATCACGCTATTTTGCACGGTCGATACGCCTGACGCTTCTGCGGCTTTATCGTCCGGTCGCCATCCCGCGCCGTTAGCGCTGCCCGGTACCGGGGCAGTGCGAGCGCTAAATACCGCAAAACCCGTTGTAGCCCCGATCCTCCCGGTAGCCGCCAGGGTTGGTATCGCTGACGAAAATGGCGGCGATATGCCTGGCGTTTTTGAACCCAGTTTGGTCGGCACCCGCTTTGTCATTCAGTATATGACGAATTGCCATAACGATGAGATCTTCGTCCTTGGCTCTGTCTTCACGGTTGCGGGCAGAAACAAAAGGAACACCCCAAGCTTTCGCCTCAAAAATCATTAATGGTGTTTTAGTCTTCTGATTTACGCCGACATAGTCCATAAATCGTGTTGTATCTGCTTTTATTCTGGCTTCTTCTTGAACATTACCATGGGCTCCTAATCGCCAGCCCAGACTTGTTAGCAACCGATCGAAAAACAAGATTCGAGTATCATGTTCATGGAGAGTCTTTGCACTATCTTTTGAATAAGAGTTAATAATTCCACATTCAATAAAGCGTACAATATCATCCATTAACATGGATAAATCCCAACGAAACTGATTACGAAGTTGTGCTTCGTTCACTGAATCAACTCCGGTAACCTATAAAGCAGACGCCGGGCCGCAGGCCAACCCGCTTCCATAAAGATGTCCAGACTGTTTATCAAACGGGTACGTCTGTTTTGATCGTCAAAGATGGTTTTATAATCGGCAAGAAATATCCCCATCATTTTTACCAGTTGAGCCATTCCCAGTCTTTCGTTCTGGAAACCGAGTTTCCTTCCGTGATAAAGCGCGTTAGCCAGTAGATCGAAACACTTTTCGGGCGCGACAGGAACCAGTGTTTCAAGGAGTTCGAGAAGATAGTAGATAGTGTGCGGCGTACCACAATCACCGATACGCTGCAGGTGCTTCTCAGTCTTATTCAGGAATTGCTTAAGTCCCTCATTTTTCAATGGCGGTTCGTCGGAATTATGCTTACCTTCGCAAGCGAAGCGTAGTTGCGAACAGGCTCTGTCGATGACTTCCGCACACCGTTTTACATTTTCTTTGTCAATGTCTGTCAGGTTCGTTTGTTGATAATACTTTTCCAGCTTTATTCCGGCAGCATCGATAATGTCATAAGCAATATCCAGTGCTCGTTGTCTTATTTCTATATCTTTTGGTGCGGCCTGTCCGGTAAGTCCAAGAATGAACCCTTCCCTTAATGTGAACAGAACATTATTAAGTTCATCGTTATAAATGGTGGGAGCATTAGCCCAACTTTGTAGTATGTTATAAGCACCTCTGGTCTCATGCACTCCCCAGAGAATAGTTATATCGCTGCTAACAATTTTACGAATGCGTTTTTGACGTTCTGGATCGCCACTAAACCGACTCAGTAATTTCTGAATGAGGCTGAAAATACGTGAAGGATCAACATGTAGCAAACGTCTTATACCATACGCCACAGTGTGCTCAAGAACACCGGTGTTGGTTTCCTGTTCTATCCTTTCGTTCAAATAGCGCCATACACTATCCTGATCAATATCCCATAGCCGTAAGAGGCGTACTGACGTCTGGAAGCGAACCGCCGGATGAGGATCAATCAGCATTCTTTCAATATCAGCTTTTAATCTTCCATAAAGATCGGGACGCAAAGGAATAATATCAAGGATAATCTGCGCTGCATCAAGTCTTGGTGCAGGAGAACCCCAACTGGTACTGTTTTCAAATTCTTCTTCCGTATTCTCCTTAAGTTTAGGGCCAGCAGAATGGGAAGCGATATCGAGGAATTTTAAAAAATGCGATGTGAGTTCTTCTGCCTGTTCTTCATCCGCTGCGGGCAATAACTTCTGTTCAATGATTGCATTACAGGCTCTGATAATTACGTCTTCTGCGGTAATGCGTACATAATTATGAGTATTTTCCAGGTAGAGGAGACTATGAACAGGTTCAAGGATATTGAAGATATTTTCTAATGATAGTCCGGAGGGAAGAGTATTGTTCGACTCAAGCCTCAGCGCTTCCCTTGCTGTTTTTACAGCATCGATAATAATTGTATTGTCCGGTTCTTTCTGGTCTAAATCATCAATAAAATCATAAGGTATCCCGGTTGTTACTCTGACTGGAGAAACGTTAAAAAGTCGTTCATTGCTTGATGTTTCAACGTCACACGAAAACTTTCTCAAGAAATCTCGGGCAGACTGAGTGCATAAATTCTCCGTACCGATAGCGTTAAAAAGACAACATAGCAGCTTGTTTTTTGCTTCTTCTGGATAAAGATAATCAGAAAAATCATACTGAAAAGCAGAGCTTTCTAGCTTCTCTCGTTCTTCTTCTGAGCGGCGAGTAACTCCCTTGCCCACAATATCAATGGCATCTTTACGGGTATCTTCACTTCGGATAAATATTTCTTGTGCAGCTATAGGCCACAGAAAATCAATCAGGTCGTCATCCCGTTTATTTGCAGCCAGAAAGAGCCTGCTCCAGAATACTGCCAGTGACGCTTTTTCGCAGATAAGCTTGGCAAGAATAAGTGCATCTGAACTTGGGGCAATTTGCAAACGTTGAAAAAGTTTATTAACCAGTACTTCACCGTCATGTGCGTGCTGGTTGTCTGGGTTATATGCCCAAATGTGGCTGCGATCGGTCTGAAGAATAATATTGTACCCGGAAATTGTTACATGCTCAGTAGGCGCATCCATCGGATGTCTTCGAGCAACGTAACCATCGAGAGCACTCACCGTAGCGCTAATTGCATGGCTGGGGTATTGTTCAATAAAATAAGAAAAATACTCACTAAGTGAATATCTTGCCAGTTCATAATCCTGTCGGGCATTTGATCTCAACGGAAGGATTCGACTCTCCCCCATATTTGTTTCCCGATCGTCTACGATGTCATGGCTATAGACAAATTCGAAGATACGGGCCACGAAATCCGGTGCATGTTCTCCGATTTTCTCGATGTTGTGACAAAGTGTAGGGATTTCTTCGGAGCCAAAACGTTGAAGCCGCTCAGGAGAAATGATTTGTGCCAGTAAATTACAGGAAGCCTGAACATCGGTGTCGATTGTATCTGCAACGAACGAAATAGCGTTACCGACAAAGTATTGCGGATCACTTAATGTTAAGCCATGCGAAAGCATTGCACGGCTGGTTGTACCGAGCATATTACGTAAGACTGGCTCAGCAACCTGTCTGATGAGTGGATGCAATAAGAATCGCAAAGTTTCTGCAACTTTATTGACTTGGGGCGTCAGAGCTGATACCAAATACACCCATGGCGGCAGGGCAACATTTTTTTCATCCTCAAATCGTATTGCCAGCGCGCCGCATATATGGCCCAAAGTGGTTATTATTTTCTCGTCATCAACTGCTACACGTCCAGCAAGCCAGAGCAGATCGTCCTGTTCTATGGGATACTCTGCTGCAATTCGACCGGCCGAACTACGAATAATCGGATCTCCATCTTTGTCATTGACCAGATAACTCACTGCTTGCCAAAAGCTACGATGATTATCGTCATAACTCCATATTTCCTGAAGCACAAAGCCAAGTGCGGGGGATAGCATTAATCCCTGAGCGTGTTCTTTCTGAAAATGCAATCTCCCCGCAATTAGCGCATCTGGCTCAAACGATGTCTGTGCCGCAGCATAGTCAAATAAAAGGTGATGGCGAAATTGTATCCGGCGGTCATTTTGTTCCCGATTCAATACGCCTTCATGACACAGTGTATCAAGCATGTCAGGATCCGTGCCCGTAAGCAGGGATGAAACACTGAGCGAACGCCCATCAATCATGGCATCCACTAATGTTTTTATATTTCGCGTTGCGTTAAGTCCATGTTTCCCAACTCGATGTTGCCAGTACAGTTTTAATAGTTCTGTCTGAGATGAGATAGCCGTAAACCTGACATCAGTTTCTTGCGAAACCAGTTCTGCCAGCAGTCTGGTATTAAACGGAACTTTCGCCAGATCTCGCAGTTTGTCGGAGGCACCCTCTAGGGCCGTAGCCAGAGAGGGGGATACTTCCAGTAGTTGGCGAAATTCATCATCTGACCAACGTGGGATAACAATATGGCGAACGGAAGAAAACAAAGCATCAGCACGTTCAGCAACAGGAGGGACGCCTTTAAACAAGTCACGAAGCTTTACTCCCATGCGCAGATCAAAACTACGTATTGAGGCAATGATTTTCCAACGACCACCCCAGGTCAACACCTGTTCAATGAGTGGGCGAAAAACGGCTTCTCCCTTGCCCCCTCTGGTGGCATCCAGCGCGTCTATAATCAGCCAGCCCTGAGATGGGCCATCCCACGCCTCAAGCACGTCGGTCAAACTATGCTCCAGTCTGAGTTCTCGACTCAGACCTTCAAGCGACTCAACGGAATAGCGATCAACCGCCAGCTCCAGTACATCATCTCCTCGTTCCCGCAAACTGCGTGCCAGTGCATTCAGGACTCCGCTTTTACCCGCTCCGGGTTCACCAATAATTAATAGAGAACCTGACTGCACGGCTTGTTCAACTTCGTTCTGGCATTCTCTGCGGAGGGTAACAGGTTGACCGGTCTGACTTTCAATAGCTTCATATCGATTTAGGGAATCAGCAATTTCCTGAGAATGTTGCTGAAGTTGGGCAATATCATTCTTGTATCGAGGTGGTGCTGCGAGCTCAATCCCTTTTCCTGCAAGCTCATTGCGAAATATTGACAGATCGCCGCCACCGCGATGGGACATCATTGTGCCGCAAATTTCGGTAAAAATACTCAGGACCGTCGTTGCGTCGGAATCTTTAGTAAGGCTCTGAGCAAGTTGTAAATAGGCCGGTGAAGCCATATTTTCAACATCCACGACCAAAACAACAACCAGGCGGCAAAATTCAGAAACGAGGTGAGGAGGCAGGGGCTCAGAAGTTATGTTGCCCCAGGCAGCGGAAATACAGCGTTCAAAAATGCTAAACGCCTTTGCCTGCCTTTTGTTCATTGCACCAGGACCGTGCTGAGAAAAAAGAGACAATGCTACAGGAAGTTCCTCCCGAATTGACGCTGGTGCTCTGGTACTTACGGCTAAAACCAGACGGTCCTTATCTGAATCAAGAGGCCTGTTCCATTCCAGAGAACCATTGCCATCCCGGCATGTTAACCATTGGCGGACAAATTGTTCTACAGTCCGATAAAAAGGATTTTTTTTATCATCTGAAAGCGAAAGCGTTGTTTTTGCCTGAATGGCGATAAAACCATCCGCAGATGTAGCCACCAGTATATCGTCAACGGGCGCTTCCGTTTCAAAGCGCAACCAGACAGGGGATGCTTCGCCCAGTCCTAATCTTGCATCCAGTCGGCTACCAGATAGGATCTGAGCAGCAAAGTGAGCTCCCAGTTGCTGTTGAAATAAAATGCCGCTACTGGTTGCTGCTCCACCGCCGTTTGCGGGGCCGTTCAGATTCATATCAGACAAGTTTCACCTTCATATAATGAATGCAGTGCTGAGGCACTATTCTACCTGTTCTTGGTACTCATTTTACGGATAGTTTGTTAATAAAACAAAAAGATAAAAAAATATTTGAATAGCAGGTAGCATTGTTTGCTACCTGCTATTCAGAAAACCAATCGTTGCTGAATGCATAATCGAGTAACACAAAACCACAAGATAGTGGTCTATTGACAGGCTAGCCTATAACCGCTTCTGACAACGCCGCAAAAAACGTCCCTCCGACACCTTATCCACAAAGGGGCGCAACAATGTCGCAACCTTAATCGCTTCCACTTCGTTAATATGGCAGTCACCGTCGCCAAATAGTGCCATCATGCCGCGAAACAGATAGTCATACAGTGACGAATTGCTTTCATAAACCGTACTTTCCCTCCGATACTTTTGCAATGCTGTTACCACAGACTCTCGCTCCTCCTGCGAAGCACCGACGCTACTGCGGATATAGCCCCAGTAATTGACGGTTGTTTTGTTCAATAAAAAGAGAAAGGCATCGCAAAGTTGCTCAAATTCACTTGCCTTAAAGTACACCTGGCGAGTGTAGATATTAAAAAAATGTTGTAGTTCAGTCAGCAACGCCAGCAGACTCTGTTTGCTATCTACCTGTTCAACAGAGATATTACTTTCCGGTTGGTAGTTGGAATAAATATCATCGGATGTACAGGAGATATGGCGGGGTGCGCGAAATGGCAGTCGTTGCCAGCCCCTGCGTTCTGGAAAGTAATTAGCACAGTACCAGCTATCTGCCGCAGGGATTAATTTCTCAATCAGCCATCGATATGTCGTCAGCGCATCCCAGTAATTACGAGGCCCGATGGCGTCCTCTTCCATATTATTGATATCGTAGCGACTGGGAGGTTGCCAGATTAGCGCCACGCGATGATTAGTAAGGCGATTAAAATTAGGGTCGCGGCTGGCTAATAGTGTGACGTGATGTCCTTCGTTCATTACTTCGTCTTTATAACGGGTAAAGACCATAATGCGTTCACGGGCAGGATTAAATATCGACCACTCGCCTTCGGTATCCAGATAGTCATGATGTTGACAAAAGGTGCTGATGCGACCCCATAGCCAGTAAGGAATGGTAATGAGATGAATATTATCACCGGGTGGTGTACTGTTCGAGAAATCAACAGTGCGACAAATCCGGTCAATCTCTTCCATGCGCTGTTTATAGCCCCTCCAGAACTTATCAAAAGCATCACAGAGAGAGCGGGTTTCATTTAGGGTTAGTACAAGGCGGCAGTTACCGATATCGCAATAATAATTTTCGCCATGATGTTCTTTTAAAATCCACGGTCTTACTCCCGCCTCCGGTGGACTACCTGCCCCTTCGAAGGCCGAATTTAGCAGGTCATTCTGACTCATCGTCAGCAAAACATGGCTATAGCGGCCATTACGAAAATCAATAAAACAGGAGAGGGGATTCCCTTTTAGATTAGGTAAAAACGCCTGAATAAACACATGATCGTTCTGAAGTGTATAGGTATCAACAGTAATGTGTTCATATGGATGCGTGTAATTTCGCCAGGCATAAGATTCGTTATAGTCCCACACGCCATAGTCTTTGATATTTAACAGTGCTCGCTCGCCATAAAAAAGAGATACCCAGCTCTCGTGACAAAATCGATACAACAGATCTGGACAATACAGATTTTTCAGCCAGTCGTGGATCAATTCCGTATCAAGCAGACGATGTACTATATTCAGTTCCTTAAAGATAGCCTCTTGTTTTTTGTATTCCGCTATTAATTTTGCCGACGCTTTCTCACTGAGGAAAATGTAAAACTCATTGATATTCACCTGCCATTTTTCCCGGTGTTCACTAAAACGACGAACAGTAGAGATATAGTGACTGTTTGTGAATTTTTTACAACGTTTAACTTCGTATAACGAATAAACATCCTGATTGCCGTGTTGGCGATGCGTAACAATATCCGCCCCAAATTGTGATTGACCGGAAATACCAATGGTCATGGCATCAACTATCTCGCCGTTTTCAATTTTCAGCCGTTTTTTGATGAGCTCACAACAAAATAGCGAAAATGTTTTCGGTTCCATAAATTCAAGTGGTAAATAAGCATCTGCTTTCCCTACTGGTGGCCCCAGCTTTACAATCTGTTGTTCTGTAATATTCAACGGATTCCCTCCGAAAAATTGGTGAAGATGATACTTTAGCGACCAATGCTTATATTTATAACAATCTGCGAACAGTATTTCACCACTTCCTATTGCTGTTTTTGTCCGAAATTGAAATCTTTTACCCGTTCCTGTAAATTGAGGTGCCGGTATTGGAATCCCTAGAAATGTTAGTTACTGTGGAAATGAAAGCCCCGCGCTGGCGATCTACTGCCTGAAGAGTGAAGTTTATTGACGCGGTATAGCTCAAAGTATGATGCAGTCTGACCGGAATCCTGTCGACATCATAGGTGGGCTGAAAAACGGGGCACTTTACTGTCAGCGCTTTTGCGACAGGCAGGTCCTGGTGTCCTCCATGCTGGCTAGTACGCTTACCCACCGCTGGCCCAATAGCGAAAGATTGATTGCTGAAGCGTTCGACTTCGAGCCTGGAAAAATCAGGCCTTCACGCTACCGCTGATGCTCCTCCGAAGCAGCTCCGATCCGGAAGCCGCCTCGCATTTCGTTTACCTGAACCGCCATAATCCTTTAAACCGCAAAAACAGTTTTCTATTATCAGCCTTCTTAGTTACGCGTTTCGTTCCCACCTGTACTGTCCTCCGATGGATAACGGCTTTCTTCACGCTTTATTACGCAAAGGAAATCTCCATGAATCTGATGAATAATTGTGCATATCCTGACATGGATGTTATATTAAAATATAATATTCGGAGGTGCTCTATGTATACCACTCGCCTGAAAAAGGTCGGCGGATCCATCATGTTGGCGGTTCCTCCCGCCGTGCTCAAAACGCTGGAGCTGTCGATGGACAGCGAAGTCGGCATGACCATTAATAATGGCTGCCTGATTATTGAACCCCAGAAACGGCCTCATTATTCTCTTGAGGAGCTGCTGGCGCAGTGCGATCCGCACGCCGAAATGAGCGAAGAGGATCGGGAATGGATTGATGCTCCTGCGGTGGGCAAGGAGATCCTGTAGATGGACAGAGGGGAAATCTGGCTCGTTTCACTGGATCCGATTGCTGGCCACGAGCAAAGTGGAAAACGTCCGGTACTTATCGTATCGAAGGCATCGTTTAACAAGCTGACCCGGCTACCGGTCGTGGTTCCCGTCACCAGCGGCGGAAACTTTGCACGTACAGCAGGCTTCACGGTTTCACTGGAAGAGGCGGGGACCAAAACAACAGGCGTTATTCGCTGCGACCAGCCCAGAACCATTGATATGGCGGCCCGGAACGGCAAGCGTCTGGAACGCATACCTGACGCCGTTGTCAATGAAGTGCTTGCCAGGCTGGATGCGATTCTCAGTTAACGTCAGCGACGCAAAAAAGCAAAAAGCCTGCTCGAAAGCAGGCTTTTTAAATGTGGCTCCTCTGACTGGGATCGCCTTTGCCAGTAACTGGCTAAAAAACAAGCTAAATCAGAAATCCTTTTCTGTCAAGACCACCAGAATGACCACCTTTCATTGAAGGTTTGCTAGAAGGAATAGTTGTGTTACTAAAGTAGGGAATATAATAACCTTGGTGACTATAGGCAAATGCTGTCCCTTGCTCTGCAACATCTTCAACGATTTCATGAATGAAAGTTACGGTGTGGGGGCTGCCCATTCTTTTGCATCTGCACGACTACCATAAACGCATCACGTTTGAAGTTTCATTAGCATCATAGAAAAGGTCAGTAAATTCACCGTTAACTTACTGTGTAATATATATTTTTTTCCATGCGCTGGCACTTCCAGTTTGTGGCGCGTTAGTTGCCAAGAGATTGGATTGTCCGTGGATTTGGGAGCAAGTTTTGCTATCCTAAAAAGTTGAGAAGATAAATGCGATTATTCGATAGAGAAGGTGCCATTCCGGATGGCCGTCTTGTATAATCATGTTTTTCCTAGGGAATGGATTTGTATTTGTACATACATTCTAAGAATGTGTTTGTGCTGAAAAAATATTAATGAAAATGAGATTTGCTAGAGAGATGGTTTTCTATAAAAAAGGGGGTGTGGTGTGAAAATTAAATATCCTAGTCTTTATGATATAACTAATAAGAGATCTGAAAACAATCAAAGATATTACTTTGCTGCTCTTAGAGTTGAATATTTATTATTGATATTTAGTGCTGTTAATGCTTTTCTGGAGTATGATTACAAATATTACACTGCATTGTTTTTATTCACCATGCTAATGTTGATGGTAGCATTTAAACTTAAAAGTAAATTTGAAAGAGAGTGGTATAAATATAGAGCGGTAACTGAGTCAATTAAAACTATCTCGTGGAAGTTCTCCATGAAATCAGAACCTTTTAACGATAAAGATGAACCAAGGAATATATCACAGCTCGCATCTTATTTAGACGGTATCGTGGGTGGTAGTGAGTTTATATCTAAAAGTATCGACTCTGTATCAGTACTTGAAAGCACGGTTTCTGATGAGATGAAAAATATCAGAAAACTTAATCTTGATGATCGTCGAGATGTATATGTTAAATATAGAATAGATGATCAGCGTGACTGGTATATAGGCAAGGCACAATCTAATAAAAACTTAAGTTTATACTGGGGAGTGGTCGTTTTTTGTATTTATCTTCTTGCTTTTTTATGTTCTCTCTATAATGCTTTTTTGACACAAAATACTGAGAGTTTAATACCAATAAGTGTAGTAACAACGATAGCATCGGCTCTCGTTGGCTGGGTCCAGGTTAAAAGATATAGTGAACTCTCTGCATCATATTTTTTAACTGCACATGAGATTGGTATAATTAAAGAACAATCATCATATATTTCTGGAGAAAATGATTTCTCTGAATTTGTAAGAGACGCTGAAACAGCATTTTCTAGGGAGCATACGCAATGGCTCGCTAGAAGAGTAGCAAATAGGCAAGCCCCAATAAAACATTAGCCAAGTAATTAATTGTTAATTATTATTCTCTGATGATTAGTCAATTAATGAGTTAAAGATGAGGTTGTGACAAGGTTAATGGTATATTTTACCCCCCTTGTTTTGGGGGGTATAAAATAAATGATGCGTTAATAATTCATTCCATTTTAAATGGAGTTGTTTCTAATCGCGGAAATTATACTTTCTGTATTCCATCTGACAACCTCAATAGCCCTAGATGAAACAGTTGCTGATATCCTCAACGCTCCTCGAGGAACAACTCCAATAATAGGTATGTTATTGTCAAATGCTGTTTGTAATTCCCATTCCATCCAGTCGCTATGGGATGCATACATACCAGCAAGGCCTATAATTATATTTGATTCTAAAATTTTCTTTTTAAGAACCGTTTTTATATAGGGTGCACTGATAGAATTTATCGGTTTATCTCGACTAACTTCTGAATACTCAGCTTTAAAGTATGCACGGGCATCGATAAGTCTTCTTAAATCTTCTAGTTCGCTATGATATGACCAAGCATGACTAATGAATACGTTATATTCCTTCGACATTTTATGACCTATGTGTACTGTGGTTTTTTCACTTATACTACTACATACAATAAAATATTGGCTATATTAATCTTATTGCTAATGAATTATTTTTCTGGAGATAGCATGTAACCTTATGTATTTTATGTGAATTTATTTGTTTATCATTAATCCTGGCCAAAATGCTTGATTAATTACCAAGCTAACTGTCTGAGTCGAGTTTCTTTTTACACCATCCATTAGTGCCTTGTTGTAGCTGAAGTCATAAATGAACTTAGGTTCATCTGAATTAATTCGAATACCTAAAAACCCATACCAAAGTAGCAAGTCTAATACACGAGCAGCACCATCATGCTCAATACCTGATTGCTTTAGTTTATTCATTACTTCTATTTCTGACAATTCACTTTCGCAGGCGATAAAAGCGTACAATGCACCGTCGGTTTCAGAAGAAATATCACGAAGTTCGTAGCCAATATCACGTAAAAGATCTGCAGAATAAGCATTTATACCTTTTTCTATATCACTTGCTTCTATAATTTCATGATTTAGATTGATAGCGAAGCTTTTACAATGGTTAATAAGATTGAGTAAAAAACGCGGCCTCATTAAAGAACGTTCAATCAGAAATTGAGAAGTTTCTTCGCCCATATAATGGCTAACAAAAAGTCGTAGCCACGCAGATTTGAAGTCCATATCTTCATCTAGTCCATTTGATACAATTCGCAAGCGAATAAGTTCACGTAGCAAATCGCCATCAGTCCAATCAAGAATGACGCTAGCTTCTTTGCCTCGATCAGATGTCTCCCTTACCAGTAGTTCGTAGACATCATTGCGCAGAAATACCACCGACCGAATTTTGAGATCTGGACTACTAAACTGACGTTCAATCTTTCGAGTAGCATCTATTAAGGCCCTAATCATTAATAAGTCTTCATGCTTCAATCCTGAGGTAGGCCAACCATTGTCAATGTTATCGAATAACAGCCATAAAATCTGTTTGTTATTTAAGTAGCGTCCCAGCATTTGTTTCAGGTTTTTAACATCGTGTTTATATAGAAGCTCAGTGACTTGGGATGAACTTAGGTTAACACTTTCTTCTGAACCATATTTTGATTGGTATTCAGAGTAAATTTTTTCCATCAGCATTGACATGCGTTCAGAAAAATCACCCTCATAATCATAACCTTCAACATAATATAAATCGGATAGCTCACGATAGCCTTCGTATAGAAGGTGATCATGAATATGGCGTTGTCTATCTTTTTCCAAGATTTTGTAACATATCTCTAAGAGAAGCACGTATTCCCAAAATGCCGTAATTGTATGCTGATACGTACCTTCAGCTAAAAACTGAAGGATTCTTTCTTTAAATTTTATAAGTTTGTAACCATCTGGCTTCAGATCTAAAACAATATTTTTGTTACGATTCTTGTCGCGTTCTGCATCCCTAATTTGAAGGAAAATTGCCGACTTGCCGGAACCTTTACGTCCCACAACCAAATGAGCTTCACCCCGTAGGGACTTAAGAAACTGATCCGTTTCTAAATAATAGCGCTCAAGATCGCGCATTTCATTTTCAGCGGAAGTAGCACCGAGATTAACCTTTTTTATAAAGGAACGCTCGACCTTCGTATCGGATGCTTCGAGTTGCTGAAATGCTTGAGTAACCTTTGAGGCGAACACTTCTATTGCACGATTGACGTCATCGGGGTGGTAAGTCGCTTCTACAAAATCACGATAATCAATGGGGACTGGTTCATCACCAGACTGCAAAATGCTGAGCGCTTTTCCCATGCCATCAGCCAAACCGGCAATGAAGGCTGCTCGCATGTTATGAATAGCAAAACCTGTAGAATTCGAGGATAAAAGGGGAACAACAACTCCGTATGATTTTGCTACTTGCGTAATTGCATCATGTGCAGACAGACGGGGAGACTCGTTCGGATCGAAGTTACGATACGTGAAACCAGCCTTTTTAATCCTAGAGATTATTCGCGTTGACCAGTCGGTCTTATATGGCGTATCGAGGAGATACACTGGAGCCTTAATGTTTAGCACTGCTGATGTATCAATAGCTTTCAAGACAGAAGCATTTGTTAAAAATGCGCTTAATTCAGAAGAGTTCTGATATTCCCGGTAACCTAAGGTATCGAAAATTCCCACATCAGAAATCTTCAGTCCTTGAGGTTGTAGGCTCTTATTTTTGACAAGCAATACGCGCTTCGATTTACCTATCGCATAACCTATTTCATACGTGACATTGAAATTGAGCTCACTGATGTCGGCAATCAATAAGTCCGTTGCATCAATAGCCGTTAAGACTTCATCAGAAATAAAATGCCCGACAACATCTAGAGCCATCCACGTTGAGATGGCTATCCTGCCTATGATTTTATTGCTGTTATCTACAGCCCGTTCGATAGTTTGCCCAACTTCTACGGGACTTGATGCGTAAGCGAAAAAGCCGGATAAATCCTTCATGCTTGAGATCCTACTTATAAACACCATGCGTACACCCTAGATCTTAGAGTATCGAGGGTGCATACAATGGTAAAGAGACATTTGCTAACTCCGTGCTGGTATTGTGAAGCTATCATTGGTTGTTCTATTGGCTAGGTTTCTTCCGAGATTTTTTTGGATTCTTTGATTGGTTGAAAGTAAAACCTTTTAGTGACCTTAGAAGCATTAGCGGTGGTAGAATAGAATCATCGCTGATGATGCATTGTTGCGATGTTCAAATTTTTCTAACCATTTGATATGTTTTGTTTTTATTTCTATCTTCTTAAACTGATGCTTTCGTTTCCAAAAGGAATCGCTGAGATGCAAGTATGTTTTGTCGTGATGGGTTTTGGTAAAAAAACAGATTACGAAACTGGTCGTACTCTGGATCTAAATGCTACTTACGAAACGATTATCCAGCCTGCAGTTTTGAGTCGTGGTCTACGTTGTGTTAGAGCTGATGAGATTTCGCAGTCGGGTATTATCGATGTCCAAATGTACGAAATGCTGTTGCGCGCAGATTTAGTCATTGCGGACATCTCGACAGGCAACGTAAACGCGATTTATGAACTCGGTGTGCGGCATGCTTTAAGGCCCAATTCAACTATTATAATGAATGAAGATCAAGGTAAGCTTCACTTTGATCTTAACCATGTTAGTACCTTGAGATATGCTCATTTCGGTGAGGATATCATGGGGCGTGAGGCGATAAGAGCCATGAAGGCTTTAAGTGAACTGATAGAAAGGGCGATGGCTGATCGAATTATTGACAGTCCTGTCTATACATTTCTTCCAAATCTGCTTGCCCCAAGAATGTCAGACGATCAATATGTTGAGATGGTCGATGAGGCTGAGGCTGCGCAAAAGAAACTTGCTCATCATATGTTTGAAGGCGAGAAGTTACTAAGAAAAAGTCAACATGCTTTAGCAGTTGAGCATTTCAAAGCTGCACGCGAAATGAGGCCCGAAGAGCCTGATATCCTTCAAAAACTTGCTCTAAGTATATATAAATCGCAACTTCCTGATGAGATAGCTGCATTGCATGAAGGTTTAACAGTGTTAACTCCTCTCAAACCTGCACACTCAAATGATCCAGAAACTTTGGGCATTGCCGGGGCAATAAATAAGAGACTTTGGCTTTTACAGGGGGATCGTGCTGCACTTGACTTGGCTATAAGTTATTATGGGCGGGGATATGAAGTTCGGCGAGACTATTACAACGGTGAAAATTTCGCTTTGTGCTTTGAGTATCGTGCACATGAGCAATACGAAAAAGCTGAGAAAATATATGATTTTATGAGCGCTCACAAAATACGAAAGTCAATAATAAAATCATTGACTTTGATTGAATCGTCACCGGACTTTTTTGACAGGCCAGATAAACGATGGATATTTGCGACCTTAGCTAATTGTTATTTTGCATGCCAAAATATGGATGTCGGAAATGTATATGAGCAGAAGTTTATGGGTGCAGCAATGGCTCAATGGGAAATTGACACTTATTTAGCAGCTAAAAGTGAAGTTTTGTCTATCCAAAGTGAAAAATTAATAATTTTAGGAAACGTAGAAATGTGATTTTGACCACTAGTGCTGCTTAGCTTAAATGACATATATAAAAATGTTGGAATTTGTGTGTTTTTTATCAATCACAATGTTAAAAGTTGTGGATTTATTCCAATCAAGAAAAATTTCATCTTTTGAAATTTCTAGCCTGATTTTTTAACTATGAGATTTTAAAAATCGGATGTACTCTCTATGCTAATTTGTTATTGTTTTGGATGTGAGAGAGGTTTATACAAATCATCCAAGTTTGATTTTAACTATATGAAGTTACTCGATTAAAGAGATGAATGGTTTTCATGATTATGCTCATCAAATACTGTAAATGAATCTATGGAATTTCTCAATTCCATAGATTCATAATTAATTTTTTATTTAAGTTCAGTAGATAAATTAGACCACGGTATGATTTTTATATTATTATCAGAAATCCACCTGGGTAGAACACCATCAAAATGTGTACCAGGGTGTACTGCTATAACCTTTTTCCCGAGTTCAAGGCTTTTTTCTACTTCCCATTTAACCCAGTGACTTTGCACTACCGAATCGGAAACAAAAACAACTGTCACTGATGCGCGATTAATGCGTTCACTAATCTTGCGTTTTATATACTCTGCTTGTTCACTGTTATAAGGCTCTCGGACTGAGTGATCATTAAATTCAATATCATTATTTTCATTTTTAGCCTGGGCTCGGAGAAGATTAACTTCATTCATGTCTTCAGTCGCAAAACTGATGAATACATTTCTTCTACCCTCATTAAGTGCTTCTTTAGCTTTTTGTTCGAGGGCTCTCACATCTCCAAGCCTGCTCCATCCACCTGTGCTGCTACCGCCCATTATTCATATCCTCGAACTTAAATTCATTACAAGAGATGCAGTTTCCACAAGGTTTTTCATTACCCATATGACACGAGTACGTATTTGAAATCCCTTTTTCATCTGCTAACATAACCACATCTGATTTAGTAAAAACAGAAAGGGGGGCAAGTACTTTAATTTTTCTGCCCATGCATAATGAAATCATTATTTCCGCCCTAGCAAGAAACTCTGACGTCTGATCTGGAAAGAGGCTTGTGCTTTCATGGAGTAGACCAATAGAAATAGCATCTGCATTTTTCTGATAAGCATAGGCAGCAGCTGTAAGTAAAAAAAGCAGGTTTCGCCCCGGAGTGAAGGCATCATTAATTACATGCAATGATTTGTCGGTGAGGCCAGAGTGTATTAGTTGGCCAAAGCCAGCTAAATTTGCTATTTCTGGTTCAGGCAGTCCCAATGTACTCATCGATAACTTGCACGCTGCAAGTTCCCTATCCCGAGCTCGTTGTCCATAGTCGATAAAGAGGGGGAAAATTTGCAGCCCTTCTTCCTGCGCCAATTTAGCGACCAGTGTCGAGTCAAGTCCGCCAGAAACGAGAGTAACGATGCTCATGCTAACTCCTCCTGATAATTTCTTTTCGCAACTCGCATTACAATCCAAATTGCCCAATCGAGCAGCCCGACTTGACAGTTCATTTGCTCTGCATGGTCACGTAGCTTATTTTCGTATTGGCCATATTTATTTAAACCTGAAATAGATGATTGACTGCCTGAGTAAATACCAAGCGCAGACATATAATCTAATACATGACGATCCAAAATGGCCAAGTCATAAGTTGCTCCACAATTGCGAAGAAACATGCTTGCTTGCTTTGGCCCTATACCATGAGCGTTAGCCACCAGCCATGCGCGTACGTAATATACATCGCAGCTAACCAATGAGTTTAGTGATTTCCCCGTTTGGGCAACTGCTGTGTGTGTTGCAGCTAGTTGTTCAGCTTTAGCTTTAGGAAATCGATAACTCCGTTTTTTTCCCTCAACCTCCAATGGTCTCTTAAGAACTGCATACAAAAGAGTTATCAATTCGTCACGGTTTTCGTAAGAGTTGTGAAGCAACTGCTCTTTGTCAATGATATCAGCTGCAGCGACAGCAAGAGGGTAAGGCACTTGGCTGCTGAGTATGCAGCATGAGAGTTCCCACCATAAATAGCGTTCATCAGATACCAACCCGCACTCAATTCGAGTATCTAGATCTGCACATAAGGCTTTTACGGCTCGAGATAAAGCCTCCGGTGTGTAATTATTCATGGAAAAACCTCAGGAAAAAGCTTTCTTAACTCATTGCTGAACAATCTTGTTACTCCCGTCGCGAAGGGTTCAGCATCTTTTGTCGATATCATACTACGCATAAGCTGACCAAATTCTGCGTAGTATTCCAAATTGTAGAATGCTACTTGCCCTGCATATCCAATAGTTGTTTGAGCATCGACCATGTCAAGAAAAGGCGTTCGTTCTCCACTATTTTTGAAAAAATCGAAATGTTGGAAGTGATGTAGCCGCCCCCGCCGAGGATCAATTGCAAAACGACACCACTCTAAACCATCGAATGTATCTGCACCAGCAGCAACAAGAACTGCAATGCTCCATGGATTTCCGGTACCTAACAGATGAACAGGTTGATAATATGGGAGCTCATCTAGGGATTTTCTTATTTTTTTCATTGTACTAGCCCGGGCAGCAAGTCCAGCGCCAAGTTCTCTTTCTGGTATAGCTATAACTTGAGGGTTTAGTCGCTCAGAAATACCTTTTACGATCACAGGTAATCTAGAAAGCCCAGCATCATCCTGTGAAACATGCACGATGGGTAGCATTGGTGCAGTTGTGAATTTGGAATCCCTTTTAACAGCCTTCACTATCTGCTCTATGGCTTTTTCTGGTTCGGGGTTCGGTTTTGCCACATCAAAACAAAATGCCCAATCGTGGGGTGTATCCATCAGTGCTTGTCTGTAGTGAATGGGTTTCCATTCTTTATCCTGCAATCGACGTGCTTCGTAGTTTCCAGAATCAATCAGAACGAAGCCACCTGCTTTGCGGTATGCTTTAATTTTGCTAAGCATTTCTCTTTTGTCATGGGATTTCACTAAATCATAGGCTGACACAAGGATTGATGATGTTTTATGTACTCTGAGCACTTCTAATGCATCGGAAGGTGAGAACTGAGTCTCATGAGATGAAACAGACATAAATATGTTAGGAATAAGTAAGTTACTACCTGAGGTTGCCTGCAGCCTACTAGGGGCCTTACGAGGCAATACAACTCGTGCAATTTTTCTTTGCAGTTGTAGGAAACCTGGATGAGATGCATCGCCATCCCAGTCGCGAAGGTCAATACTCGTTAAACTTCCAAAAGGATAGGGAGGATCACTTTGATCTATTGTTAACCCGATAATATTTTGAGTATGTTTTTGAGCCACTCTTAGTTCGTCGGTGACGGTCGCTTTGCGCGAAAAGTCTGAAAACAACGCCAAAACACATTTCGTCTCGGCAAGGTTTTTTTCAATAGCAGGTCTCCATTCACCAACAATATTGTCATCCCACCATACATCCCATTGTTGAGAAAGGAGTTCATGCAACCGCTGGGTTATATTAATATTCTCATGTGGATAAATTATATACACATCTGACATAAGTCAACAAAGCCTCAGATAATTTCATTTCGTTATACAACCTAATTCGCAATAATTATTAATTACATTTTTTATTGTGGAGTTGACGCTTGATAAGCATCAATTGACCAGGCGGTTAGGTACATTGCTGTAGTGAAATCATTTGTAATTAACGCGCTTTTAATCTCTGTCGTATTTGTAGTAATCCGTTCACGTAGCACGACGACAGGAATATCTTCTGCTATAGCATTGTTAATGCGATTCTTGGCGTCGATATTTAACCCATCATCTACAACCAGCACAGCATCAGCCACTATGTCCAAAGTGGAGAATGATAGTTCAGGGCAGTACACTTCCATCCCGAGCTCACTCAATGCTAAACGAGCTTCCTCAAGTACATATCGTTGACCTAATGAATCAACGGCTCCTTCTAAGCAAATTTTTGCCTGTGGAATATAGGTTACTGGCGACAATTTTGGCATTAATGTTTGGCTAAAAGTTAACTGGCGGCTGTCACAATATAGAGCGACCGACCTCGAAGCCAAATCAGCAGATTTTTCGGCTGAACAACCTCGGTAGGCCCAATGAAATGCAAATATGGCGCTAAATACATCTCCTGTACCGATCTTGAATACTTTCGAAGAGCGATATGCTGGTATATAAGTAATTTTCCCCGTTCTCTCATACACGGTTGCACCCTTTATTCCAGCTTTAACAACCACAGAATAAGCATTTTGCATCTTTATTAGCTGAGATACTGCTTCTTCTTGCTGTGCAATACCCGTTGCATGCTGTAACTCTAATTCATTTAGGACGATAGAAAGCTCATTAGCTTTAGAACCGTTATCGTAAAAGGCTTGGGGATTACGCCATGTCTGAGGGTCGTAAACAGCCCTATTAGCATGAACGACAGCATCTCCCTCCAAAAATCCGAAGCGTAACACTGCTTCTCCAGTCACATGGATTGGCCTTTGGCGTTCAATTTTTTTGATGGATGGTTCAATGTGAGGAACCGAAAGCGGATGGAAATAGGCAAAGGCAATAGATGTAGGTCGAAAATTTGTAGTTATACGGATACCTTGGCTTTTTAGTTGCGAAATAGCGCTTTCATCGGATGCAGATGCATAGGTATGTAACTCTGAATCTGAGCAAAGTGAAGCTATAGCCATAGCCGCACGGCCACCAGACCCGAAGGTCATATCCCAGAAGGGACTCTCACAGAGTTCACGATAAAGACCGCCAGCTATTTGCATCACCTGACTCCAATTTGAGGGAGCGAATAACAACAATAACCGTAAGAAAATTAATTAATTAATTGTTGTCATTACTTTTTGAACGACTAGAAACCAATTGTAAATCTATATTACTGAGAATATAAAAAAAACCAATACTTTTATGATGCTTCTTTAAACAAAAAAGTGATTCAACAGAACACTTGAGATGGATGGTCTCTATGTTTCCGGATCTCGGATCGTATACATCCCATCCTCAAAATAATAAGCCGAATTATCAACACCATGAAGCAAGCTGCGTTACAACACTGGTAGAAGGCAGCAGGTCCTCTCCTACGTGCTTTCCCTTTTCATATCTGCTTCCGTTAAATCGTTTCCCAACACAACCCGTCCCGCAAGGGTAAATGGCACGCATTCTGCGCCCTTGCGTGCAGGAACGATGCCGGGAAAGCGAACCGTCAGGCGATACGAAGACGAAAATCACACCACTGACGGAGAAAAACCATGACTATTTCCCTGCATACCCAAACTAGCGCCCCTAACACCGCAATGGCGACCAGCGTATCCCCGCTGGAGCAGTCAGGCTCCTCAAAAACGAAATTTTCTCAAACCAGAACAGATTTTTATCAGACCGTCACCGATAACATCATTGCAGCGCTTGAAGCCGGTGTAAAACCGTGGTCTTGCCCATGGCAGCGCGTACCGGGCATGTCAGGATTACCTTCAAATTATGCGACTGGTGCTGCTTACAGCGGGATGAATATCATGTTGTTGTGGAGCAGTGCGTCAGAACAGGGATTCAAGGATTCACGCTGGATGACTTACAAACAGGCGCAAGCGGAAGGCGGGCAGGTGCGTAAAGGGGAACACGGCACTACCGCCATTTTCTATACCACACTGGAAAAGGAAAATGACGACGGAGAAACTGACTATATCCCGATGCTGAAGACGTTCACCGTGTTTAATGTTGAGCAAATTGATGGTTTGCCTCTGAGGGACGAAGCCGTTTTCCCGGCAGAGACCTTTGAGTCGTTACCGCGTGTGGAAGCACTTTTCCGTAACAGTGGTGCAACCATCATTGAGAAGGGACAAAACGCCTTTTTTGCACCGTCAACTGACGAAATCCATTTACCGGAACGTCGTCTTTTTAGCGATGCTGCCAATTTCTACGCCACCGGACTGCATGAACTGGTGCACTGGAGTGGTGGTAAAAGCCGTCTGAATCGAGAAATGAAAGGGAAGTTTGGCAGTGAGGATTATGCTTTTGAGGAGTTGATCGCCGAGCTTGGAAGCGCGTTCCTGATGGCGGACCTGGGGATTGTCGGAGAGGTTCAGCATGAAAGTTATATTGCTTCCTGGCTGAAAGCACTGAAGAACGACAAACGCTATATTTTCAAGGCCGCCAGCGCGGCATCCAAAGCGCATCGTTATTTGATGGATAAAATCTGAGCAGGAAGGAGTCGCAACGGAATGCGGCTTTGCGTGTAGGGCCGCTTAAAACAGTAACGCTGTAGAGACACGAGTGAGGCGGAGCGCAGCCAGGCGAGCACCGAACAGTCATGTCTCTACAGTGGAATAAAGCAAGTCACACGGACAGGGCTGAATGGGCAGCTATTCTCGGTTACCAGCAACTGCCTGAAGCGCAAGTAGCCGCTGTTCCAGGCTATCCAGTCTTTCTTCGAGATCATGGCTCTGTTGCTCAATATCTTCCAGCGTTTCTGACAGAACATCACGTAGCAGCACAAAATTAGCATGTAGGGCATACACAAAATCGTGGCCGCGAACCAGTAATGCTTCGCGCGGTAAGTCGTGCAATGCGGAATGCGTCATCCACGTGACCAGCGCTTTGGCGCTCATTTCAGTCAGTACGTCAGCAAGTCGGTCAGTTTCTCTGTTCATTCTGGAGTCCTGTCTGTTCTGATGTTGTGTGAGTATTTCGAGAGGTATTATTTCAGGTCGTTGCGCTGCGGGTTGGGTGGGTTGGAACTGTAAGTGATAGAGAAGAACTATATGCCGTGGTCTACATCGAGCCGTTGCAGCTCGTCGAGCGTGTAGATGCGGAATACATTCCGGTGGCGGGGTTCCAGCGGAATGTGTTGATGGTTAACGATCACGTGCCTGATACTCTCAAACAGCCGTTCAAGACCGCGCTTTTTCTGCGGGTCCGGCACGATATAAAAAACGTAAATCCAGTCTTTACGGGTTCGGGCAAGCAAATGACTGGCGATGATCGACTGATAACGGGCTTTGGTTTTCAGACGGCGCTCGGTCTCAATGGCGATCACGGTGCCACCGGGCAGCGTAATCAGTCCGTCCGGGCGATGGCTGGTCTGATAACGACTGAGGAAGGTTGTGCGATCGCCGTTTATCCATCCGGATGCGCCTTTTTGCTCAAGAATGATACGGGCGGTCTGATTATCAAGGTGGTGCTCCAGCGTCCAGCCGGTAATTTTTGACGGCTCAAACCGTGCCGGAAAAAGTGTATCGTCGGGGGTTAACACTACGGCCAGTCCGTCACTGGTTATGCCCCACAATGAAATTTTCATCGTGCGCGATACCAGGACATGTTTTTGTATTAAGCCCATACCCTCGACTTTTGAAAGAAGGGAATATAGCGATTTATGGTCTCTGAAGCCGAACAGCAGCATCAGCGTTTTAAAGTCACTGTACGTTTCTTCTTTCAGGAAATTCAGCAGTCGTTGTATTTTTTCGCGGTGCCGCGTCTGGCGTTCGCGGTATGCGGTGATAAGCATCATTCCCCCCTTTTTAAAAATCCAGCAATGGCGGGTTTTCCTCTTTATCGGCATTCGGTGTTGTTGTGTCTTTTTCGTCCGTATCAAAAAAAAGATCGGGCCGCGTTGTGGTGATATCCGGCGTTGATGCCGGTCCGGGGGCGATTTCCTCCTCGCTAAAATCCAGGGTGATGTTTACCGTTGTGGCGGTGGCGGCAATCGCGGGCGACACGGCACAGATCTCCAGTTCGCGTTTTTTCACCCTGATGGGCGAAATCAGAGAAGCAGAGGGGAGAGTTTTTGTCGTGAAGATGAAGCTGACAAAATCGGGTAGGTTCAGGATCATATTGCTGTCGGTAAAGAAACGCTCGGCCTGCCTGATGGTGCGTTCACTGTCGATAGTCTCTGTCAGCACGGCGTCGGTTTTCGCTTTGCGGACCTCATCATCGACTAATATAGTACCGGACATTCTGGCCACCCATTCAGCGGTGTCCGGATCCATGACACGATAAACCAGTTTGAATTTGGCGTTCTCAACGACAGCGCCGACAACGGCGTCACCTTTCAAATCTGCCGGGCAGTCTTTTAAATCGGCAATAGACTGATGGTCCATAATAATATGCACGCCTTTATCGCGCGCCGCGCCTAAGCCTTCCAGCGCGGGCCTGGATAAATGGTATTTCAGTTCGGAAAGATAAATAGCAATGGGGCGGGGCACGTATTTCACCCGCTCGCGCCTTTCTGCCAGCTGGTACAGGCGAACCAGCAGCATACGCTGAGCGGTAATGATTTTGCTGTTGCGCATTGAGCCAATCACATAACAGCAACCGCCTTCCTCAAATATCTTATTAAGCGAAAATCCGGTGGGGGCATTAATGGCATTGAGCAAGGCCAGCTCTTCAATCTTTCCGAAAAAGGCTTTTATCTTATCTGCAATACCCTGAACGTAGTCACCGTTATACACATCTCGAATGGTTGAGGCAGTATTATGGGTGACAAACTGCGCGGCTATTCGGGCCGCTTTCCGGTCATCAATGCGATAAAAGTCAGATTCCTGACCTTTCTCTGCGAGACTGAAACCAGCAACAAAAAGTTCTTCCAGTTCATCGGCGGTGATTTCTTCAATCAGGTTTAACTGGTATTGGGTTTTTCGCAGGTCAATCAGGGCAAAAGGTTTACCGGCATCCTCGCAGGCTTTCCGGTAAAGGTGGGGTGCCCATTCATCATCCTTGGGGTCCATCACAAATACGCCTTCACCAGCCAGAATGCTTTGATATAGTAATATTCCAGTGGCAACACCCTTACCGGCGCCGGTGGTGCCGATAATATCCGCGTGTTGTTTTTGCCAGTCTTTTAACGGCAAATACATCGGCTGAATATCTCGGTCAATGCCGATAAATAACCCTTTGTTCAGGTCGATATAATCCAGCGGGTCATAATGCAGCGTTTCCGGCAGCAGTGATTTCACCGTACGGACATCGGTGCGTAATTCCCGTTCAAGCGTGGTTTTTCTGACGAGACGTTTCTTTATTTTATCTAATTCAGGTGTTAATACCCTGCGCAGCAGAATATGCAAAATAAAACCCGTTACGGTAAAGGTAATCAGCACCGGCCATGCCAGAACAGGAATGCTGGCGACTACCCGCCCTTGATAAAGCCACTGGAAAATCCAGATAAGTACCGGCCCCATCGTACCGGAAAGAAAACACAGCAGGGAAAAAGCAATAATCAGCTTTTGCCACAACGGGGCTTTTTGCCGTTCATCGCTTTTCATCGACGCGAAAAACGGCATCGTCAGCCCCGATAACAGCGCCAGCATCAGCTGATGCTGTTGCATAAAAGCCATGAAGCTCAGTGCGCCATTCACTATCGGCGACAGTGAAACGGCCAGCTTATTCAAAATCACGATGCCTCCTTCGTCAGCAGTTCGCCCCATGACATCGCCCCATCAATTCGCCCCACCGTGTCGGGCGAAAAGGCGGGGCGAGCGTATGGGATAAAGAAGGTGGCCGCTATGCGGCCATGTGCAGGAAAGCATGCTTCCCTGCTCGAAACGGCCTGCGCCAGTACATGCGGGCTGGACGCCCTTATGTAATGTCACATGGGGGTAATGTCGCGGCTGGACGCCGCGCCAAAACCCCCAACGTCAACGGCGGCACACCGTCGCCCGCTACGCGCGACCACCCCCTTTAAGACGGTCGCTTTCGCCTTTTTCTTCCCTTTGCTCGTTCCTCGCAGCGGGAATAAAAGGGAAGCTGACCTTTAAAGAGGGTGGTCGCGCCACGCTACCGGCTTTTGGCCGGAGACTTAGCCGCGACGGTGTGCGGGGCGATGCCCCCCAAATAAACCGCTGTCGTGGGCGACAGCTTTTCGCTCGCTGGGGCGGCGAAATTTATTCGGCTCCCCCCGGCCGGCAAAATCCGCGTGGGCGCGGCTGTTTGCCGGTGAGGCGCGGTGCCTGAACTATTTTCGCTCCTTAACCCGCGAAAATAATTCTGTCCGCTGCCTCATTTTTACGGCCCGCATTTCTTCGCTCCTTAATCCGCGAAAAATGTGCTGGGCCGTAAAAACCTGAAAACCGGCAGGCCTTAAGCCTGACCCGGCTGAAATATTTTGGCGCTATAGGGGACCTGCGAATAAAATTAATGCAGGGATTAATAGTGGCTCTCGCGGATTTCCCTCATGATGTCGGAATAACACTGACGACTTTCTTTAATGCTGGTTTCATCCAGCGTAAACCCTCGTCGGTTAGCTTCTTCTGTCAGCGTTATTCTGTCGGTGGCGTTCAGCGTTTGCAGTAATTGCAATAACCTGCAGATAACCCGGTGGTGATAAATTTCATAATAAAGGCCGCATCCACGCATCGCCTCATTTTCAATGTGCTCAATAACACAGGCTGCGCGCATGGAATCTCCGCGCTGACGTGTCCAGGGATGCTGAATAAAACCCGGTTTGGTCATAAAGATAACCTCCGCTGACTAACCACGCATGCGGCCAAATTTACTGATAATCTGGCTGATAATTGCCGGGTTTGCCGAATCACACTCAAGTAAGAACGATTTTCTGGCATCGGCAGTATGGTCCGGCAGAAAACCGTGCTTGTTCTTTTTCACGATATTAAAGAATGCACGTTCGGCCGAATGGCATTCATTGCCGCCGCCGTTTCCGGTGGCTTTACCGTACATGCATAACACCACTTCACAGGCGTCAGCGGCCATGACGGAGGTTGAATATGACGCCATAATGCAGAGTAATAATGCGGAGGATATTGATTTTTTCATTTCGGTCACCTTCATATTTAAACGAGGGTTGCGTAATTCGATAATTTATTTATTGAAACCCTTTACTGAATACACCTCTCATGTCTTTGAGATGAAGGGGTTTAAAATAAACATCACTCATGCGGCGTATGTCACCGTGAATATCAATGCTGACTATCACATCAATGCTCTTAAGCACCTTGCGTAACAGCACGTTGAAAGGCATGTTCCGGCAGTCGGGGTTTTCATAGCAGCGGTCAATTAACCCTTCAATACATTCTTCCGGGCTGCCCGCATGCAGGGATGTCATTAATCCCTCATGCCCGGAACCGACGATTTTCAGCGCATCCCAGGCTTCCCGCCCGCGAATTTCAGCCAGTAATATCCGGTCAGGGTTCATACGATAATTGGCGCGTATCAGCCTGCCGGGCGTGACAATGGCATTATCCCTGGCATCCCCCGGATAAAAGAGATGGACATAATTAGTGTGGTGATAGAACCGGATTTCGGGGTTGTCCTCGATGGTGGTCAGCCTGAGGTGCCGGGGAATAGAGTGCAGCAGCGTTTTCATATAGGTAGTTTTACCGGAACCGGTTTCACCGACGATAAAAATCGTCTTGCCGTATTCCACCGCTTTTTCCATAAAGCGGGGCATATCCTCACTCTGATAATAACGGGTCAGTTCAACATCTTTGCCTTCCGTTCGCTCCTGACCGCTGACCCGGTTATAAAATCCCGCATCAATCCAGGACTGATGCGTTTTCTGCCCGAATGAGGGTTTGCGCAGCGTAATAGACACGGTATTACGCTCACAGGCCGGGGGAATAATGGCCTGAATGCGCTCGCCTGACTCAAGCGTGGCGGAAAGGATCGGCGAGGTGTCGTCGATATTATCGTCCTGCCAGGACGCCAGCGCTCTGGCAAAGGCGTAACACTGGCGCAGCGTAATCGGGGCTTCATGTCTTCGCCATTTCCCCCGGATTTTGGTATGCAGTTCACCCGGCCGGTTAACGGCAATTTCCGTCAGGCCGTCCTGCGCAATAAAATCACCAAACAGCTGGTTTTTCATAAAATCCAGCGACAGGTTTTCAGCGTTCATACCACCTCTTTTTCAGTCGCAGCCGCCAGACGGATGAGAAATCAATATCGGTGCCTGTCATGATGCCGATGACATCACCCTGATTCAGGTACAGGGTGGGCGGGATATTGATGCCGTTGTCCAGTGTCGTTTTCGCCATTTCCGCCGTGGCAGCGCGGGTGTTTTCGGTGTAGTCGGTATTGCGGTCTTTCCCCGGGGCAGCATCCGACGCCGCCGCTGCCACGTCCTGGACGGTACTGAGCATCAGGGCATTGCCGAAGCGCTCCCAGAAGTGATTGTCGATCCAGCCTGAGATCCCCGCCTCGCCGAGCGGGCCGCTGGCCTGCGTGTTGCTGAGCGGGATTTGCAGGCTGCCGGGCTCAGGCGTACGCAGCTCCGTCCACAGCACAAACATCCGGCTGCGTCCGTGTTGCAGCGCCCCGGTGCGGTAGATGCCACGGGCGACCGTTCCCGCCGGGATCAGCGTCACATGGTTACTGGCGCTATATACATCTTCACTGATCAGGCAGGAAATATGCCCCCCGACATCGGACACGAAGCGCAACATCATCGAACACGGGATATAGCGGTCCACCGGGATATAGAGATCAGGATCGAGGCCCAGTCGTCTGACGCTGGTGACACGGGCGACGCCCGGATTGTCGTTGTTACCCGATTCCGGCGCGGCAGTATCCGTGCAGCGAAGGCTGCCATCCTTTCCCCTGGCCAGTACTGATGGACAGGATGTGTACGTTGTGGATGATGACCGACTGTCGGACGTGTCTGCGTTGCTGCGCGTTTCACCCGGGAACGTGTGTGCATTATCGCCCGGCATTGTTCGGGCGTTGTTCACCCCGTCAGCCAGCGCGGCTGCCTTGTTCAGGGCGGTTGGGGCCGGTGGCAGGGTGGGTGCGGAGGAGACGGTCTGGCTGACAGGGTCTGTTCCGTCCTGTGTGTGCGGCCCGAACAGGCCAAACGGGTTACTGTCCATCCCCAGATTTTGACGCTCATGAAGCGTCTTCCCGGCGGAGGGCGGCGGCGCGGTGTTGGCTTCTTTCTCATTACCCCCTTTCAATGCACTGAAAAGACGATCGCCGCCGGATGCCAGGGCGATCACCAGAGTCAGACTCAGCAGGCTGACGATCAGCGTGCGGCGACCGGATACCTTACGAAAACGGGTCACTTCCGGCTGGCCGGGGGATGTTCTCTGCTCCGGTTCCTGATGCGCCATTGCCGCACGGGCGCGTTCGCGGGCTTCCGCTTCCCGTTCTGCGGTGGTTTTTTCCGGTTCGTCCGGGACAGGTTTATCGATCATTTCGCCTCCAGCGTAACGGACGGTGAAACAGTGTCGCTACGGGTTATCGGGATGCGCCCGAATCCGTCGTTTTCGATCCCAACCACCGAGGTGCCGTAACGCAACACCAGTTGTGGCGCTGCAGGAACCACCATCACGGTGTAATTACCCTGCTTAACCGTCCGGGGCGTGAGCGCCTGCTCCCGTCCGTTAACCACCCGGAAAACGGAAGGCAGGGTTCTGATGGGGGAAAAACCGATATAAGCAAAACGACCATCATCCCAGGCAAAATCCGGTGCGATGGAGGCCGAACCCGCGGCGACCCGTTTGGTGTAGCGCCAGTTGCGTGGCGTGCTGGCCTGTCCGAATGCCGAGGCTATCTGCTGCTGCTCCTGTCTTTCCCGCTGCTGCGTCTGACGCGCGGCGCTGGCGGCGGCAGATTGCTGGCGAACCTCGGCCGGATAGTGGTAACGGATAACGAACGCCTGCGAGGGGGAATCGTGGTCCAGCACGTTCAGCTCCAGGCTGTAATCACGCTTTGAGGTCACCACGAAGAGGTTGGTCTTCCAGTCCTTTGCCGTGGGCAGGAACACCTGGCTGACGCTGTTGCCGCTGGCGTCCGTCACCGGCTGGGTGATGGGGTTCGGGCTGACGCCTACCCGGTTATCACTCTTCGTCACCGTCCAGCCTTTTGGAAAGCCCGCTTGCGCATCAATCACAGCTTCATCGTCGTCAAACAGCAGCGTAGTGACGTAGCCAGGGCGGGTATTCACCACGGTGGCGTTCTGGCTGTTATACGATACGTTCTGCATCCGGCTGTCATAGCCGCTGCCACGCGGGGTGGCGGCACTCCATGCCGCGCATGATGCCAGTAAGCCCGTCAGGAGCAGGATGTTTTTCAGCATCATTCGTTCCTCAGTTCTTTATCGCGCTGGTAGCTGGTGACGATAAAGCCCAGCGGGTTCACTTCACGCTGACTGTCCGTCAGTTGCTGATGCGGGACATAACGGTAAGTGAGGCGGATATTCCAGAAATCCGTTTTCACTGAATTATCAGAAATACGGCGGAGGGTGCGCTTAATACGCAGTGTTGCCAGGTTATCCGGTCCGGTGGCAGGCGCATGCACATTAGAAATAATGTCGATATAGACGACATATTCGGCTTTATTAAAAATAACGTCCGGAGCCTGGTCGCCGTTAAACCCGTCCAGATAATCCCGGTTCACGCTGTCGCTGTTAAATAACTGTATGTCGTCGTAATCACGCTGGAGGGAGAAATAATTATACCCTTCGCGGAGTCTGACATAGTGTGCCGCCAGTGAATGGGCCAGCGCTTTTTCAGACGCAATATCCCGCTCTTTAAGGCGGGTCATATACTCATAACGACCGGTCTGCTTGTTCACCGACCACAATTCAATGTCAGTGGTTTTCAGCGGCAGCAGAATAATCATGGCCGTGATCGTCAGTGCAGCCAGAATCAGCCCGGCAGCGGCCACCCGCCAGGCGGTTTTGCGGGAACGCTCTTCCTTTTCCAGCAGGATGGATTCAAAAGAGCGCGAGACATTAATGATGCGCTGAATATCAGACATGGTGGGTCAGCTCCTGAATGATGGCGGGGGAATTCACCGGCTGGGGATCGCCGGACACCGGCGGGAGGTCGCCCTGATGCTGCGCGCAGCCCGTAAGCGCGCACAACACCAAAAACAAGATGCTGAATTTCATGGAAGCCTCTTATCGGATTAATGCAGGAAGGCCGCACCGCTGGCTGAGGCCACGGCGTGACGGGGAAATGAGATTAACGGTCGGGAGGAATTAACGGTGAAGCTGCTGGTTCTGGCGTTTCATGCTGTCAATGGCGGTGGCACGTTTCTGCCAGGCGCTCACGGTTTTGCCCGCACCTGCGGCAATGAATCTGCCAGTTGTCGCGGCTGCGGCCATGCCACCTTTGGCGGTCAGTCGGCCCCCGGCCTTTATGCCGGGTCCGGCGACGTCGGCAGATTTGCTCGCCAGCCCGCGCAATCCGCTTATGGCTGCACCCTGTAACACGGCCTGCACGGCGGCACCGCCTAATGCGCTGGCAACTTTTGCTGAGAAGTAGATGATGACGCCTGAAATAACACCGGCGACACAGCACTGAACGCCGAGCGTGATGATATTGGCGTTATCCGCGAAACTGACCGCCTTATCCAATATTTCGTTCAGATAATTAATCACTATCCTGATTGACAATGCTGAAAACATAATCGTCAGAATAACGGTAAGTATAGTTTTCAACCAGTTATTGAACATGGAGGTTAGGAATCTATATAGCAGGCAGAAAATAAAAATCGGCGCGGTAGTGGTCATTAACAGAATGGTGATTTCGGCTAAAAGATTAACGGTCGAGCCGAATAGCAGAGTAACGATAGCGCCTCCCCAGACCAGAACTTCAGCAATCCCTCCGTTAAGTTTTACATAGTTGGAATCATCATTTTGATAAAGTTTTTGTCCGATTGTCTGTGCTTTTTCCCATACGGTATCGAGCAATGCCCAGACATTATCGTCGCCGCTGACACCATCTTTTAATCCATTAATGGCCGAGATGGCTAAATCCAGCCAACTGCCAAGATTTAAAACGAACGTCATGATCAACAACATTCGTCCGACATCCCATACGACATCTTCTATCGGGGTTTGAAGTTTTCCTGCCAGAGTCTGATACCCACGATAAGTGATAAATAATGTAAATGAACTGACGGCGATAACACTGATCATATTGCCGTACACGGAAGTTTGTCCCTGTAGTACGGCATTTAAACCGCCAGTGATAGTGTTGTTCATTCCAACAAACATACCACCTGACATAGGTCACCTCGTTAATTTAAATCGGGAACCTTTGCATTCCCCTGACGGAGTTCAAATCGTGCCTCACGTGCGTTTTTACAATCCATGGAATCATCACCGGATGATTCGCACGTCTTATATCGGATATTCATTTCATCCTGGTGTTCTTTATACCATTGCGTTGATTTCGGGTTATCACATCCTGTCAGTAATAAGAATCCTGAAATAATTGGAATCAACAAAATTGATGTTTTCATGTTTGCCCTCTCAATCATTAAAATCAGGAACAGGCGCGGCGAGTTGCTGCTCATTGAAAGCCTTTTGCCGCTGCTGAGTCAGCATGGTGGAACGTTGCTCTGCCTGTTTGACTGACATTTCCCACTGGCTGGTCAGCACATTCAATTGTACGCTTTTGGCTGCGATGGCGTTAGCCAGGTCCTGCGACTCTTTCGAATCCTGCGCATTAGCAATACGGTCTGATAAATCTGATATATCGTCGAGCGTGCCCGCGATTTTATTTTCAACCTCGGACGTATTTTCTATCGCTACAACCTGATTCAGGATCATCTGTTTGCAGCTGTCCAGATAGCGTTGTGAAGCGCTGGAGGGGTTACAGGTATCGAACGATTTATATTTGTTATACAAGCTATTCAGTTCAGACGAATATGACCCGTTTTGGTTGCTCAGCAGGTCATCGAGTGAAATACCGTTTTGACGAAGATTATCAATATCGGTTCTCAGACTTTTGGCCTCGCGGAGAAATGCCTGAACGTCCCGCACGCCCGTTGCCGTGGCTAATTGCTGCTTGTAGGCATCAAGTTCACTTCTGTAATGGGTAACGGTTTCCTGCCACTGCTGGAGTTTCTGGATCCACTGATTCATGGATTCGGTATTCTGTACGGCGTCGAATACCGGTATTCCGGCGCTCATCGCCTGGGTGGAAATAAACAACGATAATGCCAGTATGAGTTTTCTGAACCGCATTTTCATTACCTCCGTCGTGAATATTACAGGGCTTGTTCAAGGAAGGCGGCTTTCCAGTCATCAGGCTGCATTCCTTCCTGATACAGGGTGTCGAACAGTTTCAGGTTGTCTTCGCTGCCGCTCAGCATTTTGGTGAGTTTCCCGAGGCCCGATAAATCCATTTTCGCCATCGCCATAAAAGGCCGGGTTTCACCTGCGCGTAACGGCGTTTTCAGAACCACCATGTAGCGCTCACCCGGATCGAGGTTTCTGACGATGTCGTACACGCTTTCAGGCACTTTCATCTTTTCCACGTAATCCTCCCGGCTGGCCTTCGGGTTGGCGAGAAAAATCTGCGTGCTGCACTGCTCGATAATCGCCGGAGCAATAGGGTGTTTGACGATTTCGTCAGGTGACTGGGTGGCGGGGACGAAGATGCCGTTCAGCTTGCGGATCACTTTCAGCATATTGAGCGAGAAGCGGGAAAATTCGACATCGGCCAGCCATTTCCAGAACTCGTCCATGAACATCACCAGCCGGCGACCATCCAGCAGGCCGGTGACGCGGTAAAGCAGATAAAATGTGATGGGGCCGCGAATATCGTCATCATCGAGAAATTCCGTACCGTCGATACCAAAATTTTCGACGTCGCTGATGTTGAAGGTGTCCTCCTCATTGTCGAATACCCAGCCGAACTCGCCGCCCTGCGCCCACTGTTTAAGGCGAATACGTAGCCCGTTGATGCGGGCGTCGGTGGTTGGCGGCTCCGGCAGGACTTCCAGCAGCCGGGTGATACCGAACTTGCGGTATTCGGGCGGGTAGTCGAGCATAATGGTATCTACGGCGGCACTGATCCGCTCCTCATCGCGCGGATCGAGCGGCTTGCCGTTGCGGCGGCACAGCATGCGCACCAGTCCTTTGATAAAGCTGATATTCCGCCGGGTTGGGGCCAGCGCAAAAGGATTGAACCCGGTAGGCACTCCGGTACGGATACGGAAGTAGCGTCCGCCCATCTGGCGTATTGCCATCTCCGCCGCCCGGTCCTTATCAAAATACACCGTGGTGAACCGCTGGATTGTGGCTGAGGCGGAGAAGGTCGCCGGATTGCGGTACTTCTGCATCAGTTGCTGCATCATGGTCATCAGCATCGTTTTCCCGGAGCCTGTTTTACCGATAATCGCCGTGTTACCCGGCGTTTTTTCGTTGAAGTCATCCCGCCCGCTCTGGCTGTCGTGCAGGTTCAGGTAATACCCGCCACCGCCAGGGATTTGAGGATGGCGATGGCATCGCCCCAGGGATTGCCGTTTCGTTTATGAGGATGAAAATTGTGCAGGCTCGCCAGGTCGGCAAAGTTCTGGCTGCTGACGGCCACCAGACGGGGGCGCAGCGTATAGATACCCGGCAGTTGCGCCAGGTACGCGGCGGGCAGCGACAGCGTAGACAGCGTCGTCATGATGCCGAGGTCGGCGAAAGGCTGCGCCAGCGCGTTGGTGTCCTTGATCACCTGGTCGGCGCTGTCTGAGGATACGAGCAGGGAAAAGTGGTATTTTCCGCAGGAGACATGCCCGGACTGGAGCAGGTCACGCAACACAATCAGCTCTTCGCGCTGCGAAATGGCGTCGTCATCCGCCGAATTCAGGCGCTTTTCCGCCAGACGGATATGCTTCTGCGCCTCATCGCGGGCCATGCAGGTGAAGGACTGCGTCAGCACATACTCGCTTTCGGCATACAGCAGCGCGTCCAGCAGGCCGGTCGCGGTCTCCGGCGAATAGTCTTTGATTTCCAGACTGCGGAAAAAACGGGAGCCGCCGACGGTCTGGCACTCGGCGGTGTCGGTGGTAAAAAAGACATCCGGCGTGCTTAATGTTTCATAAAACGCCGCACGCGTGACCGCCACCTTTTGCCACTGGCCGGTGAGCAGACGGTGATAAAAGGACAACTGGGCGGAATACACCCGCCCGTTGTCTTCATACATCCCCAGCGGCGTCGCCGTATAGCGGGACAGCGCGGAAGCCAGTGCCTCCCGGTATTCCAGCATCACTTTCAGAGCATCATCCAGCGCCGCTTTGCGTTTACCGGACGGCTGCGCCTTCATGGCCTTTTTCTCCAGCGGAGAGAAGGGCGCGTAGCAGAGGGTGAAAAACAGCCGGTGCCGCCAGAACGGTTTTTCGTTGATCGGCTGGTAATACAGCCGGGTCACTTCATCAGAAAAGGGAATGCCTGAATTCGCGTCAAAGACATCGTGGTACTTTTCCCGGATACGGTGAAGATAGAAGGTAACCGGCAGACCTTCATACCCCCGAATAACGTTATTGAGATGCGTCGCCATTAACGTCAGATGATGTTCGTCCTCGCATTCAAAAATGGTGCCCTCCAGCTCCCAGCTGGCTACCAAATCACCCTGGCGGTTTCTGATGACGTGCGGGTGAAGATGGGAGGAATACGGAATGTATTTATCCAGCGTAACGTGCTCGTTTAACTTCATTTTTTCAATAAACTCCGAGACGTCGACGGCGTCATAGCGGTTTGCCAGCAGGGCATTGGCACCAAAATGTTTATTGGTGCCAAAACGGCCACGGGTTTTAAAGGCCAGCCAGAGCAGCCCGAAATAGTGAATATCGGTTCTGGCCTTTCCCTTCATCTCCAGCCAGGCGGGAATAAGCAGTAATATCAGGTAATAGCTGACATAGACCGCCAGCAGGACGATGGCCCCGCTGACCATCACGAACGGCACGAGGGGAATGCCGGCTATGGCGGCAGGTCGCGTCAGCGCTTTGTTCAGCGTAGCCATCGTTACCTCCCTTATGACGCCCAGTAGGCACCGAAACCTGACGCACCGATGATAAGGATGGCGCCAATGATGACGTTGCGCATGTCATGCAGGCTCTTGCCGTCAAATAAGACTTTGTATCCTACCCACATGGTGGCCAGCGTGATGGTGACGGCGGCCAGTCCGAGCAGGCCGGTGGAGGTGTTACTCAGCGTCTCATTGGCTTTATTAAATCCGCTGTCTGCTGCCAGCACCGGGCTTGCCATTAACAAGGAAGAGAGGACGGTCCAGTCATACTCTTTTCTTTTCATCATTGTTCCTCCTGGGGGCCGGGAATGGGTAACGCGCCGCGTATAACGGCATTGGGGTAGCGCAGGGATGTCAGAACTGGCGCAGCGTTATCGGTACGCTCGCCACGCATGACGGCGGTGGGGTAATGGATTTCCGGCACGAGCTTTTCGGCGGGAGGTCGCTGCCGGTCTTCCCGCGTTGACGGTACGGCGTAGCCGATGCGCTGGATGTAGCTGGTCTGGTTAAACACGGATTCCGGCTGTTGGCCGGTCGTGAAATTTCCCGAGTAGTAGCAACTGAGCGCACGCTTGAGGGAACCGCCGCGGCGGTAGCAGTCGGTGAGGATGAGCTCAAAGACGGACAGGTTGGTACAGGGGTCAAGAAGGTCACGGGCGCTCACGCCGTAATGACGGAAATTGGTGCTGGTGATTTGCATCAGCCCGACCGAATAGCGTCGGCCCTGTGCCGCCAGCCGCCCGGTGAGGCTGACGGCCTCATCCCTGCTGGCGGGGAAATGTGAAATCACACCTTTGCCACCGGGCAGAATTTCAGCGATGGCATACGGATTCAAACCGGATTCGACCCGCGCCACATCAAGTGCCGTCGACGGGTGAACGCTGGCGGCGCACTGCATCGACAGCGTAAGAAAGGCTGTGGTGGATAGCATGGTGGTCTCTTAACAGTCAGCCCGGCGGGTGTATACCAAGCCCCTGCCGGAGGAAGGTCAAAAGCGGATTAAGCAGAGGCGGTATCCTGCGAAATGCCGCTATCTTCTCTGGGTTCAAGCAGCACCAGCTTGCCGGAGACAGCAATACCGGGTGTCAGCATGATATTCAGGCCAGACTTACCGTTATGAGCGAACGCCACGCCAACCCTGGTCCAATACGTGTTTATTTCGCCCTGTGCATCGGGTTGACTTTCCTGGGTGACAAATACGTGATAAATGGGTTTTCGCATGTGGCCTCCTCTAATAAAAACAACGATGAGTTAAATAAATGTCACATCCCAATTCTGCATTCCGGTTTTAACGGGTCAGCGAGAACATTCAGCGGCACCCTGAATTGTGGTTATGTGACAGCCCGAACCTTATTTTTAAAGAGCAGCACCCGAACCAGGCGAATTAACGTCAATACGGGTAACTATTATGTAATGACGTTTTCATGATCAGATATCCGGGGCGGCATATACACGATAAATTAAAAGTTAAAATGAGAGAGATAAATGAGCGGTGGAGGGGGATAAGCATTGTGGGTAAATAAAAGGAAGTGAAATAGTTAATAAAGACGACTGTGGATTTATAGTTAATGATAGAGACATGCAGGGGAAATATTCCTGCATGTCTCTGTGACCATTATTAACGTCTTCGGCGTTCAAGTTTTTCCTGACATTCCGTGCAGGTGGTTATGCCCGGCAGTGCCTGCCGTCGCTTTTCAGGAATGGGCTTTCCGCACACACGGCAATTGAATAATGATGGTGTAGACCCTGGCTTAAAACGACTCTGTTCAATCATCTCTTCCAGTCGTTGCTCATTAAATTCCTGATCGCGGTCGATCTCATCCGGCATGTGTGGCCCTCCGGTCTGACGCCTCCTGTTCGCAAAGTGCGATACGCTTCCAGACGATGGTCAGTGATAACCCTTCGACTTTCGCCAGCAGGGTTTGCGTTACCTGCATCATGGCGGCCAACGCATCGGTCGATTCCAGGTTGGCCACCCGGCATTGTTGCCATTGCCGCCAGATGGCCGCATCCGTCTCTTCGTCCGGTTCTGGCGTCCGGCCATAAGGCACACGGACGCCCAGTAACCGGCGACGAAGGCAAACTTCGTTGGAGGTGAGGCCAAAATACTTATTGAGGAGCGCAATTGACCCGCCGAGCCGGATGGCATGATTGATACGTTGCTGCTGCAGAACCTCCTCACGGGATTTAGCCAGAAGCAGGTGTAATGCGTCGTGATGAACCGTCACAGCCAAAAACTGCGCAGACTCCCGACTGATGATAAAAAGCTCGTCCAGTGATAATTGGTTGAGGGCATTCATTTCGTCGAAAGTGAATCCTAGCGATTCACAGTAACGAATGTTGCCATCCTTCAATGCATGCAGGGCATCGGTTAATACGGCGTAATTAAGTGATGGGATAATCATGGTATTTTCTCCCTTCAGCCTATTGAGCGGCGGACTAATTTAATATTGATCCATTCGTCAATTTCCGATTCGAGCCAGGCGACACTGGCCGGGCCAATCTTGATTGAGCGGGGGAAGGTGCCGTCTTTCATATACAGATAGATTTGAGAGCGCTTCAGGCCCGTTTTTTCCTCAACCTGTTTCAGACGTAATAACTGATGAGATGTCACGTTATTCTCCTGTGGCAGATATAGCGCTAGCCGGGAGATAACACGACAACACAAAGTCGTGGTGTGGAGAAAGTTGATTAGCCCGTATTACGGGAAATACAATCCTTAATACGGGTTTTCATAGCGAAGGGCATCATCTTACTTTTGTGTTGGCAGGGAAGGGGGCGAGCCGCGCTCAAGCGCAGTCTTGAGCGTGTCGCCACTGAATCGATCGGTAATGCCTTCCTCAGATGCCCATTGTTCAAAAATGGACAGTAGTTTATACGGTTGCATGATTAACGGACTGATAGTTTCATTATTTTTGCAGGCAAGCCAGAAGAGGCGTGATAGAGGGGTGGATATCCGAGTTGGAGACGGTTGAAGTATTTCTTTTTCGATCGGTTTGTTGATCAACTTATCAAGTTCACTTTTTCTGAGGACAAAGCAGGCATCACTCGGTAATTCATGCATAGGAAAATAATATTTATGCGAATCTTTCTTTGTAGCGTTTAGTATTATATCTTCGTAATCATCTGATGAAATATCTTTAGGTAGCCTTTTTACGTGTCGTTCGATTCTTTCATGCCATGTCATCTTTTCGAAAAGTTGAAACGATTCCCCCAATAAACAGACGGTAATACCATAATTATTCGACTTTGCTCCTGTTACAGGTGATGGTATTTTTAATGAATGTGCAAGTAAACGCTGTATAAGGACATATTCATAGCCGAGTAATGTTGTGTCAATGACTCTTTGTACAGGGTGGATATATCTTCCTTCAGTACTGAAAGTTAAATTGTTCTCGTTGACAAAGGAACTTTCGGCAGGCATGAATGATTTCATCGTTGACGAATTTTTTATTGGTCTTAGCTTTAATTTATGATTTCGTGATTTAATTTTCCTCAATATTACTGGGGATTGAAAATATATTGAAAACCGAATTTTCCCTTGCAGAGCAAATCGATAAAAATCACTTTTTCTTATTTTACACCCATTCAATGCATTGAGAAGTCTTACCGCCTCCCTTATAGTTATCCAGTCTGGAATTCCATCTCTAATGTTTAGGCAAGTTGGATTGTCTGACATAATACATCTCCTTTCACACAATGATATTGCTGATGAATTTCGCTGTGTTTTTGAAAGATGTTTAAAATTCTGATTGATATGAAATAGATCAGAATGACATGGGTTGATTTTATAAAATAAAAAATAACCTATGTTTGGTTGTGACATTTTTCAAAGAGGTAAAATAAAATGGCTCAGTGATTTGGTGTTCACTGAGCCATTTTAAATGCTATGTGTACTATCAGGAGTAATCGGAGGTGGTGCGTCTTTTATTAGAATTTATTTGTAATAACATCCATAAAATACCAACGATTACTACTCCGCCTCCAACCCAAGTAGGGCTTGTAAGACCAGTAACATCCAGTGCTACCCCCCCCAATAGCGACCCTAATGCAATTCCTCCGTTAAAACCGGCAATATTCAGTCCTGCTGCCACAGCTGGAGCTTCAGGTGCATGTATGTGAGATAGCCCTATCACTCTTGCTTGCATTGAGGGGACCGCTGCGTATGTCAATGCTCCAAGCAACCCAATAAACAGTGCCATTAACATTAAGGATGAGACAGAGAACCACATAGCAAAGAGGACGATCGCCAGACCAATAAGAATTGTCATCACGGCACGATCTGCACCTTGCTTGTCAGTCAGGCGACCACCCCAGACATTCCCGATAGCGGCCATCACGCCGTAGACCAACATAAGCAAACTACTCGTACGCTCGTCTACATGCGTTACCTGAAGTAGAATCGGGGAAATATACGTATACAGGGCAAAAGATCCTGCATAGGCCAAAACTGTAATTCCTGCTCCCGCAAGCAGTAGTGGGTTGAACATGGCTTTTAAACCGTCCATGGCATTTGCTTGCAAGGAGGGATCATTTTGATCCGTGGGCATCAGCATTGCCAATCCAATGAAACCGATCGCTCCACTTGCCGTTACTGCCATGAATATAGACTGCCAACTCAACAGACTACCGATGTAGGTACCAAGTGGTACGCCTAATGCCAACGCAATTGTAAGACCGCCAAAAACGACCGAAACAGCGGCGCCAGCACGATGTCGCCCAGCCAGTTGGGTTGCCACACTTGAAGCAACAGCAAGAAACACTCCGTGCCCTAAACCGGAAGCAAATCGTGCAATCAACATAGGCGTTAGGGACTCAGACGCACCGACGATACCATTGCCAACTGTAAACAGGCCCATAGCAACAAGTAATAATCTTTTACGAGGCCATCGTGTTGCCAACGCAGTTAATCCCGGAGCACCAATTACGGCACCGAGGGCGTAGGCTGTCACCGCTGTACCTACATGACTGACACTGACGTTTAGATCAGCTGATATCCTGGAAACTAAGCCGATCGTGACAAATTCAGTGAATCCCAAAGCAAAAGCGCAGAGTGCAAAGACATATATAACAAAAGGCATGCGTTCTTTCATAACTCAGGCTCTTCTATTTTCAATAGAAGCCAACAAAGGCAGCATTGCCTCAGCGACTCCTTTTGCGGAAGCGGGATTCTGTCCGGTCACTAATCTCTCGCTGACAATCACCTGTGGCTGAAAATTTGCGGCTGCAAGATGCTCAGCACCTCTTTGCTTCAGCGTGTCTTCAAGTAAGAATGGAACAATGTCGTACAACCCTACAGCACGTTCTTCATCGTTGGTAAAAGCTGACACCTTTTTGCCCGCAACCAGATATTCATTATCGGAAAGCCGAATATTCACCAATCCGGCGGGGCCATGACAAACCGCAGCGACAACGCCACCCTTTTCATAAATTCGTGATGAAACACCCGCCAACTCTATATTGTCAGGGAGATCCCACATCGTCGCATGCCCTCCTGCATAGTAGACGGCGTCATAGACGTCAGGATCAATCTGCGAGGGTTTTAATGTGGTTTTAGTTGCCTCGCGTAAGGAATCATTATTCCAAAAGGAGGCGTTAACCGGATCGCTGAGGTCTAAACCGTCAACATGTGTCTTGCCTCCCTTGGGACTCACGAAATCAATTTCATATCCTTCTTTTGTGAGTACATCGTAGGGGTGAGACACCTCAGAAAGATAGAAACCACTGGGTGCGGCATCTTTACTCTCGGCTTGACCTTTACGGTCATGGCTGGTCAATACAAACAGGATACGTTTGGGCATTTTAACTTCCTCTATATGGGGGGACTTAAAGCAAAATTCTTCTGACTGCATGCGACATAACAGACTTGTCATATTGAGTCTTATTGTGGAACAATCTATTTATCCTTTAAATAGACCTAAACGGACAAACACTTACCCCAAAATGAACAAAATAAACTTGAGAAATGACGACCTTGAAGTGTTTTTACACGTCGTCGACAGAAACAATTTCTCTGCCGCAGCACGAGACCTACAGATACTCCCCAAGATGGTGAGCAAGCAGATAGCCAGGCTGGAAACTGCACTTGGCACTACACTTTTTGAAAGAAACACCCGTAATCTACGTATTACAGACGAGGGCAGAGCTATAGCTGAGAGGGCTCGCGTAGCGTTGGCCGTTCTGGATGAGATGAAGGAACTTTCCCGAGGGGATAGTGAGGAGTTAAGCGGAAATATTCGTTTGACTGCGCCCGCACCGTTTGGCCGAAAATATGTTGCTCCTGCGATCGCTGCATTCTGCCAAGTACATCCGAGGGTGGGCTTTGATTTAAGGTTATCTGACCAAATCCAGGATCTTTACAGTGGTGATTTCGATCTGGCTATTCGTATGGGGGATCTGGCTGATTCTCGCCTTCTGGCCAGAAAAATAGCAAATAATAGACGTATTCTCATCGCATCGTCCGAATATCTGAAGAATCATCCACCCATTGAGCGACCAGAAGATCTTTTAAATCACAACTGCTTAGTATTCGCTTACCCGGGTTTTTTACACAATTCATGGACGTTACGTAAAGCCGGTCATGAAAGAAGCATCAGCGTTACTGGCAACCTTATCAGTGACAACGGAGACGTATTGCATGCCTGGAGTTTGGCGGGGCTTGGCATATCTCTTCGAGAAACTTGGGATATTCATGATGAATTGAGAGCTGGGAAACTTTGCCGAGTTCTGCCTGATTGGGAAGCAAACACATCTCAGATCAGTGTTGTCCGGGCGCGGCGAGAACCAATACCCCGTAGGCTAAGTGTATTTATTGATTTCATGACTGAAAAATGGAAACGGGCACCATGGGATGATGATTAATGTTCCGAGAGGTAGTCCGAACCGGTCTAAAAGAAGCTAACCGCTTCGCTGACCAACGGAATTTGTGATAACTCGATTTGAGTTGAGGTCGTCAACGTTAATAGATAAAAATACAATGATTGTTTAGTCAATTTAAAGGTTTAGCGACTATCACTCCCCAGAGAATGTAATAGAAGACAACACGCCAATCCGAATCTCATGGCATGCTTGAAACCTTAATGCCAACCAGTATAACGCACGTAAAATATAGGTATATCAATGGGTTATCTTGATATGTTCTATCCTTGCCCTATAAAATCCTTTAATTGTTAAAATAAGTTAATATGTATAGAAGCATTAACGGAACATGTTTATAACATAATACTGTGCAGGCTTTCGATTTTATGTCGTAATCGGAGAGCTTCAGGCTCTTAAGGATGCGCAGTATGAGCTATCTGGTTCAGTTACGAAGTTTTGTTGAAGTATACAAAGCTGGTTCGATTTCAAAAGCGGCAATGCGGTTGGGCATAAGCCAGCCTGCAATGTCTGCCCACATTCATTCACTTGAGGCTTTTACCGGGTGTGTTCTCTTTACTCGTCGTTCACATGGTGTGGTGGCTACAGTGGATGGGGAGGAATTGGCGAGATTGGTGGCTTCAGATTTAGAAACGATTGAACTGAAGTTGTCGATGCTTAGATCACGTACAAGAAAGTCCTCGGGGACAGTATCTTTCATCGGGCCAGCAGAATTAATGTGGTCAAAATTACCGTACTTGGTGAAAATATTATTCAATGAAGGTATTAAATTTAAAGTTTTGACAGGAAATAGGAAGCGCATATACAGCTGTCTTCTGGACGGAAGTTGTCAACTAGGTTTCACAACTTCTATGCCGGATAAACAAAAATTTGGATATGCTGAAATTGGAATGGAAAAGTTAATAGTTGTGGTAGCGTCACTCATAGCAGACAACTTCAAAGAAAATGAGGACGTGATTGATACGCTGTCGAAGCTTCCTCTAATAGCTTACGATGAACAGTTACCCTTGATAAGGGAAGTTTTCCAGGATTCTTCGCGATTTTTTGCACTGCTTCGTCCGTCTATTACTGTACCGGATTTGCGGATTTTAGAAAGAATGATCCGAGAAAATATTGGTTGGACTGTGATGCCTGAGTATTTATGCGCCCAAAGCATAGCAGGAGGTCAGATCGTTGAAGTGAATGTCCATGAGAGACTCCCTATAAATTCAATCTATTTGGTATGGATTGATAGCTCATTACGTAACCCACTCGTTTCAGGAATAAGAGACAGAATTCTCGAACTATCAAAAAATAGCGGATTTATGGTTTGAGATACATAAAACAGGCAGCCTTATCGGCTGCCGTGTCATTATTTTATCCGTTGAGATCGCTTGGCAAAGTCATCTGCAATGTCATTCAATTTTAGGAATTTCACCCCTGGATGACCAAGCATATGAGTTAAGAGGCGTTCGAGCATCATTAACACGTGCGGGCGTCCAGATACGTCCGGGTGAATCGTAAAAGTAAAGATCGCATATTCATGCTCACGGTAGACCCAATCGAATTGATCTCTCCACAACTGTTCGATGTCCCTGGGATTCATGAAACCTTGGCTGTTGGGTTTTGTTTTCATGAACATGAAAGGAGGAATATCGTCGATTGTCCAACTGGCGGGTAATTCAATAAGGTCCGTCTCTTCTCCGCGTACCAGCGGTTTCATCCATTCGGTCGGTGTCTTGGAATAATCTATCTTGGTCCAGGAATCACCTTTCCTGACATAATAAGGCTGATGATCATGATGCATTAGTGAATGGTCATATTTGATGCCATTTTCTAATAGAAGATCTGTGGTTACAGGAGAAAATTCCCACCATGGAGCGACATACCCAGTAGGTCTCTTCCCTGTTAATTTTGTGACCATGTCAATGCCTTTTAGAAGGACTTCTCTTTCTTGGTCAGGCGACATAGATATTGGGTTTTCATGACTGTAATTATGAACCCCTACCTCATGTCCAGCATTGACAACTGCTTCCATTTGCCGAGGAAAGGTTTCGATGGAATGACCAGGCATAAACCAGGTGGTGGGGATATTAAACTGGTCAAATAGATTCAGAAGACGTGGAGTACCTACTTCGCCAGCGAACATACCGCGAGATATGTCGCTTGGAGAATCTTCTCCCCCATAAGAAGATAGCCAGCCTGCAACGGCATCTACACCCACTCCAAAACCACATAGTATTTCTTTCGCCATGAGTTATTACTCCTCATACAGAAAAAATTGAAATAATATTGCGTTAAGAGGATTTCTTGACTAATTTCAAGAGATCCTCGGTATCTAATTCATTAATTCCTTTTTGAAGTGCCATTAATTTATGCTCAGGGATGTTGTATCCCCAATTAGCCCAAAATGATTGAATGCCATGATCTAATGCATCAATAACATTTTGGATATTGTCATCAATAAATAGAATATCCTCGTTTTTATCGAAGGCTATTGATTTTAGCAAGGTAAGAGTCTTGTTTTTGTCAGTCATCCTCCCATATATTTTATTTGCGGGTATGTTTAAACCATATTTACTTAGAATGTATAATATAGACTCTTCATCCTTTCCTGATACAATATAGATATCATTAGCTGTTTCAAATAAATTTGAAACATCCAATAGCGGACGGTGTAGTTCAGCCCAAAAATCAGGGTAGAGACTTCTTGCCAGCTTCCTATAATGGATGAACTTATCCCTGAATATTTTCTTATCTTCAGTTGGAATTGATTCATATATAGCAGTGAATCTGTCATTATCTATAGCTTCATTACCAAATTCAGTGAATGAGGCAATAAAGTGACCGTCATGGCGTACAAAATTCCTTAATTTCCTGAATCGTTTAGCCATCAGGCGTGGGATGTTTTGAAGTACATCTTGGTTAAAATCACTGAGAGGTCTGTCATGTAATACATTCCATGTAATTAGCATGCATTCGTCTACTCCATCAACCACGACCCCGTCGAAATCCATTGCTATTAACATCGAATTATACCACCAGCGGTTCTTTAAGAGTTTCGCCGCGCTTCCATCTATCTATTGCATCGAATGTCTGACGCATAAATTTTCCACATTCAGCATAATAGGAGCAAGTTATGATATTCCCGTCGACAACTACATCTGCTTCAATTACATTGGCGCCGGAATTAACCATATCGTCTTTCAGACCAACATAAGCGCAGGTGAGTTTGTCTCTTAGAATACCGGCAGAAATCATAATCCAGGGACCATGGCAGAGCCCAGCCACAACTTTCCCCTGTATTACCATCTGCTTTAGAAAATCTTTAACTCTCTGATCTTGGCGAACTCTATCAGGCGCTTCATGACCGCCAGTGAGAATAACAGCATCAAAATCAGTGGCGTTGAGTTGATCAAAATTAATATTGTCTTTGGATCTTTTATCCATAGGAACAGTGATGCCATATTTCCCTGTCACTGCACTTCCATCCTTTGTTGCAATAGATATATCGTATCCTTCCTCTTTAGAACGATAGTAAGTATAAACTACATCGTGATCCTGAAAACCTGAACCAGTGATTATCACTACTCGTGTCGGATTAGACATGTTATTTTCCTTCTTATTGCGTTACGGGACGTTAATTAAAAATACATTCTGACCACAGTACATTTCTGAGATGGCATCTTTAGCTCGTAGGATATGGATCTTTCCCATTAGATGGCTTTTTACATCTAATGAAATAAAAATAAAATCATCCTCGTCATTCAACATTTTTCTATCAAGATTTTTGACGGAAAAGTATGCTAATTTGTGTAGGTCATGTTCTCTGATCAATGTGCCTGCAGCTATCTGTTGCAAAGGAGGTAAAAGATCATGTTCCTGTGATTTCTTTTCATATGCCATATTTTGCCGGCCATAATTATCTTTAAGTCTGAGTAAGTCGAATTTGTTTCTTGGATTTTCAACTTCGATTAATTCGATGCCTGATTTTCCCGAAATAGTCTGATGGAATACACCTTTTGCAATATATATGCTGTCCCCAGATTTTAACGCCTGATGTGTACCATCAAGAAATCTGGTCTCGCCATCACCATGTAGGCATATAAGGACGGTGTCTTTGAGTATATGACAATGCATTGACGTGGATTGATTCTTTGATATATGAAGGCGCCATACATCAAAAATAGAATCACAATAAACTCTATACTCATATCCCCATGGTTTTTCTATGAATCCATTGAGATGTAAGTCTTTCTCAAATGACTCACCATTATTTGAAGTTGAAAGTAGAATTTTGTTTATTTCAAGCAAGTCATATACATTTGGAGTCCGGTTGTGGATTTCCATATGGTCGCTCCCCCGCTAATTGAATTGCTGAATGTTGATTTCACTTCGGTCAATCGTTCTGTGATTTCAGTCTATAACGGTTATTTAGTACGAGAGAAATAACTTTTATGATGATTGCCTATATTGTTTCTTTTGATCAGTCCTTCATACTCAATAATTACTGAAAACTATGCTTCTATACTTGGGTACTGTTAAAGATGCATAGATTCTATGCCGTCAGGAGGTCATAGCTCACAAGCGATTAAGATGCTTAGCAAGATGCCGAACTCGGACGTCAGCACGATACATCGCATAATGTAGATATCGCAGCGTTTACGTCCCTGTTTGTAGCTCTATCTTAAGAAGTTGCCCCCATAGTGGTAGACAACACCTCAATCTTAAAGTAATCTACCATCTAGTAGGTTGATTGCGTTTGGCACCAACCTTATCTTTGAGATCACTCGACACTTCAGGAGTTGTCATGACTAATTCAAAAAAACCTTTTGCTGACGCTAATGTTATTCGCGGTACACGAGAAGCTATTCGCCAGCAGCCAGAGCTGGGCAATCTCACCTTTAACATGAAGAGTAAATCCAACGGTGGGGTATCCGTCCGTGTGGAAACTCATGCGACTATCCAGAACGGCCAGGTTGATACCAGTCGCTCCGGAAAATTTGCTAATGTTGGCGATGAACCTGCTGATTTATCGGGTACTGATAGCGGTATGGGCCCAGCTGAGTACATTTTGCAGGCACTTGCCGGCTGTTATACCGCGACTCTGACTGTGATGGCGGCAGAAAAGGGCATTGAGCTTGATGGTATTGAACTTGACCTGAACTTCGACATTAATCTGAACGGTTTCCTGGGTCTTGACGAAAAAGTTCGCAACGGGGCGAAAGCGATCCGTGTTGGCGTTAAGCTCTCCAGTCCGACCGCCAGCCGTGAACAGCTTGAAGAAATGGTTCGTGCACTGCCAGAAAGCTCGCCGATCCACGATACGTTGGCGAACCCGGTCAGTATTGATACCCGGTTGGTGTAGGTAAACCTCAGAGAGGGAAATGCCTGAACACTGTCATTTCCCTACTGCCTGATGGCTATTAACCCCGACCAAAACGCGTTATCAGAGAAGGTTAAATCGCTGTTGTGAACTGATGTCCCCTTGCAGGGAACAACAGGCGCAGATAATATCTACCAACTAGTAGATTATAATTGTGAGGATTATATGTCAGTCATGACACGAGAAAGGCTTCTGAATGAAGCGGACCATCTGATGCGCGAACGGGGTTACTCTGCATTCAGCTATGCTGATTTGTCAAAGAGCATTGGTATCACCAAGGCCAGTATTCATCACCACTTCCCAACAAAAGACGTTTTGGGCGAACAAGTGGTGATTCAGGCCCATACCGATACCAAAAACCGATTTGAACAGATTGAAGCGACGGAGAATACGGTTGCGCAGATGCTTACCGCCTATGTAGAGCTTTTCATCGAAAGCTATCGCACGTCGCGTATGCCGCTGTGCTGTGCTTTGTCTTCGGAAATGGCCAATCTGCCACCGAATATCAGAGTACAGGCGACCGAATATTTCGATATGCAGATTGCCTGGTTGACCAAGATTGTCAGCCGTGGTGTTGATGCAGGGGAGCTGACTGCTGACCTGCTGCCATCAAAAATGGCTCTGCTTATTTTGAATTTATGCGAGGGCGCTAGCGTTGTTTCCCGGGCGATTAATAAGCCTGAGCTTTTCAACGATACGCTTGAACAGATCCTAATGATTGTTAAAAGAAAATAATTCTGGAGATGACCCCATGTTAGATTGGAATGAATACCGCTCAGAAGTGATGCAACGTGTTGGTGATCTGGGTAAGTTGACCCCGGAAACACTAAAAGGCGTCATGGCTTTGGGCAACGCCGGCAATAAGACCAACCTCCTGGGCGCGAAAGTGCGTGAACTGATTGCACTGGCTTGTGCGGTGACGACTCGCTGTGATGGTTGCATCGCCGTCCATGCCGAAGCTGCCGTTAAAGCTGGCGCCACTGAAGAAGAAATTGCTGAAGCCCTGGGTGTGGCAATCAACCTGAATGCAGGCGCTGCCGTTGTCTATTCCGCACGTACGCTGGATGCGATTAAGCAACTGAAAGCGCAATAGTTATCGCGTTGAAAATATAAAAGGGCATTACTGCCCTTTTTTCAGCTCTGACATACATTTTCATCATGCTCTCTGGCATTAGGTCTGATATGGCTTACATTGCCCTTTATCAGAACGAAAACAGACTTTATTCCTCGTTAAACACATTTCTTACCCATTCGGCCAAAGCCTGAACGCCCGGTCGGTTAAGGTTTTCTCGTGGCATAATGAGGTCATATCCTCGCCCGGCGGGTATTTCTATTTCAAAAGGGGCAATCAGTCGGCCCTCATCGAGGTAATGTCGAATGAGTCGTTTTCTGCCCATGATGATACCGCCGCCATTGAGTGCCGCTTCAATAGACATCTGACAATTGTTGAAGCTCAAAAAATTATCTTCAACAGGCAGGTTTTTGCCAGACTCCCTGCACCATTCTCGCCATTCGGAAAAAACATTCTGGGAGTCAACGGATTCAGACGTATGAATGAATGGGACTTCAGCTAACCAATGGTTTGCTTGCCTGATTTTTTTTGCAAGAGATGGAATACAGACGGGAACCAGCGTCTCTTCAGATAACCGTTCGCAGTAGAGATCGGGGTATTTCAGATTACTGTAGTAGATAGCGACATCTACCCGTTCAAGATTAAAATCTACCAGACCGGCTCTCACTCTGAAATTGATATTCAGCCCCGGCCACCGTTCGGTAAATACCGGTAAGCGCGGCATCAGCCAGAGAAAAGCGAAGGTAGGTGGAAGGCCGACAGACAAGGTTCCTCTCAGCCCCTGCACGCGAATATCTTCTATTTCATCACTGATGCGTTTAAGTGAAAACGCGAGTACGCCAAGTAAACGCTCCCCTTCATCGGTCAACTGAAGCTTTCTGGTCATTCTGATAAATAGTCTGAATCCGAGCATGGATTCAAGAGAACGAATGCGTTGGCTAACGGCCCCTTGCGTCAGATTGAGGGTAGTCGCCGCCTTAGTAAAGCTCATATGCAGTGCTGCCGTTTCAAACGTATGCAATAGTGCCAGTATGTTCTGTTGAGCGAGCATTCATCATTTTCCTTCTTAATTTTTCTTATGCATTATTTACAGTAATGCATACCCCAGAATTGATCGTTTGTCCACTAAGCCCCTTGTCCTCTTTAATTGGCCCAACAGACGTCCTGACAACAACGATGAGGGGAATATCTAATGAAGGGTCTTAAGTTAGTGGTTATTGGAGCGGGTTCAAGCTACACACCTGAACTGATGGAAGGCATTATCAAGCGTCAAAATGAATTTCCGATCCGCGAGTTATGGCTGGTTGATATTGAGGATGGCCGTGAAAAAATGGCGATCATTGCTGGCCTCACCCGACGGATGCTGGAAAAAAATGGGCTGGATATACCGGTTTATGAAACCCTTGACCGCACAGAAGCACTGCTCGGTGCCGATTTTGTTTGTTCTCAGTTCAGGGCCGGCTGCCTGGAAGCACGGATCAGCGACGAAAGGATATCGCTGAAATACGACATGATCGGTCAGGAAACCAATGGGCTGGGTGGGTTTGCCAATGCATGCCGCACTATCCCGATTGCATTGGCTATAGCGAAAGAAATGGAACAACTGTGCCCGGATGCCTGGTTGCTGAACTTTACCAACCCGTCGGGAATGGTCACTGAAGCGATACTGAAATACAGCAAAGTCAAAACCGTAGGGCTGTGCAATGTGCCTGTTATCATGCAAAAAGGTATTGCCAGTGCTTTAGGTGTCAGTGACATCAATGAATTTATCATACAGGTCGCGGGACTTAATCACTTCATTTTTGCGCGCCATATTTTTCATGAAGGTAAGGATAAGCTGCCTCAGGTTATTGAGCTGATTTCAGAGGGGAATGATCCTTTGGTGCCTAAAAATATTCCTCCTTTCAAATGGCCGGATCGGTTGTTGGCGAATATGGGAATGATACCTTGCCCCTACCTGCGTTATTACTACATGAGCGACGACATGTACCGTCAGGAGCTTGGCGAAGCACAAGGGGAAGGGACTCGTGGTGAGATCGTAAAGGAGCTCGAAAGAGAACTATTCGAAATTTATCGAAACCCGGAACTCGCCGAGAAACCGAAAGCGCTGGAAGGTCGGGGAGGGCAGTACTATTCGGATGCGGCATGTGAATTGATGAGCGCAATATATAACGACAAACGCATCATCATGCATGTCAATACGCGAAACGATGGTGCGATTGCGGGCCTGCCGGATGACTGTGCGGTTGAGGTCAGTTCAATGATCACCCGTTCAGGACCTATACCACTGAATGTCGAACCTTTCCCGGAAGATGTACTTCGTCTGATTCAATTGATGAAAAGCTTTGAGCAATTAACCATTGAGGCGGCCATCAGTGGCAATCGGTATACGGCATGGCGCGCTCTGGTTATTAATCCCCTGGTCAAAAGCGGCCAACTGCTTGAAAATGCATTGGATGAAGTGATCGAACATAACAAAGCGTTGATGCCGGCCTTCCAACGCAATAAATAACGCTAAGCAGACTGGTCGGTTATTTTTTAACAAAGCGGTTATCACTCTGAACGAGGGGTAACCGCTTGCCGATGAGGCATCAGACCGCTAAGAGACTTTTTTAAACATAGATAAAAGGGCATTACTGCCCTTTTTTCAGCTCTGACAATGCTTGCTGATAAAACCCTGCCGATTTAACACCCGGTATACGCTGGACCAACTGCCCATCCTTGAACATCAGTACGGACGGCAGGCCCCAAATTTCATATTTGGTGGTCAGCACCGGTGCCAGATCCACATTCACTTTGCCGACTTTGACGTCGCTTTCAATCTGCTCGGCAAAATGGTTAAAAATGTCTTCACTCATCTGGCAAGGTGGGCACCAGGGGGCAGAGAAGCGCACCACAGCAACTCCTTCATGCCTCTCGATTTCTCTAAAATTATCTTCATTGTAAAGGGTTAATTCACGCATCATTCACTCCTGCAGGATGTAACTTTGCAGTAATACTACCTACCAGTTGGTAGATTTAATTAACATAAAAAGCTATCATCGATATAAAGGTGCTTAAGCGAAGACAATGCCATGTTTTATCATTGGCTAAGCGTCATCTTATGTGGACGGCGTGCTGAGGATTATGATATTTCACTCCATCTGAATAAGAACACTGACGTATTGTAAAATCGGGATTACTTTATAAAAAAGCAAGCCCATCCATAAAGTGTCGGCCTACAGGGCAGGCCTATTCCTTTTCGTAAGGCGATGATGGAAAGAACATTATCCAGTCGTATTAATGTGGGGAGTACAGCGCATGTACTGCATACGCAGCCCCTGATGATGCGCCATATCACTATAGATGAACCCACAATCATCCTGGTCCGCCATGGCAGGAAAATAATCCGCTGGGCGCAAGAGGAGATAACGCTGGAAGCGGGGGACGCGGTGGTCATCGGGGAGGGGCACTCTTTTGATATCATCAATACACCATCACCTTTAACGGGTACGTACGAAGCATCATGGCTGAGTTTTTGTGCCGATTTCGTCCAAAACTACTGCTTCATGCATGCCCCACGTATGAGCATGCACGAAGCAAATAAAATGGCGGAGCCAGGCAACAGTTTTCGCCGGGCCTTTTATCACACCGCGGAGGCCATTACAGATACTGAAAACATACCTGAAAGTATCGTGGCCAGGCGTATGGAAGAGATGCTGAGTTGGCTGGATGAATACCGCATTTTCTTCGCGCTGAAACAACATACCGGACTGGCGATAAAAATCCGCAAACTCGTTGCAGCAGACATATCACAAGACTGGAATACTGCGCAGGTAGCGGCTGAATTGGGTATGTCGGCCACCACCCTGAGACGCCATCTGCATGCCGAAAATACGTCATTTACCCATCTGGTGACTGACATTCGCATGTGCCGCGCCCTGACACTTTTGCAGGTGACCGATCTTTCAGTCACCCGCATATCCCTGGAAGTCGGCTATGAAAATCCGTCTAAGTTCGCCGCCAGATTTCGAACTCGCTTCGGATTCAGCCCCAGCCTGGTCCGGGTTTCCGGCCAGGCTATCGGCAACCTGGCTGCGGTTAGCGGCCCTGCGTAATCTGAAGATGCGCTTCGCCCAGTGAGTTCGCTTTTGTCATAAAGCCGACCAGGGCGGGCGTCGAGTCCGCCGTTATTCCCGGAAGTTTGTCGACACGAAGAGCCGTCAGCGTGATCTCATAACGGTGCGTTTCGCCCTTCGGCGGGCAAGGGCCGCCATAACCTGGGATACCGAAATCAGTCCGGGTCTGAAGAGCCCCTTGCGGGAGATTTTTGTTATCCGCCGTTATCTCAGCCGGTAACGAGTGAAGAGATGAGGGAATATTCACCACCTGCCAGTGGATCCAACCGAGGCCTGTCGGCGCATCCCTATCATAAATTTTGAGAGCGAAGCTTTGAGTTCCTGCCGGCGCGCCACTCCAGTTAAAAGAGGGGGCAAGGTTTCCACCGCTGCACCCAAATCCATAAGGTGAACTCAGGGTCTGAGCTGCGGGGAAACGTTTTTTTTCAAGCTCATGACTTGTCAGCGTAAAATTGGCTGAAAAAGCGACCTGGCTCGACAACGCCAGGCATAATGTACTGATAACAGTAAGGTGAAGTTTGGACATTTACTCTTCTCCATCCGGGTGATTAACATCCTAATGATAAGGGGAGAGAAAGACTCCTCGCCGCCCTGAACCGGCCAGCTTTAGCTCCATAACGCCCAATAATGATATTTGTAATTCCCTGATTTCACAGGATGACGACCATCTCACCGACGGCAGCTCACCTTACGCAGCATTCCCTGTGCCTGTCTCCGGTGACAAAAGGACAGCATGATTTGTTCTTTTACCTATTGACCAATCAACTAGTAGGTAGGTATAGTGCAGCCATACGCTTAACCGGCATCAGGAAGCGATCGTCAGCTCCCCGGCCCGCTAAGTATTAACTCCGGCCCCAGCGGGGCTTTTCTCTCTTTCGCCTTGCGAGGTATACGATGAGTAAGTTGTTCACCCCCTACAATCTGTCAGGCATGCAGTTAAAAAACCGCGTGGTCATGGCCCCGATGACCCGCACCCGCACAATGAACGACGTGCCGGATGACGTCGTTGCACTTTACTACGCCCAGCGCGCCTCTGCGGGGCTGCTTATCACCGAAGGCATGCCTGTTTCTGAAGAAGGGCGCGGCTATCTGTATACCCCGGGGATCTACAACGCTGCGCACGTTCAGGGCTGGCGCAAAGTGACCGATGCGGTACATGCGAAGGGCGGCCGTATTTTTGCTCAGTTGTGGCATGTGGGCCGGATGTCTCATACCTCAATTCAGCCGGGCAACATCGCGCCAGTTTCCGCCGGTACCGTACAAGCGGTTAACACCACCGTCTTTGCACTGACCGAGTCTGGCGAACCGGGGCCTGTCGTTCCAAGCCAGCCGCGTGCGCTGGAAACCGCAGAAGTTCGACGCGTTACCGCTGACTTTGTCCATTCAGCGCGTCTGGCAATGGAGGCCGGGTTTGACGGCGTGGAAATCATGGCGGCGAACGGCTTCATTTTCGACCAGTTCCTTAGCAGCGAGCTGAACAATCGTACGGACGAATACGGTGGCTCTGTGGAAAACCGTCAGCGGTTCCTGCTGGAAACGGTTGATGCCATCTCTGCGGCTATTGGTAGCAATAAGGTGGGCTTGCGCATTTCACCGTTCGGGCGGATTTACGACCTGGCGCCTTATGAAGGTGAAGAAGAGATTTGGGCAAGTATCGCTGCGGCCCTCGGCCAACGTGAGCTGGCTTATGTGCACCTCTATTATCAACCTGTTTATACCCAGGCACCGGTACCTGCCGGTTTCAAAGCCGCGTTCCGTAAAACTCTGGGGGGCACGGTTATTGCCGCCGGCGGCTTCACCCGCGAGATTGCCGAAACCGCACTTGAGGCAGACGAACTGGATCTTGTCGCGTTTGGCGTGCCGTACATCGCCAACCCCGATCTGGTCGAAAGAATGCACAACGGCTGGCCGTTGGCTGAAAGCGATCGCACGACGTATTACGGCGTGACGGGGTCGCCGGAAAAAGGCTATACCGATTATCCCACCTGGGAAGTCAACTAACGCCACGCAGCCGTCGGTATTTGCGGTGCCCATATAAAGAGCACCGCCAGACGACATTAATGGGGGATTCAGGAGCCAATATGCAAACCCTTAAGCCGATTATTACGATAGATATCTGGTCAGATCTGGTCTGCCCCTGGTGTTGGATCGCCAAAAAGCGTTTCGAACAGGGCCTTGCCGCCTTTGAGTATAAGGAACAGGTCGTGGTGCGCCATCACAGTTTCCGTATTTCCGGCGACCGGCCTGCCGTGCCGTTCCGCAAAGCCCTTTACAAGAAGTTTGGCGGGGAACACGGGGCGGAACTGATGATGAATCAGGTAGGTACGGCCGGGAAGGCAGAAGGGCTCCAGTATAACTTTGACACCATGCTCTTTGGCGATACCGAAGATGCCCATACGCTGCTCGCGGCTGCACGTCACGCCAATATGGGCGACGCCATGGCAGAACGGTTTTATCGGGCCAGTGTGACTGAGGGGCGTTCCATTTTCGATCCGCAGGAGCTCATTGCGTTAGCTACAGAAGTGGGCATGTCCAGAGCCGACGCTGAAAGTGCCCTTGCCAATGAGGCCTTCCGTGCATCGGTGGCTGAAGATGAAGCCCATGCCCGGTCGATCGGGGTCAGTGGTGTCCCGCTGTTCCTGCTCAATGAAAAATATGCCATCAGCGGCGCGCAATCTGCGGACAACTTCCTGAACGCGTTGAAGCATGTCTGGGAAGAAAAAGCGGCTGAATTGGCAAAAACCGACGGCCAGACCTGCGGCGCTGACGGTTGCAGCATCTGAAACCTGAACGAGCCGGCTGCATGACTGCCGGCAAATCTACCCTGCAAATAACGGAGTTCAAAATGAGCGATTACTTTAAAGGCAAAAAACTGCTTGTCGTGGGTGGCACCAGTGGCATGGGTCTGGAAACGGCGCGTATGGTGCTGAAAGCCGGCGGCAGCGTGGTGTTGACTGGCAATAAAAAAGACAAGGCGGAAGCGGTCCAGAAAGAGCTGAGCCCGCTGGGTTCCGTGTCCGTGATTGCGGCAAACCTGATGACCGAAGAGGGCATGAACGCCATTCGTCAGGAGATCAATGCCAATCATCGCGATATCAGCCTGATGGTCAACGCGGCCGGGATATTCATGCCAAAAGGCTTTACCGAGCATTTGGAAGCGGATTACGACATGTACCTGACACTGAACCGGGCGACCTTCTTCATCACGCAGGACGTGGTGAAGAACATGCTGGCCGACGGCCGTGAAGGGGCGATTGTGAACGTGGGCTCCATTGGGGCGCAAGCCGCACTCGGCGACTCACCGGCTTCCGCGTATTCCATGGCCAAAGCCGGTCTCCATGCCTTGACACGCAACCTGGCTATTGAGCTGGCCAGTGCGGGTATCCGCGTGAACGCTGTCTCGCCAGGGATCGTGCATACCCCGATTTATGAAGGCTTCATGGCGAAAGAAGACATTGCCGGCGCGATGCAATCGCTGAACGCTTTCCATCCGCTGGGGCGTGTCGGCACGCCGGAAGATGTGGCTAATACCATCTTCTTCCTGTTGTCCGACAAAGCCTCCTGGGTGACTGGCGCAATCTGGGATGTCGATGCCGGTATCATGGCCGTTCGCAGATAAGTTTTTCGTACCCTTGCCAAGCCGCCTTATGATAGGCGGCTGATAGGTATCTTGCTTGTAATTCAACCATTCTGAAAGTTAACATAATGAAAAAATTGAAATTTACCTTCAAAAATGCAGAAGGTGAGGAACTTGCCGGGTTGCTTGAATTGCCAGAAAATCCAAAAGCCTTTGCCCTGTTGGCGCACTGTTTTACCTGCGGGAAGGATCTGAAAGGTGCTGCACGCATTGCGAAGAAACTGACAGAAAATTCAATCGCGGTGCTTCGCTTTGATTTCACGGGGTTAGGCAACAGCGAAGGCGATTTTTCCAATACTAATTTTTCCTCGAATATTTCTGACCTGCTGTGCGCGGTCGATTATCTTCGTCGGGAATACGAGGCTCCTTCGCTGCTGATTGGTCACAGCCTTGGCGGTTCGGCAATCCTCTCTATTGCAGCCAAAGTGCCTGAAGCCAGAGCGGTCGTAACCATAGGTTCGCCAGGCGAATTGACGCATGTACAGCGGTTGTTCAAAGACAATATCGAAGATATCAGGAACCATGGCGCTTTCCCGGTAGAGCTTGCAGGCCGGGTATTCACGCTAAAAAAGCAAATGCTGGATAACATTCAGGAGCATAAAATAGCGGAAAAGGTATTTACCATGAATAAGCCGCTGCTGATTTTTCATGCTCCCAATGATGATACCGTGCTGATTGAACAGGCAGAGAAAATTTTTAAAGCCGCCAGACACCCCAAAAGCTTTATCTCACTGGGTGAAGCAGATCATCTTCTGACGCATCCTCAGGATGCGGAATATGTTGCCGGGATTATCGTTGCCTGGAGTTCTGCTTACATTTAGAGGGCGTGTAAAGCTTCGTGAAGCTGCAGGTGCTGTCGTTGGCCACTGAATAAATGGGCGTAGCATTTTGATTGCACATACAAGACTTCGTAGCATGCTTTCTTTACGCGAAAAAAGCCCTGCTTAGATGCAGGGCTAAGGGCATTGTTGCTAAGGTTTATTTTTATTATTTCCCTGGCATTGCTCAACTTCCAGGTTTATTACCTTCAAGTTGAGATTCAATTAATTTAACTTTAACGCTCTCTTATTTTCCTGGAAAAATTGAAGTCACTTCGCGGGCGGTATCGACCAGAAGCTCACCGTTTTTGTACCTCTCGCTCACTTCTCCATTGTTGCCGGTAGCATTTTCAGGTCGTTCAATAAACTGCCCCAGCGGAGTCGCGTTCTCATCCAGTACCACGGCAAACGGAATTTTGACTTTATCGACACCAAAGTGTGCCTTAAAGACGGCTTCAGCCTTGTCGCGGGTGATAATACCCAGACGTATTGCCGGCGCTGACGCGGCAATGGCATGGATTACAGGCAAGTTTTTATGGCAGTCGGGGCACCACATTTCAGCAGCTACCAGAATGCTGTACGAACCCGGAAGTTGCGAGAGCTTACTGATGACATCGTCAGGTAATGCCTCGTTGGCAAGCCCCTCAAAATGCCGGAATGCGTTGCGGTCTTCTTCTGCTCCGCTGCCAACAAATTCGTTATAATCTGATGCTGCTTCGAGCAGTACGTTGAAATCTTGCATATGTTCTCCTTTGTTAGTAGCGGGTCTATGGCTTCACATAAATCTGGCAATGATAAAGGTCAATGCTCCAGGCATGACCTGAAAAGGCGTACCATTTTAGTGTCCGGCTGCCATAAGTAGATATTGCCATCCTACCTACTAATTGATAGATTATCACGTAATTTATTAATTTTGAGGCGTCACGCTGATGGGGCGGTCTGTTGGATTCAAGATAGTGATAGCAATGATGGCATTCGCAGCCAATTCTGTGCTCTGTCGGATTGCGTTGAAAGGCGAACATATTGACCCGGTGACGTTCAGTGACCTTCGCCTGATGAGCGGGGCGGTGGTCTTGTTACCACTGTTGTTGAGACGTGAGGGGAAAAAGCAGGGCGTCTGGAGCTTGAAAAGCGGGTTCTTTCTTATGGCCTACGCCCTGTGTTTCTCCCTTGCCTATATCCATTTGGATACAGGAACAGGTGCTTTGCTCTTGTTTGGCGTTGTGCAACTGGCGATGGTGGCTCATGGCCTTTTCCATGGGGAAAGGCTGTCTTTTTCCAGAGCAACGGGGCTTGGGCTGGCTGTAGCCGGCATGGCTGCTCTTCTCTTACCTGGTGCCAAAGCGCCCCCCTTGGGCAGCGCTGTTCTGATGGCGCTTTCAGGCCTTGCCTGGGCGGCTTATACCCTCTGCGGAAAGCGCTCTCCTGATGCTGCGCAGGCCACTGCGGCAAACTTCATCCTTGCTGTACCTTTTGCCTTGGTGTTGTCGCCGTTCATTAGCCAGGGAGCGCACTTCGACGGTATCGGAATTGTCCTAGCAATACTCTCTGGTGCCGGTGCTTCTGCCGGAGCCTATGTGCTCTGGTATTCACTTTTACCTTGTCTTGAGTCTGTTGCAGCCAGTACGGTTCAGTTGAGTGTGCCCTGTCTGGCGATGCTGGGAGGCGTAACATTTTTGGGCGAGTCACTGAGCCTCAGAATGGCATTTTCAACGCTGGCAGTCCTTGCGGGCATTCTGTTGGTGATCAAGGCACCGGGTCAGAAAATACGGCACTGATATCAACGTGCCAGTCATGACTTGATCACTCTACAAATGGTTTTTTAGGTTTTAAAGCAATGGAATATCTAATCGTTAGCAAAATCAGTGACGCTGTGACCTCTTTGGATAAACTAATCAGGTAACCTCTATGAAATACGATTTTGATGAAGCAGTGGATAGAGCAGGGACAGACAGCTTAACCGTCGACGGCTGGCGTGAATATATGTTTGGTGCCCATGAAGGCCCCGCGCCGGAAGTACCGGCCAATGGTTTTATAAACCTCTGGGTAGCAGACATGGCTTTTTCCACCCCCGAGCCGGTGCTTGAAGCCATACGTTCCCGGTTAGATAAAAAAATTCTTGGCTACACCCGCGTTTATGACAGGGACTACTATGAGATTTTTGGGGCCTGGTGTGAAAGGAATTACGGATATCGGTTTCAGGAAGAAAGCATTGTTCTCTCCCCCGGTATTATCCCTGCACTTAACCGATTGGTGCCGTTACTCACCCACGAAGAAGACAGCATCCTCATCCTGACCCCTTCTTATGCACCGTTTAAAAAAGCCGGAGACTATAGCGGTCGTCGCGTCGTCGATTGCCCGCTTAGAAATAACGAAGGCCACTGGGCGGTAGATTTTGAGGCAATGGAACAAGCCCTGAGCGATGACCAGCAGCGAATTAAAGCCTTCTTTCTCTGTAACCCGCATAATCCCACCGGGCGAGTTTGGCGACGTGATGAGTTGCAGAAAATGATAGCGTTATGCCTTAAACATGATGTGTGGGTTATTTCTGATGAAATCCACTGTGATTTATCCCGCTCGGGCGTCACGCATATTCCCGCAGCGTCAATTTTTCCTGAAAATCATAAAATTATCACCTGCATGTCGACCAGCAAAACGTTCAACCTGGCGGGTAACCTGCTGGCAAACATCATGATCCCTGATGCCTCAGTGAGAACCGAATGGCTTCGCCTGCATGATGATTTTATCTCTCCGCTGAGCCTGGTGGCTAACAAGGCCGCTTGGTCCAAGTGCGATGAGTGGTTGACTCAGGTCAGGCACTATATTGACGAGAACTTCCGTTTTCTGCAGGACTACCTGGGTACATATCATCCGCTGGCCCGTTTTATCATTCCGGAAGGGACCTATCTTGCCTGGATTAATATCTCTCGTCTGGTAGATGTCAGTAATCAGGAAGAGGTAACCCTCTTTTTTGCCAGACATGCGGGTGTATTGCTTGAAGGGGGACAAATGTTTGTCAGTAACGGCGACGGGCACATCCGCCTTAATCTGGCTTGTCCACGCGCTATGCTTGCTGAGGGGCTCAACCGCATAAGCAAGGCATTGAATGCAAGTTCTGGCGATGCTACCTGAACGATGACCGCAGCGATGCTGCCTGGAGAACAAAATGACGAAACACTATGACTATATAGCGATTGGTGGTGGTAGCGGTGGTATCGCCTCAATCAACCGTGCGGCGATGTATGGGCAGAAATGCGCTTTGATAGAAGCCCGGGAGTTGGGCGGGACTTGCGTCAATGTGGGGTGTGTACCGAAAAAAATAATGTGGCACGCTGCGCAAATCGCAGAGGCCATTCATCTTTATGGCCCAGACTATGGCTTCGATACCACATTAAACCGCCTCGACTGGGCTACCTTGCTAAAAAACCGCAGTGCCTACATCGATCGTATTCATACTTCATACGAAAATGTGTTGGGTAAAAACAAGGTAGATGTCATCAAAGGTTTTGCCCGGTTTGTGGACGGGCATACGGTGGAGGTCAACGGGGAAACGATTACCGCTGACCATATATTGATAGCCACCGGTGGTCGCCCTAGCCATTCCTCTATTCCGGGAGCGGAATACGGAATTGATTCAGATGGTTTTTTTGCGCTTGAGGCGCTACCGCAGCGCATTGCAGTTGTTGGTGCAGGCTACATTGCTGTTGAACTGGCAGGTGTTCTCAATGCATTGGGGTCAAAAACCCATTTGTTCGTACGTAAGCATGCGCCTTTGCGCAGTTTTGACCCGTTGCTCACAGAAACACTGGTTGAAGTCATGAACGTCGAAGGCCCAACGTTGCACACCCAAGCGATCCCCACTGCAGTGGTCAAAAACCAAGACGGCAGCCTGACACTGGAGCTGGAAGATGGTCGTGAACAAACGGTTGACTGTTTGATCTGGGCGATTGGCCGTGAGCCAGCCAATGACAAGTTGAACGTTGAGATGGCGGGTGTTGAACTCGATGAAAAAGGGTACGTCAAAGTTGATAAATATCAGAATACCAACGTGCCGGGTGTTTACGCGGTGGGTGATAATACCGGTGCGGTTGAGTTAACACCGGCAGCTGTTGCTGCGGGCCGTCGCCTTTCAGAACGCTTGTTTAACAACAAGCCGGATGAGTATCTGGATTACAACAATATCCCCACAGTCGTCTTTAGCCACCCAACAATAGGTACCATTGGCCTGACTGAACCCCAGGCGCGTGAGGAATATGGTGATGATCAGGTGAAAGTTTATCAGTCATCTTTTACCTCCATGTACACCGGCGTGACGCGTCATCGCCAGCCATCCCGCATGAAGCTGGTATGTGTGGGGTTGGAAGAGAAAATCGTCGGTATCCACGGTATCGGTTTAGGCATGGATGAAATACTGCAAGGCTTTGCTGTTGCGCTGAAAATGGGAGCAACGAAGAGAGACTTCGACAATACCGTGGCAATTCACCCAACTGCGGCAGAAGAATTTGTCACGATGAGATAATGGTGAGTAGTGCCATTTAGCACGTGACGGGAGGGCTGGAGGTTTGTTAAACAACGGCCCGTAATGAGTACGTATTATATTGAGATAAGAATGAACAAATACATCCTCGCGTTATCTGCTGCACTTATCGGCTCGCAGGTTCAGGCAGCAACGCCCGCAGCGCTTCCCGCACCGATCAAGCAGTTGGAAAAACAAGGTATAGAAATAATCAAACCCTTCACGGCTCCCGGTGGGGTTCAGGGCTGGTTGGGAAAATATCAGGGAACGGGGGTGACAATTTATCTGACCCCCGATAAAAAACATGCCATATCAGGTTATATGTACGATGAGAATGGAAGTAACCTCAGCGAACAGGTCATAAAAGAGGAGATTTACCTCCCTGCTGGCCGCGAGATGTGGAAAACACTGTCCAAAGCTGCCGGTATCACGGAAGGCAGTAATAATGCAAATTGTCAGATTGTCGTGTTTGCCGATCCTTTCTGTCCTTACTGTACAAAATTCAGACAGGAAGTGCAGCCCTATATTAAGGACAATAAAATCGCTATGAAAACGCAGTTAGTGGGTGTCATGCAGCCCGACAGTGGCCGTTACGCGGCTGCGATATTGTCTTCTGAAAACCCCGCGAAGGTCTGGCAGGATTTCGAGTTGTCGGGTGGCAAAAACAAGCCTGCACTTTTGGAGAAAACGCCGCAGCCGATTTTCTCGCAGATCCAATACAACCAGAAATTGATGGAAGATGTGGGGGCAAGCGGTACGCCAGCAATTTATTATCTTAACCACGCCAACATGCTTCAACAGATCGTCGGTCTGCCGGACCAGGAACAGATGGCCAATCTTATAGCGTGTAAATAGTTTCTGAGTCACTGGCTGCGAAATGGGTAAATTCACACATGGATGTGGGGATTTTATGAGTACACCCCTTAAAATCCTATTTTTATCTTGTGCTTATGTGGCTATCAGATCTTTTCGCTATGTGTTTTGTACTGATTTAGAATGGCGCAGCGCAAAGTGAACGGATTGAAATGTAAATCAGCTACCCTAACTAACGAAACCCGATGCAACCTGGAGAAAAGACATGAACAGAGCTCAATTGTTTTCTTATCTTTTTTTAACGGGATTTTCCGTTATAGCGTTTGCCTGTCAGGGAGGTGAAGGCGGGAAAGGCGGAACTGGAGGAAAAGGGGGATCCGTGGTAATCGGTAATCAAAACGGTGGGGCTGGTCTTAATGGAAAAAACGGAAAATCTGGGATGAATGGTTGTCCCGGTGGAACTCAGGCCGCACCCGATGGGCATTTTTATCTGCGAGGAACACATGAGCAATGTAACCCGTTTCACGCCAAAAAACAGAAATCACAGGCCACAGCGTCACTGATTGAGAGCACATAATGTAAAGCCTTGCCACCGTCTAAAAAACTCTGGTCTCTTCACCCATTATCATCAGATGTGTCAGCTATCACACCGCCAAAAGATAAGACTCATTTGCTCATGTCAAAAGAGCAGGTAAAAGTGTACTCTTATGAGTAAATTGCAGGGGTAACAGTTTAACTCAGCTGATATTGTCTTTGGATGAAGATGGAATGCTCTATGCCTAAACGTATAAAAAACAGCCGCTGGTCAGGTTACGATCCCCGCTATATCTATTCTCTCGTCGTCCGACGTTACTTTGTTGAGATGAAGACCAAAACTGAGATTGCTGAAGAACTCGAGATTTCGAGATTTAAAGCGGCGCGTCTTATCGATGAGGCAATAAAGGAAGAGTATGTGAAGTTTCTCTTTCCAAAGCAGCAACTGCTTGACGAAGAGATCGCACTTAATCTCTGCGGAAAGTATGGTCTGCAGAAGGCAATCGTGCTTTCCGTGTCAGAATCCTGGTCCAATCAGGAAGAACTGAATGAGAAGCTGGGGGGTATCACTGCAAGTTATCTCAACAATAATCTCGCTGAGGGAATGAAGGTTGGTATTGCCTGGGGACGCGTTTTATCCAGCACAGTGAGTCAACTCACCAGCTTGCCGGCATTAGATGTTGTTCAGCTATCTGGCGTTCATCCCGGCATTGAATTTAGCCAGGGCCCGATCGACCTTATCCACAGACTGTCGACTATCTCTCAGGGCAAGGCTCATCCTATGTATGTGCCGATGTGGGTGGATGATGAAAGCCTGGCCCAAAAACTGGCCAGTGATCCGGCTGTGGTGGATACCCAACAATATTATTCTCAGCTGGATGTTGTCATCACCGGTATTGGCGCCTGGAAAACGGGCTCATCCAGTTTGTGTGATATTTTTCCCGAGTCGTGGCAAAAAAATCTGTTTGAGAAAGATATCGCTGCGGATGTCTGCATTACTCTCGTTAACAGTAAAGGCGAGATCCTTGATAGCCCGATGAGCCGTCTTGGGTTTGGTATTTCAACCGAACAATTGCGTAACACGAAAACCGTGATTGGTGTGGCGGGGGGAGAACAGAAGTATGAAGGCATCGTCGCTTCCCTGAAGTCAGGCCTTTTAGATGTGTTAATCACTGACTTCGATACTGCGGTGAAGCTTGTCAATTCCTGATTGAAATAGATCCCGGAACATCAGCAACAGGGGCGTAGCCCGCGCCCTTGATCACCTTCCTCTCAGGCATGCATTAGGCACTGCTATCAGTCATTCTGTAAACCCTCATGACTTAGATCAGAGCATGGCCAAATCCTCTGACATAGATCAGTTCGCATATATAAACCTTCAAAAAATCTATTATCCGTCTGATTTATAATAAAAATTTTACTTCCCCTCTCCGGTTGACTTGATTGATCTAAAAGATGAATTACTCGATATTGCTCATATGAGCAATTATTTGCGTGCACTTATGCATTTATTTTGTGATCAGCTTATAACTTTTGCATGTTTTCTGTTTGCGCGGAAAATTGGCATGCTATAACTGCTCATGTGATCGATTATGTTTGCTCTTATGAGCAGAAAAGCGAGGTGAAAAGGTGAGTACAGTCGCTATTAATGTTGCAGATGGTGCAGCATTCAAAAATTACGATGAGGTGCTGCAGCACATCCATGAAAAGCTGTATTCAGAAGGGATAGTGAAAAAGACCTATCTGGCAGCACTGCGCGAACGCGAAGCCATATATCCAACCGGTATTTTGCTTGATGGTTATTCTGTGGCGATCCCACATTGCGACAGCAACCAGGCCAACAGCCCGTCGATTTATATTATTCGCTTACCTGAACCGGTTCAGGTTGATCAGGCTGATGGCGACGATAAATTGTGGGTCAAACTCATTATCAATTTGGTCGTTACCGATCCGGCTAATCAGTTGCAACTGCTGAAGGCCCTTTTTAGTAATCTTCAAATGGAAGACTTTTATCAAAATTTACTTGAGCTTCCTGCCGAGAAAGCGCAGGCACTTTTTATTTCCACCGTCATGCAATAAGAGTTCAGGAGCATAATGATGATTAATATCCTCGTAGCCTGCGGGAGCGGTGTCGCAACGTCAACTATCGCTGCTGATGAAGTGAAATCCGTGTGTACAGAATATGGCATTACTCAGTTCAAAATAAATAAATGCAGCATGTCAGAACTTCCTTCTGAATTACAGAATGCTGATGTGATTTTAACCACGAATAACTACAAAGGTGATATCGGAAAACCGCATATGAGTGTGGCCGGGTTTATCACCGGGATTAATGAAGCTGTGTTACGAAAAAAACTAGGGGATTTATTAACAGAGCTGGCTAAAAACTAATAAAAAAACACAGGGGATGACAAGATGGACATGTTAAAAAATATAATGCTAACGATAACAAGCATGGGGGCAACGGCAATCCTACCACTTGTCATCTTCATTTTGGGTTTGGTTTTCCGCATGAAAGTCGGTGCTGCCATTAAGTCTGGTATCACCGTGGGTATCGGTTTCATTGGTTTAGGTTTGGTTGTTAATCTGTTGAGTACGTCCCTGCAGCCGGCAATTGCCTACTATTCAAAACTTGGAAGCGGATTCACTGTGGCTGATATCGGATGGCCTGCGGTGGGCGCGGCTGCATGGGTGGCACCCTTTGCCGCTTTAGTTGTTCCAGTGGGTATTATTCTTAATTTGCTACTTGTTCGTCTTAAATTAACCAAAACGCTGAACGTTGATATCTGGAATTATATGCACTTCCTGGTTCCCGGCGCGCTGGCCTATTTCGTGTTTGACAGCTTCTTTATCGGTTTTGGCGTGGCAGTCGCACTTAGCGTTATCGCTCTGTTTATTGGCGATTTAATTGCTCCCCGTTGGCAGAAATATTATGGCCTGGAAGGGACGACCTGTACCACCATGATCCATATAGGCTGGACATTACCTTTTGCACTGCTGGTCAATAAAATTATCGACCTGATCCCCGGCCTGAACAAGCTCGACGTTGATTTGGAGAGCGTACAGAAACGTCTGGGGGTGTTTGGTGAACCCGCTATCATCGGTGTCATTGTAGGTTGTCTGCTTGGACTGCTGACGAAACAGCCTGTGACCACTATTGTCCCGATGGCAATGGGGGTGGCTGCGGTAATGGTGCTCCTGCCTAAAGTGGTGGGTGTCCTGATGGAAGGACTGTCTCCAATTGGGAAAAGTGCCAAAGAGATTATGCAAAAGCAGATGGGTAAAGACGCCGAACTGAACATCGGTATGGACTGTGCCCTGGCACTGGGCGACCCAGCGACCATCACCGTCACCGTTATCACCATTCCGTTGACCATGCTTTGCGCACTGATTTTACCGGGGATCATGATTTTCCCCATCGGCGTTCTGATGTCAATCATCTATATGACAACCATGACCGTAATGGCCAGCAACGGAAACGTCATCCGCTCAATTATTTCAACCTTACTGTTCAGTATTGTCGTGATGTATTTAGGAGGGTATGTGGCTCCGGGTGCAACCCAATTCCTGCATGGCGCAGGCGTCGGCTTGCAGGGGCAGGGTACTGACTTTGTACTGACTGGCCCGTGGGAAGTATTGACGTATTGGTTGAGCACTGTATTCCATTGATTTTAAAAATGAGGTTTGCTTACCATGGCACAGATTTTACCATCAATTTTTGGCGCGAATATCTTAAGTCTGCAAGATGAGCTCCGTTTTTTAGAAGAAGAGAACACTGAAATATTGCATGTTGATTTAATGGATGGAACCTTCGTAAATAATATTGCCTTTGGGCCGAATCAAATTTCTGCAATGAAAAAAGCCAGTAAAATGACTTTCGACGTACACATGATGCTGGCTAATCCTGAAAGACATATTGATGATGTTATTAATACCGGCGCAGAAATGATCTCAGTGCATTATGAATCAACGCCGCATGTGCATTTTATTTTACAGAAAATAAAAAAGGCCGGGCGAAAAGCCGGTGTGGTCATCAATCCGGGTACGCCTGAAAGTGTTCTGGAATATTTGTTGGACGATATTGATTACATCCTGATTATGACCATTAACCCGGGGCAACCCGGGCAGACTTTCATCGAGAAAAGCCTGGAGAAAATCAGGAAAACCAGAGAAATGATTGCTGGCCGGCACATTCAAATTGAAGTCGACGGTGGCGTTAATCTGGAAATAGCGAAAAAAGTACAGGAGGCGGGTGCTGATTTAATTGTTGTCGGTGGCGCGTTATTTAATGACAACCCTAAAGCAAGCTATCAGGCATTAAAGTCTGTCATGCATTAAGTATCCAACATACATTCACGCGCTCTTAATTGAGCGCGTAATCATTATGTAGACCGCAGACGTGGGGGATTCCTCTCACGTTAAGTACAAAGATTCAGGAGAACAACCGATGAGTCATTTTGAAGGTAAAGTTGCGCTAATTACCGGTGGTGCGCATGGGATTGGTAAAGGAATTGCAAAACAATTCGCCGAACGCGGTGCGCATACCGTCATTGTCGATTATAACGAGGCTAATGGCATCAAAACTGCGCAAGAACTGACCTTTGGCAATGTTAAATCGCTCTTTGTCAAAACGGACGTCTCTGATCCGCAGGCACTGGCTGAAGTGCGCAGAAAAGTTATCGAGGCTTATGGCCGTATCGACATTCTGGTTTTGAACGCAGGTGTCGCTTTTGCTAATAAAGTCAAAGACATTACTTTCGAAGAGTGGAACAAAACACTCTCAATCAACCTGACGGGTTTATTCAATACGGTCAAAGCCTTCTACGATGACTTCTTAACTAACCAGGGTTCAATCGTTTACATCTCCTCCGGTTCTGCGCTGTCAGGTACCGGCGGGGGTGTGAGCTATCCGGCCAGTAAAGCGGGGGGGGAAGGCCTTATTCGTGGTCTGGCAAAGGAGTTGGGTCCAAAAGGTGTTAACGTCAACGCTATCGCGCCGCGTCTTATCGACACCGGCGAAATGATGCGTGTTAATTACCCGACGCAGGCAGATTTAGACGCAGTACTGGAGAAAATTCCGGTCCGTCGTCTGGGCACAATCGATGATGTCGCAAACCTGGCCATCTTCCTTGCTGATAAGTCAAATTCTTACATCCAGGGACAGACGATCCTCATGGATGGTGGCCGTACAATTGCCTGACCGGAGGAAAAGAAAATGGGTGTTCAAGAAAATACTGTCAGTATTCTCAGGGAACTAGAGCAAAACGCGCTCAATATCGACAATAGTCAGGCGCAGAAATTTATCGGGCAGATTAGAAATGCGAAGCATATTTTCCTGCAAGGTGCAGGGCGCAGCGGTATTGCCATCCGCGCGTTCGCTAACCGTTTATTGCATTTAGGCTTCTCGGTCAGCGTAGTCGGGGAAATTTCATCACCTCATACGAAAGCGGGTGATTTGTTAATTATTGGTTCAGGCAGTGGCGAAACAGGCAGTCTCAAGAGCCTTGCGCAGAAAGCCGTTGAGTGTGGTGTCGACGTGGCGCTGGTCACCATGAAGAAAGACTCTGCGATTGGCCAGTTGGCCAACTGCGTGCTGGTATTACCGGGAACGGTCAAAACTGAAAACGATCGCACTCCGGGCCAGTTTTCGCAGCCAATGGGTTCCTCTTTCGAGCAACTCTGCTTTATCACCTACGATGCCATCGTGCTTGAACTCATGGACCAACTGCGTGAAACCAGTGAAACCATGTTTAAACGACACGCTGATTTTGAGTAATGACACTGAGCGCTTCGCTGGAAGCGCTCATTCGCTTATAACATCGCATCATTAAAAAGTGGGCAAATTACCCAAGTTATCGCGTTTGGTATCATTAGGATCAGTCGTGAGATAAATCCCATCAATAACATGAACCATTGCCCCATAAACCCACTTGTCATTCACGTAGGTAATTGTTTGAAAGCTTGTCTTACCGGCATTTATCAACTCAGCGACAAACTGACGCGAGTTAATTGATGCGTCCTTCTCCCCATTACCGGCTTTGATGATTTTAACGTACTGAATGTGTTGCCCTGCATTGTCTCTGCGTATACCCGAGATGTAAAAGTCTGCCATTTCTCTTGCCCCTTCTACGCTATGCCGTATAGCCACTTTGCACAACTTAATATCTGCCCTGTTGCAAATATGCCAATGACAGATTGCACAATTTTTCCACTCATTTTGCGCCAGCGCTCAGAGCCTGTATGCGGGGTAACTCACTTGATGCAATTTGTTTGGGTCTTCTGCAGGAGGGCAACTATAACGTTAATCAAATGCTGAAACAAAAACGGCCAGCTTAGCTGGCCGTTGGATGCGTTCTGTTCGGAATGAGTGCCCTAAGCCTGGGCTTCAGCATGCTCCCATGCGGCTTTGCGAAGATCTGCGGGTTTAAGGTCGCGTGCAGGAATGATCACACCATCGCATTTACCCTGTCGGAACACCGTAATGGTATCTGCCACGTCCAGCAATTCCTCTTCCTCACTCGATACCACGATGACGCAGCAGCCTTTATCTGCCAACTGATGAATGATGCGATAAATATCCGCTTTTGCCCCAATGTCGACGCCTTTGGTCGGCTCATCCAGCAATACCAGATTGGCGTTTTGCGCAATGACCCTGGCGAGCAGAACTTTTTGCTGATTGCCGCCGGAAAGCGATTTAATCGGTCCGCTCAGCGTTCCCAGCGTATTCATCTTGCTCAGCAACTCAGCGGCGGCGTGCCGCGCAGCGCTGTGACTGACAAATCCGCCAGAACGGAATTTTTTCAGAACCGGCAGCATGGCGTTGGCATAGCTCGACATCTGAGGAATGAAGCCATCTTTTTTACGTTCTTCTGTCAGGTAAGCAATCCCCTTATCAATGGCTTTTGCCGGTGAAGAAGGATGGTATTCTTTGTGACCCAGCCGGATGTCACCACCGGTAACGGTTTCCAACCCAAACAGCGTCTGGCACAAGCGCGTTCGGCCTGCGCCAGCCAGCCCGTATATACCCAAAATTTCCCCGCGATATGCCTCAAGGTTGATGCCTTTCAGGCGATCAGTCTGCAGGTTGGTGACCGAGAGCCAGGGTTTGCCCATCGCGCCGCGGATCAGACTACGGCTGTTAGACGGCGCCTGATAAGCATTTGCATCGCCCACAATAGCGTCAATGATGGCGCTTTTGCTCAGCGTCTTTTTGCCTTCGTTATAAATCACCCGGCCGCCGCACATGACGGTTGCTTCATCACAAACACCCAACACTTCGTCTAATTTATGAGAGACCAGCACTACGCCAATCTGCTTTTCGCGTGCGATTCGTTGTACTGCCTGCAGCAGTTCTTCTGCCTGCGCACCTTCCAGCGCGGTCGTCGGTTCATCGAGGAAAAGAAAACGGGCGTCGCGATCAAGGTTAGAAACCACTTCCAGCATCTGCTTTTCAGGATGTGACAGATTTTTGACCAGCGCGGTAGCGCTGAAACTCAGATGGTAATCATTTAGTACTTTCTCAGTATGCGCGATCATACTTGCATCATCTATAAAGCCACTGCCTTTACGACATTCACGTCCGAGAAAAAGGTTTTGCCAGACGCTCATGCCGGGAATGAGACGGAGTTCCTGATACACACAAGCAATACCTTTGTTGAGTGCATCCCGTGGCGAAGCAAGGTGCACCGGCGTTTCGCCGATCATCAGCTCTCCACTATCCTGCGTGTTAACGCCCGCCAGGATTTTCAGTAGCGTTGATTTACCCGCTCCATTATGGCCAAAGAGGCCGTGGATCTCGCCAGGCTTTACGCTGAAATCCACACCGTGGAGAACCTGCACACCCGAAAAACCGATTTTGACCTGCTTCGCCACATAATTCATCATTCTTCGCCTTTCACTTAAGTCAGTATGCTGAACCCATTACCGATGCTGCGTTGTCTTTGGTGACCAGCAGCGGTGGGTTGTTGATCATGGCTGGAACCTGTTCACCGTTCAGACTCTTCCTGGCATTTTCAACCAGCAACTGAGCCAGTTTAACCGGCTCCTGAATCGCACCGGCTTTCAATATGCTGTTGTTCTGAACGGCTTTGACGCCTTCTTTATCCACAAACGCATACAGCTTCACTTTGTCACTGACACCCAGTTGCTGGATTGCCGCCAGTGACCCGAGCGCGGAAGGTTCGGTGTCTGAGTACACGACGTTAATTTCTGGCCTGCCCTGCAGCATTTCAGTGGTGACTTTCAGGGAGGTTGTTTCTTCTACTTTGCCATTGACCAGCGCGACGAACTTAATGTTTTTGTTGGATGCCACGGCTTCCCTGAAGCCTTCATCACGTGCGTTTGCGGCAATGGATGTTGGTTCTCCCACGATACCCACTGTCGCCGTGCCATTTTCACCAATGTCTTTCAACAGCTGCTGGCCAATGAGCTTGCCGCCTTCACGCTGATCGGTCTGAACACCTTGAACCAGCGTGACGTTTTGCTGCTTCATCCCCTCGGTATCCGGAAGGATGTTGATGGCAAACGCCGGAATTTTTGCCTGATTAAGCTGGTTTATGATCGACACGCACGGGCCTGAGGAGACGCAGTTCACTGCGACCGCATCCACTTTCTGTTCAATGAAGTTCTGCACCTGCGAAAGTTGCTTGGCGTCGTCATTATCAGCAATCGAAATTTTTACGTTCAAGCCCTGTGCCGCTGCATTGTCTTCAAAGCTTTTTTTCATGGCAACGTAATAAGGGTTGGTGAGGTTCGGCAGCGTAACGCCCAATGTTTTTTTGCCGGCACCCACGGTGCTTTCAGTATCCTCACGGTTACAGCCGGCGAGCATGCAGGACAGTGCGACTATCGCTGCACCTGCGGTGATTGTGGTACGGAGTTTCATGTTTATCTCCTGGATATACGTAGGTCAGGGTTTAAGAAGCGTTATTGTTGTGTTTTGCGTGACTTCCTGACTTTGAGCCAGGGGATCACGATTTTTTTCGAGGTACGTAAGGTATCGAAGGTGACGCCGAACAGGATGATCAGGCCGATGACCAGCGGCTGCCAGTAAGCACTGACGTTCAGCACGTTCATCAGATTCGATATTGAGGCAATAAGCATGGCGCCAATCATCGCGCCGATAAGGCTGCCAGTGCCGCCAAACAGACTGACGCCACCGACCACCGCACCCGCGATTGAGAAGAACAGTTCGTCACCACGGCCCGCCGTCGGATAGCCTGTCATCAGACGCGATCCATAAATCAGGCCGCCGCATGCCGCACAAAGCCCGGAAATGGCATACACCAACAGGGTGATGCGTGGAATGCTGATCCCCGATAAGCGTGCAGCATCTGCGTTACCGCCTACCGCATAGATGTGAGTCCCGGTGATGGTGCGGCGCAGGAAGATGACACCAATAACAATGGCCAGCAGCAGCGCTATGACAGGGAACGGAATACCCAGCGGTTTTGACTGACCGATGAGGCTGTAACCAATTTGCGTCACGCGTATCGATTCGGCGCCGGTGATAATTTGTGGTATGGATGCCGCAACCCCCATCATCGCAAAGGTGACAATGAATGGCGGCACGCCAGTGCGTTCGATTATCAGACCATTTACCAGCCCACTCAGCGCACCCACCGCCAACACGATGGGTACGGCAAGCTGCCACGGAATGCCAAATTTCTCCATCAGCAACGCCGCAACCACGCAGGTCATCGCCACGATGGAGCCGCAGGAGAGGTCGATACCCCCGGTCAGCAGGACAAAGGATTGTCCCAGGCAAAGGAAGCCGATGACCGCGCCGTTCAGAAGCAACACCATCATGTTCGAAACAGTCAGGAAGTTAGGCGTGGCGATAAACCCGCCCAGCATGACCAGTAAGAAAACAACGGCGATACCCGCTTCTGCAGGGACTTTGAGCGGCTGCTTAGGCGGTTTGATTTTTGCAGGGGTAGTTATTGAACTCATTGCAGCTCTCCTGATAATGCATTGGCATAGGTAACGTAAGCGTCCAGGACATGGCGCGCATCTTGTTGTGGCTCGGCCACTTTCTCAAGCGGCACACTCCAGCGATCGGCCATTTCAATATTTGTGCATCCCAGCACGGCAGCGGCAGCCTGAATGGCTGCACCCGCGGCTGCCGTTTCACCCACCGGAGAAATCCAAACGGGCTTGCCCGTCAGGTCAGCCAGAATCTGACGATAGGCTCGTGACTTTGCGCCGCCGCCGGTGACAATAATGCGACCGTCGTCAGTGAAGCCATGTTGTTTCAGTACCAGACCGCCCGCCAGCAGGCCGCACAGTACGCCTTCCACGGTGGCGCGAGCCATATCCTGCATCGTTGTGGTGGTACGTAATCCGCGCATGTGTCCCGTGGCGTCAGGAAGGTTGGGGGTACGCTCGCCGTCCAGCCACGGAACAAGCTGAAGACCGTTGGCGCCGGGTGGCGAACTCAGCGCGAGCTCGTCGAATTCGTCAGGGGTAACGCGCAGTATTTTGCGAAACGTATCAGTGACTTTGGCGGAGTTCAGTGTAGTAATCATGGGGATAAAGCGATCGGCCGCATCGGCATAACCGTTGATGGTGCCGGTGCTGTCGGTCATCCCCTTGTTGGTGATGCCATATAACGTACCGCTGGTCCCGATAGAGATACCGGTATCACCGGTTTTCAGGTTCATCCCTAACGCGGCGGACATGTTATCGCCGGTCCCGACACCCACGATTGCACCCGCCAGTTCCTCCAGCTCAGGCATCAACTTCACCACGCCTGCAGGTTGATGCGACGGGATGATAGTGGGCCAGCGGGAAATCCAGTCAATTTGACTGTTAACCACCGCTGCCAGCTGTGGTTCCCAGCTATTGGTGAAGGGGTTGAAGTAACCCGTACCGGATGCCCCGCCGCGCTCGCACACAAAGCTACCGCTCAGACGGTAAACCAGATAATCAAACGGCAGCATGATGCGGTGGGCTTTTTCCAGCAGCCCCGGATAATTTTGTTCTGTCCAGGCCAGTTTAGAAATGGTCATTGCCGGCCCCGGAACGGAACCCGTCAGGCGTGCCCATTCTTCCGGAGCAATCTTCTCGCACAATTCACGCGCCTGCGGTGCAGACTCCGTGTCATTCCACAGCTTCGCAGGACGCAGCGGGCGATCGTGATTATCAAGCATGACGAGGCCGTGCCCCTGACCACCGACAGCCAGACCTGCAATACGTGGCCACCATTGTTTTAATTCAGTGAGCGCGGAGACTAATGCATCCCACCAGGCTTGCGGATCCTGCTCGCTACACGGCGGCGTGGTCGGTGGGTGCAACTTACGAGCCTGTGCGATCACCTTTCCATTTTCAAGACTACGCAGCATGACGGTACAAGACTGGGTGGAGGAATCTATACCCGCAACAAGGTCCTGTTTCATTGAACTACCTCTGAACTATCGTTAAGAAATGACAGAGCTGAAAGCGATAACTGAATGACAAGCAAACTGGGTTATGGTTTTAGATACTCAACTTTTTGCTCATATGATCAGTTTTGTTTGCTCGTTTGTAAGGTATAAACAATACCCACCATAATAAATTCGTCAATTGTCGTGTTAAGGGAACGTTACGTAGCTCTCACTTTTAGTTTCACCTGGCAGCTCTGATGGTTTGTTCGTTTGAACAGTGAAATAACCTTGATTTTTTGCGGTCAGGTAGAAATTAGCTCTGAGCTTGATCTTCTGTATGGAGTTTAAGATTGTTTATTTTGGCAAGGGCAGTTATTTGAAGGGGTTTTATTTGCAAATAATCAAGTGAGATGAACGTGCTGGGGATGTGATACAGAAAGCTCATAATAAATGGTCTCAATGTTTAAGAGACGGTTAATAAAAGCAATTCCCCGCATACATTGGCAGTATGCCATGGTTTATCCGAAATCAAACGGCACTATGATAATAACCTCAGGGAGGATTGTTGAGTTAAATGAACTTTTCGCCTCAACCAGATCTTGTTTCCACATTTCTGATGTTACCGAGATATCCTGCGGCAAAAAATGCGTGGTGAGAATGCCTATCTGGCTATGAGAAATGACTGTGGACCGATCATTTCTATGGCTGTTTATGCAAATTAAAACAGGGTCCATTAGCTGAACCCTTTTTCAAAATTACCAATTAGTCACATCCTAAGGTTCATACCATCTGCTACTGGCGGCCCCTGACATAGGGTGGCACGAATTCCTCTCTGCATCTGTCCAAATAATCTGACCACCATTGCATCATCGCTTTACGGGTATCGAGATATTCTGCTTTATGGATGTAAGCCGCTCGAACGCTGTTACGCTCCTGGTGACTCATCTGCCGTTCAACCGCATCCTGCGCCCATAGGCCAGACTCCATCAGGGCACTACATGCCATTGCCCGAAATCCGTGGCCGCAGATTTCATCTTTTGTGTCATAGCCCATCAGGCGTAGCGCCTTATTGACCGTGTTTTCGCACATCGGTTTATACGGATTATGATCGCCGGGGAATATAAGTTCCTGATGTCCGGATATTTCCCGTATCTGTTTCAGAATAGCAATAGACTGACAGGAGAGTGGAACGATATGTGGAGTACGCATTTTTGCACCACGGCCAGAGTAGCGGACGCCGGGGATGGACTCGCGAGTGGCAGGAATGGTCCAGATTCTATTTTTGAAATCGATCTCAAACCAACGGGCGAAACGCAGTTCGCTGGAACGGATGAATAGGTGAAGGGTGAGTGAGACAGCCAGGCGGGTTAACTCTCGTCCTTGCTTGTAGTCCTCAATGCGAGTCAACAGTTCCGGTAGTCGCTCCAACTGAAGGGCGGGGTAATGACGTTTAACTGGCGGGGCGATGATACCCTCCAGATTTGCCGCGGGATTGTGCTCTATCAACTCCTGATGCACAGCATGACGCATTATGTTGCACATATGCTGCCGGGTACGTGCTGCGACTTCCAGCAGACCTTTTTTCTCAATGCTTTTCAGCAGGTCGATAAAGTGACGAGGTTTCAGTTCAGCTACCGGCAAGTGTCCAATCACAGGGAATATATGATTGTTCATTCTGGCAAGCAGGCGGGATGCGTGGTTCTCAGACCATGTTCGGTTGCTGTTATGCCACTCCAGTGCCACATGTTTGAAGGTTTTTTCTGGTGTGGAAGTGGTTCTTTCAGCAGAGCGCTGTTGTGCTGGATTGATATTTTGCGCGAGGAGTTTACGGATACCATCACGCTGTTGACGAGCATTAGCTAAAGACACGTCAGGGTAGGCGCCTAAGCCAAGGCGAGATTCTTTTCTATTGATACGATATTTGAGATACCAGAGACGTGAACCGCCTGGATTAACCAACAGGTACAGACCATGGGAATCGGAAATTTTGAAGGGTTTAGCGGATGGTTTTAAGTTGCGGATTTTTGTGTCGTTAAGAGACATTTGGGGGTCACTCCGTCATCGAACCAACATGACCCCAAATCTGACCACCAAATTCTCCCGATGCGGAGGAAAAACTAAAAATGCATCGGGAAGATTTTTCGCGCTAACTTATTGAATCTAAATCACATAAGGATTCGCAAAGAGGCATGAAAACAAGAATTTGGCTCCTCTGACTGGACTCGAACCAGTGACATACGGATTAACAGTCCGCCGTTCTACCGACTGAACTACAGAGGAATCGTTGTGGAGTCGTATCTTAGCGGCGAAAAAACTTTTGTCAAACATCTATTCGCCGTCCGAGGCTCAACTGGCGCATCCATCAACAAATTGTCGCCATTATCGACAATTTATCGGGAAAAATGCTTTGCAGGATTAGCTTTTCTCTATCATCATTTGAAATGTAGTTTCAACTTTTCTCACTAAGGTCTCCCTTGAACGTCACCGCCGCATTACGCCAGTCCGTCGAACGCACGTCCTGGTTTAAAAAACGCAAGAGCTATCGCGTCCTCTACTGGCGTGAAATCAGCCCGCTTGCGGTCCCCATTTTGCTGGAAAACGCCTGCGTATTGCTGATGGGCGTGTTGAGTACTTTTTTGGTCAGCTGGCTCGGTAAAGAGGCCATGGCGGGCGTAGGCCTGGCCGACAGCTTCAATATGGTGATCATGTCCTTTTTTGCCGCCATCGACCTCGGTACGACCGTGGTGGTGGCGTTTAGCCTGGGCAAACGGGACCGGCGGCGGGCAAGGGCGGCAGCGCGCCAGTCGCTGGCGATAATGACCCTGTTCTCGATTATTCTCGCGGCGGTCATCCATGCCTTCGGCGCGGAAATCATTAATTTTGTCGCCGGGGATGCGACAGAAGAGGTAAAGGGTCTGGCGCTGACCTATCTGGAGCTGACGGTGCTGAGCTATCCGGCGGCGGCAATTGCCCTGATCGGCAGCGGCGCGCTGCGCGGCGCCGGGACCACCAAAATTCCGCTGCTGATCAACGGCGGGATGAATATCCTCAATATTATTATCAGCAGCATCCTGATTTACGGCATTTTCTCGTGGCCCGGCATGGGGTTTGTCGGGGCGGGGCTGGGATTAACGATTGCCCGCTACATTGGCGCGGTGGCCACCATTTGGGTGCTAATGATCGGTTTTAACCCGGCGCTGCGCATTTCGCTGAAGAGCTATTTTAAGCCGTTTAACTTCGCCATTATCTGGGAAGTGATGGGCATCGGGATCCCCGCCAGCATTGAATCGGTTTTGTTCAACGGCGGTAAGCTGCTGACGCAGATGTTTGTTGCCGGGATGGGGACCAACGTGATTGCCGGTAACTTTATCGCTTTCTCCGTGGCCGCGCTGATCAACCTGCCGGGGAACGCGCTCGGTTCAGCATCGACTATTATCACCGGCCGACGCCTCGGAAAAGGGCAGATCGCTCAGGCGGAGCGTCAGGCGTGGCACGTCTTCTGGCTGTCGACCATCATTTTGACGGCGATCGCCTGGGGAACCGCGCCGCTTGCCGGCCTGATCGCCTCGTTCTATACCAGCGAAGAGGACGTCAAAGTGGTGGTGAAAGAGCTGCTGTGGCTGAACGCCTTCTTTATGCCGATCTGGGCGATGGCCTGGACGCTGCCGTGCGCCTTTAAAGGGGCGCGTGACGTGCGTTACACCATGTGGGTCTCAATGCTCGGCATGTGGGGCTGTCGCGTGGTGGCGGGCTACACGCTGGGGATTGTGCTGGGCATGGGGGTGATCGGCGTCTGGCTGGGTATGGTGCTTGACTGGGCGGTGCGCGGCGTTTTGTTTTACTGCCGGATGGTCAGCGGGCGCTGGCTGTGGAAGTACCCGCGAACGAAAGCGCAGGCCGACGAGACCCGCGCGCAGGTTGAAGAAACGTAACATGCGGTGGGCGAAACGGGACTTTTCGCCCAAAGTGGAGAATTATTCGGCAAACGGTTTGAAATGTGAAAACAGCCTTTGACAAGGTGGGGCGCCATCGATAATATGCGCCTCGTTCAAACGATTCCTCTGTAGTTCAGTCGGTAGAACGGCGGACTGTTAATCCGTATGTCACTGGTTCGAGTCCAGTCAGAGGAGCCATATTTAAGAAGCCCGCTTAAGGAAACTTAAGCGGGCTTTTTGCTTTCTATTCCATAGCCACGATGATGGCAACGCCGGGGCACAAGAACATTCCCTGCGCACCGTCAGGGTCTTAAAACCAGGATACAATAAGGGAAATTAGCCCGATCGCGGCAGTCCAGAAAAAAAGAGTTGCTAATAAAATAAACAGGCGGATATTCCCTACGGTTAATTTCATAAAGCTGTCGTCCATACTTTTACGAAAATAGTACATTGCCGGTCGCGATAGATAAGCATATCCATGGTTGCTTACTGTCGACATGCGCAATTTTATCTCTGGTAATTTAGTAACAAGGTATTTGTTGCAGACAACCTGTCGCTATTAAAGGATGATTCCAGAGTAGAGTAGCGCCCATAGGTAACTCTTTGATTATTTTGATCTCTCCCTGGTGCTGGCTATTTTGTACCGCTTTTTTGTTCCGTGTGAATTTATCTAATTAATTTAATAGGTTACAAGACTCAATTCAAGTGTTAATCAGACCCCGGCTGGGCGTTTTATGACCACGGGGCAAATGATGCTGATGTGTTAATAAAATGTTTATTTTTTAATTGGCATAGCAATAATAATATTGCGCGGATATACCGTATGGATGTGTTCTGAGAAATTTTTACCCCTAACAAAAATAAACGCTTTATTTTATAACGCTCAGTCCGGCTGGTGGCCGCGTAAATATTTCACGCGATCCGGACTGAGTGTATTCTGCTCGTATGATATCAGCGCTTAGCGGAACGGCGGTTCGTTGAAGGTTCTCAGCTTGCGCGAATGCATGTGGTCGCCTTCGGCGCGCAGCAGGTCAATCGCCCGAATACCAATCTGCAAATGTTCGGAAATGGCCCCTTCATAGAATCGGTTAGCCTGTCCCGGCAGCTTAATCTCGCCGTGCAGCGGTTTATCGGAGACGCACAGCAGGGTGCCGTAAGGAACGCGGAAGCGATAGCCCTGGGCGGCAATGGTTGCGCTTTCCATATCGATAGCCACCGCGCGGCTGAGGTTAAAGCGCAGCGCTGAGGCCGAGTAGCGCAGCTCCCAGTTGCGATCGTCGGTAGTGACCACCGTTCCGGTACGCAGCCGCTGTTTTACCTCTTCGCCCGGCATGCCGCTGACCTGCTTCGTGGCGTCGTAGAGCGCGCGCTGAACTTCGGCGATGCTCGGAATTGGGATATCCGGCGGCAGTACCGCATCCAGCACGTGGTCGTCGCGCAGATAGGCATGGGCCAGCACGTAGTCGCCGATATTCTGGCTTTCACGCAGGCCGCCGCAGTGGCCAATCATCAGCCAGACGTCCGGACGCAGCACCGCCAGATGGTCGCAGATATTTTTGGCATTTGCCGGGCCGACGCCAATATTAATCAGCGTGATCCCCTGTCCGTCTTTGGTTATCAGGTGCCAGGCGGGCATCTGATGCTTTTTCCACGCCAGATCGGAAATCGCTTCCTCCGGCGCCTCCGTGTCCGCCGTTATCCAGATCCCGCCCGCGCAGGAGAGGGCGATATAGGGACTCTCGGGATCGAGAATTTGGCTACAGCCCCAGCGCACGAACTCATCGACGTAGCGGGTGTAGTTGGTAAACAGCATATACGGCTGGAAATGGTCAACCGGCGTGCCGGTATAGTGGCGCAGGCGCGCCAGCGAGAAATCGACGCGGCGGGCGTCGAAGTGGGAAAGTGGATAGTATTCCGTCGAATGAAACAGGCCATCGGCGGTTTCATCGCCAATTTGCGACAGCTCGGTGGTGGGGAAAAAACGCGTCAGGCCGGCGCTCATTGAGCGATCGAGCGTGAGTTCAGAGCCATCAATAACGTACGGATAGGGGATCTCATGCTGCGACAGCCCGACGGTAATCGCGGCATCGTAATCCTGATACAGCATGGTGAGCTGCTCCAGCAGATAGGCGCGAAACAGTTTAGGGTTGGTGATGGTGGTGGTATAGCAACCGCTATGGGTGAAACGACCCCAGGCCCGGGTTTTTAACGCTTTATGTTCTGCTCCGTCCCACGATACCGACAGCTGCGGGTAAACGAACAGTCCTTCCGCACGGGCGCTATTCTCGGGGAGGATATTATGGTGAATATAATCGCCGAGGGCTTTACGCAGCGCATTGACCGATTTTTCATAAAGCGCTTCGAGCTGCGTAAGCGCCTGTTCTGGGGTCAGCCTGGCGGCTTTCTGATTCATGACGTACTCCTTGTTTCTGCTCTGCTGACGTTTTGCTTAGTATGTCACAGACTGAAAAAGGCGCAGGACAATTTAACCCGCTTAGTTAAGAAAGTACTGAGATTAGAACCAGTTGATGCTGGGGGATGTCGATTAATGCGCGGTGATATTCGCGATGGCGCCCCAGCGTTCAGCGCTGAAATGCGTGGCGTTGAGCACTTTTAGGGTGATCGACTTATTGTCGTTAATGCAGTACAGGGCGTTAGCCAACGGCGTCAGCTTATCGCCCTCCTGTAGACGCCGGCCGCAGGAAGTGAGTTCCGCAATGATGGTTAGCTGGCCGCTTTGCAGAACCGCGTGGGTATGTGTAGACGTCGAGGCCTCGCGTAGTTTCTTAATCCACCATTCCATTTGTTTATTCCTGACCTGTTACACTCCGGCGATAATTCATGTTTGCTCCTCATCTGACAATAAGAACAGGCGGTTGGTTTAGTCTATGTTTAATAAGTGAATCGCAGGATCGGATTCCTTCTGCATAATAGCCCGCCCTGGCAGCTAAAGAGATAATTCGGACAGAAATATGGCAATGATGCGTTTTACCCGGCTGCTGAATAAGTCGGGATTAAGATTAGTCTCGGTGGCGAAAAAAGCCATCATTGGGCTGCTGGTGGTCGTGATCGTCTTTTTTATTGGCCGTATTTACGAATCGCAGCGCGGTCCGGCGCTGCACCGCTGGCATACCTGGACGGCGAATGAAATGAGCGCCAGCGAGATTGACCGCGCCACTTTTGCCGAATACCAGACGCGGGAAGCGGCGATTTTCCGCGATATGAAAAGCAGCATTACCGACACGTTGAGCGACGATGAAAAAACGGCCATTAACCGCTTTTACGCGCAAAGCCTGGTCTATCCGGATAAGTTTCATCCCGACTGGAACCGCTCCTTTATTTTGCTGCCGCAGGGCAAACCGCGCGGCGCGGCGGTGCTGCTGCACGGCCTGACGGATTCGCCCTACAGCGTACATTATCTGGCGCAGCGCTATCAGCAGCTGGGATTTGTTGCCGTCGCGCCGCGGCTGCCTGGACACGGTACCGCCCCCGGCGCGCTCACCGCGGTGGACCGCGAAGAGTGGATAGCGACAACCCGGCTTGCGGTGCGCGAAGCGACGCGGTTGGCGGGGAATGACGCGCCGCTGCACGTGGTTGGCTACTCCAACGGCGGGGCGCTGGCGCTAAAATACGCCCTCGATAGCCTGGAAGATAAGTCGCTGCGGCGGCCGCAGCAGGTCATTCTGCTGTCGCCGATGATTGGCGTTACCGCCTTTGCGCGTTTTGCCGGGCTGGCCGGTTTGCCTTCTGTATTCCCGGCTTTCGCCCGCGCGGCGTGGCTGAACGTCGTCCCGGAGTTTAATCCCTATAAATATAATTCGTTCCCGGTGAAGGCGGCAAGGCAGTCATGGCTGTTGTCGCAGGCGCTGCAGCAGCAAATCGTGCAGGAAGCGCAGCGTCAGCGGCTTTCTGAACTAGCGCCGGTGTTAACTTTTCAGTCGGTGATGGATTCAACGGTGAGCACCCGGGCGGTGGTGGATTCGCTCTACCGTTATCTGCCGGATAACGGTAGCGAACTGGTGATTTTCGATATTAACCAGGCGGCGAATTTGCGCGCGCTATTTCGTCCCTCGCTCTATTCGGCGGTGAATACGTTATTGCCGCCGGCGCCTCGGCCCTACGGCACCACGGTGATTACCAACGCCGCGCCCGACACCTACGAGACGGTGGCCCGCACCACGCTTGCCGGGACGCGAAGCGAAACCGTGACGCCGCTGAATATCGCCTGGCCGCAGGATATGTATTCACTATCGCACGTGGCGGTGCCGTTCCCGCTGACCGACTCGCTCTATGGCCGCGAACCGGCGGAGAAAAATCGCTACGGGATCAGCATCGGTACGATCTCGTTGCGCGGGGAAACCTCAACCCTGAGCGTCGGGCTGGATACGCTGATGCGCGTCACGTCCAACCCGTTTTTCCCATGGATGATGGCGCGCATTAACCATCATATCGCCTGTAGCGAGCAGGCGGATATCGCTGCCTGTCTCCGTTCGCAGGAGGCGGCCTCAGAATAGCGTGAGGTGCATCACGGTGCGGATGGCGATCCCGGCGATAGCGCCAATCGCGGCGAAGCGGAACAGGCGTACGAAGCGCGAGCTGACGCCCAGAAAGATGCCGATGCCGGGAAGATCGAACGTTTGCACTAGCAGGCCCGCCGAGGCGTTGATCTGGCTTACGGTCGCTTTACCCTGCTGGACGAGCTCGGAGACCACGCCGAAATAGGCCGTACCGCCGGCAACGCATTTGACCAGCGCCGGCAGCACGAAGTTAACCGGAATATTCAGCCACAGCAGCAGCGGCAGCAGCAGGCGCTGGAGCATCTCAATCAGGCCTGCCGCCTGCATAAATCCGACGATGGCCAGCGACAGGATCAGCATGGGCACCGCGCCGAGGGCCAGGCGGATGGCGTCGGCACCGGCGCTGTTGATAACGGCGATAATCCCCTGGCTATTTTGCTCCGCCTCAGGCAGCGCGTCGGCCCGCACGTTTTCAACCATCGATAGCCTGCGGCCGGCGATATGCCAGGTGACCGCGGCGGCGCACAGCCCGCCGACAATCGAAATGATGATTGAGGCCAGCCAGTGCAGGCCGAAGGGCGTTAACGGGTAGAAAACGTTGCCTTGACCCATGGCGAAAAGCATCGCCAGCGTGGCGGCCATATGCCGGTCCGAAGCGCCGCGTTTATCCATAATCGCGAGGGTCGCCAGCGGGGCGGCGAAGCTGACAAAATTCATCTGAATCAGGGCAAAAGCGCTCATCCCGGTTAAGCCGAACGGCTTAAGCAGCGGGGCGAGCCAGCGAACGATGGCGTCCAGTACCCCGCGGACCTCCAGATATTTCATCACGATGAGCATGACGACCATGATTGGCAACAGCGTATAAAGCGCCACATCGACGGAGGTTTTCCCCGCCGACATAATAATGCTGATGAAGTCCATCTATTTCTCAATCACTGCGGGCAGAAAGGATAATTAGCGCCATCATAATCCCAGCGGCAAGGAAATGAAATCACCGCGGCGGCGCTCTCTGTCCTGAAACGGGCGTTTAACTGGACTTGCAATTAGCCCGGGACGGTGCAGAAAATTTGTTGGTTGATATTTGCAAAGCCTGTTTTTTGTTCCCAAACTGAATGAACACCGGGCGACTTTCTTTAAGGATAAAACGATGCGACGTTGTCTGCGGCTAGCGTGGGGAATAGCGTTTATTTTCGCCTTGTCGGTACAGGCTGAAACGAAGGTCTATGGCGAGCAGCGCATCAGCGGCTGGTGGAGCTGGTTGAAAAACGACGTCTCGCAGACCTGGAATGAGCCGCAAAACTACGATTTATATCTGCCGTTTCTCAGCTGGCACAACCGCTTTATGTACGATAAAGAGAAAACGGATAACTATAATGAAATGCCGTGGGGTGGAGGTTTCGGCGTTTCCAGATATAACGCGGAGGGTAACTGGAGCTCGCTCTACGCCATGATGTTCAAAGATTCGCACAACGAGTGGCAGCCGATTGTTGGCTACGGCTGGGAAAAGGGCTGGTATCTTGATAGCCGTCGTGACTTTCGCCTGGGTCTTGGCGTCACCGCCGGGATCACCGCCCGCGATGACTTTGCCAACTACGTACCTCTGCCGATTATTTTGCCGCTCTTCTCCGCCAGCTACCGCCGTCTGAGCGTGCAGTTCACCTATATTCCCGGCACCTATAATAACGGCAACGTACTGTTTGCCTGGCTGCGCTACGGTTTTTAAATGCGCAGGCGGCCATGACCTGAACCGGCGAGCGTCAAATCGTAATCACTTTTTTGACCACCGAATTGGACAGCGCGAGCATCGAAATCAGTACCGAAGTGATAAACGTAAGGACAATCAGCATTAATTTTGTCCCCAGCGAGTTAATCGGGATAAACGCGGTGAGCAGGTGAAAAACGGAGTAGTGGAGAATATAGACGCCGGTCATCGTTTTGCTAATGGTGGCGAGAAGGGTCTCTTTAAACTCGCTGTTTTTGCGAAACCGCACGCCGTTGGCGGCAATAACCAGCGCAACCACCAGAATATAGATTTGTGAACCGGTCAGAATGAACGCATTTCTGTCGGCCTTAAACAGGGCGAAAAAGAAATGCCGCTCGTAAAACCAGGTAAAAAGGTAAATAAACGGAATGGCGATCATCGCGCCTTTGACCACTTTTTCTCGCCTGAGCCAGTCGGCGACCAGCGGGTCGCTGAACAGCTGACCGGTCAGATAAAACAGCAGCCAGGTCCACAGGCGGTACTGCGGCGCCAGGCTCAGCGCATGAACATCCGGGTACAGCGCGGACAAAAGATCGTAACCATACGAGAGCAGCAGCAGCGTGAACACCGCGGCAAAGAACGCTGTGCGTCTTTGGCTGAGCCACTCGATAACCGGGTGAAAGGTGTAAATGACGATAAACGCAAATACAAACCACGGCTGGATAAGATAGCCGCGCTGGTAGGGCTCCCAGAGATAGTACACCGTCATCCAGAACAGAAAGACGATCACCACGCTTTTGATTTTGCCCAACTGCCATTGTGAGTCGTGGCGAGATTGTGAATCCAGATAGCCCGCCACCACAAAAAACAGCGGCGTGGCGATAGTGGAAATAAACGTCAAAAACCCGAGGATCCAGTGATAGTCATAATCATAGCTATCCCAGGTGTTGTAAATGGTGAAGAAGGTCACCGCCGTCATGCATCCCAGCGTTTTAATAATATTTAATCCGGTACTGTTCATGGTTGTCGCTTCATATTCTGATTGTGGAAACAGGCGTAGATTACCGGCAGAACCAGCAGCGTCAGAATAGTAGCAAAACCCAGACCAAACATGATAACGACCGCCATGCTCTGGAAGAAAACGTCGAGTAATAAAGGCGCCAGGCCGAGCACGGTGGTAAACGCCGTCAGCAGGATAGGGCGCAGACGCGAAGTGGCGGCATCAATAATCGCATCCTGCTGCGCTTTTTCCTGTTTCTGCTGTTCAATCTCTTCTACCAGCACGATGCCGTTACGGATCAGCATTCCGCTCAGGCTCAGCAGACCGATTAACGCCATAAACCCAAAAGGGATCCCGGTGATTAAAAAACCCGGCGTTACGCCAATCAGCGCCAGCGGCACGGTCAGCCAGATGGCGATCGCATTTTTCAGCGAACTGAACATCAGGACGGTGATGACAAACATCACCAGGTAACCCAGCGGCAGGGTAGTAAACAGCCCCTGCTGCGCCTCGCTGGAGTTCTCCGCATCGCCACCCCACTCAATGCTGTAACCGTGCGGCAGAGCGAGCGCATCAATCTGCGGCTTCACGCGGGACAGGATATCCCCCGACGTCTGGTGGCTGAGCGGGTCGGGATCGGTCTGTACCGTCAGCACCCGGCTGCGATCGCGGCGCAGAATCAGCGGATCTTCCCATTCTAGGTGAAAGCCGCTGACCACGTTACTGAGCGGAATATACTGCTGGCGGCTCTGGCTCCAGACCAGCACGTTATTCAGGTGATTCGCGTCCTGGTGCTCGGCGGCTGGCGGGCGGACGATCGTCGGCAGCAGGTCGGCCCCCTCACGGTACAATCCAACGCGGCTGCCGGAGAAGTTCATCTCCAGGGCGTTATCAATATCCTGTTTATCAACGCCTAACTCGCGCCCAAGCGCGGGGGAGTACTGCGGACGAATAACTTTGCTACGGTTTTGCCAGTCGTTGCGAACGCCGTCGGTGGCCGGGTCCGCGGAGAGGATATCGCCAACCTGGCTGGCGAGCAGGCGCAGACGGTCGGGGTCCGGACCTTTAATCCGCACCTCGATGGCGCTGTCGCCGGAGGGACCGAACATCACGCGCTTCGTGCTGGCGTTCACCTGCGGGTAGTTGCGCGCAATATAGCGATCCACATGCTGCGTCAGGGCGGCAATGCTGCGCTGGTCGTCCATGCGCACCATGATCTGCGCATAGTTGCTGTACTGCCGTTGCCCGCTGTAGGTGAGGATAAACCGCATGCTGCCCTGACCGACGGTGGCCACGGTGGTGACCACGCCCGGCTGGCCGTTAATGGTGGTCTCAATATCGCTGGTCATCTTTTCGGTGGTCGCGATATCGGTACCGTAGGGTAGCCAGAGATCGACAAAGAAAATCGGCGTATTTGACGAGGGGAAAAAGTTTTGCCGCACCGAGCCGAATCCCCAGATAGCGGCGGCCAGCAGCGCCGCCATGACGGTCAGCGTAATGGTTTTGCGCAGCAGAAGAGCACGCAGAGCCTGCTGGTACAGACGGTAAAAGCGCCCGCCGTACGGATTGGCGTCGGCCTGCGCCACCGGCTGCGATTGATTTTTAAACAGCCACCATTTAATCAGCACCGGGGTAATGGTCAGCGCCGAGAACCAGCTCAGCATGAGCGAAATCAGCAGCACCTGGAACAGCGATTTACAGTATTCGCCGGTCGAGTCCTGCGACAGGCCAATCGGCGCAAAGGCGAGAATGGCAATCACCGTGGCCCCCAGCAGCGGCAGCGCCGAACGGCGGATCACATAGTTAATCGCCATGAGCAGCGTTGACCCCTGCTGGCGGGCGATCAGCACGCCTTCGACGATGACGATAGCGTTATCGACCAGCATGCTCAGGGCGATAATCAACGCCCCCAGCGAGATACGCTGCAGCTCGATACCCCACAGGTACATGATCAGCAGCGTACCGAGCACGTTGAGCGCCAGCGACAGGGCGATAATAATGCCGCTGCGTACGCCCATAAAGATCAGCAGCACGCCAACCACAATCGCCAGCGCCATCAGGAAGTTGGTGATAAAGCCGTTGACCGAATGGGCGACTTCCGCCGCCTGATCGTAGAACAGGTCAATGTTGATTCCGGCCGGTTTTTCCGCCGACATCTGCTCCAGCTTGCTTTCCAGCGCGCGGCCAACGTCAATCACGTTAACCCCGGGTATAAACGACACCCCCATAGTGACCGCCTGTCGGCCGTTGGCGTGGTAAATGCTGGAAGGCGATTCGCTCAGCCCGCGCGAGAGGGTGGCAATATCGCGCAGCCGCGTCGCCGTTACCGAGCCGTGCGGGCTGATTAACAGGTCGCCAAGCTCGTCGAGGTTGGCAAACTCGCCCGTGGGATGCAGGCGAATCGATTCGCTGCCGGATTTAATCTCACCGGCGTTAGACACCACGTTCAACCTGCTCAGTATCGCCGCCAGCTGGTTGAGCGTGATTCCGCGGGCGGCCATTTTCGCCAGCGAGATATCGATGTTGATCTGCTGGGGGATCGCCCCGCCGATGGCGACTTTGCCGACGCCGGGGACCAGCACCAGTTCGCGACGCAGCTGTTCGGCATAGCGAACCAGCTCAGGGTTGGTAAAGCTCTCGCCGGAGAGGGCAAAGAAGAAGCCAAAGACATCGCCAAAATCGTCGTTCACAAACGGAGCGGCGACGCCGGGAGGGAACTGGCGGGCGGCGTCGCCCACCCGGCGGCGCAGTTCATCCCAGATTTGCGGCAGCTCGCGGGAGTGGTAGCGCGAGGCGATATTGACGGTAATTTGCGACAGGCCGTTGGAGGAAATTGAGCTGACGTTGTCGAGATACGGCAGCTGCTGCAGCGCGTTTTCCAGCGGCAGGGTGACTTCTTCTTCCACCTGCTGCGCCGACGCGCCGGGATAGTGGGTGACCACCACCGCGGTTTTGATGGTAAACGCCGGATCTTCCAGGCGGCCAATATTCAGCAGAGCGAAGATCCCGCCGATGCCCAGCAGCAAAATGGTCAGCCAGACGCGGACCGGGTTGTTAATAAACTGGCGGGAAATATCCATTACAAACCTCGTTCACGCGTCCAGATACGAACCGGCTGTTGCGCATGTAATTCGCTGACGCCTGCCGCCACTACGCGCTCGCCGACGCTGAGCCCTTCGGTAATCACCACGCCCTGAGAGGTCACCGGGCCCACGCCGACTTTTCTCTCTTCCAGCTTGAGCTGGTCGCCGCTGCCCTGTACCACCCAGACGTGGGGCTCATTGCGCGGGCGATTATCCGGGTTAAACACCGCTTCAACCGGCACCACCACCGCGTTTTGACCGGCGCTGGCGGGCAGGTTTGCCAGATTGACCGTCACCGTTCCGCTAACGCCGCCCACCGAGGGAAAGTCGGCCGGCCGCGGCATAGTCAGTATGATTTGCCAGGTGAGCGTGCTGCTGTCGCTGCTGCCGGTATGTTCTTTGTAGTCGGCGGTAAACTGGCGATCCGGCATGGCGTTAATTTTGACGACAGGACGATACTGCGCGTTGCGAATATCCAGCGCGGTAAAGAGGTTTTCCGGAACGCTAAACACCACGTCGAGCAGATCGGTTCGCGTCAGGGTCACAATGGGCTGTCCGGCGGCGACAACCTGGTGGTTACGTACCGGCACGTTGGCGGCAACGCCGCTGAACGGGGCGGTCAACGTCATTTGCGACAGCTCTTCGCGGGCGATTTTCAGCGCGGCGTTAGCGGCGTCGCGGTTGGCCTGCTGGATATCCATTTCCGCCTTTGAAATCGCCTGACGCCCGGCCAGCGTCTGGAAGCGATCGAACTGCCGCTGGGCGAGGGTGGCAGCGGTTTGCCGTTCATTCACGCGCTGCTGCGCTTCCCGGGCGTTGAGCCTGGCAAGGGGCTGCCCCTGAGTAATATTGGCTCCCTGACGGACATCAAGAGATTCAATCTGGCCGCCGCGTTTGAAAGACAAATCGGTGGAGTCCCCGGACTCAATGCGGGCGGGAAATACGCGCTGCTGCGCATCACCGATAGCCACCACCTCGGCGACTTTGACCATCCGCGGTAACGGCGTAATTTCAGGCGCTTTCCGATCGCAAGCCGTTGTTATTAAAATAACAAGCGGAATGAGAGAAAAATAACGGTTCACTGTATTCCCCTCGAAGTAAAAGGCTATATTTTACATATTATTCACAATCGCTGTATTTATTCAGCGAGGGCCGAGACAACGAAGTAGGTAATTAAACCGGTAGCCGTACAGGCGATTATTGCCAGGGCAATAAACAGGCTCAGGCGAAACAGACTGTAACCGAACATCGTTCCTCCTTTAGCGCTAACGCTTAGCTAAGTAAATTCTTATCGTAATAATTATTGTGGGGCGACAGAAAGTGAACAAGCCACTGATAATGAGGATAGTCGTAGTAAAACGGAAATGTTAAAAAGAGCAAAAATTACGGCGATGGCGACGATTTTACGGGGTTTGTAGTCGAATTGTCTGGCTGCGCCTGACTCTGTGATATTTTTCAATATATTAATTGGCGACTTAATAATGTTTATCGTGGTGTGCTACGTTTAATTATACCTACACGTCTTGCAGATTTTGTTCTTGAGATCTTTTCCTCAGCGCCATTGCCCGGGCTGTTTTCACCACCTTTTTTAGGTAATAAAAGGATTGTCTCTATGTATAAAAATATCCTCGTGCCGGTTGATGTGTTTGAAATCGGTCTGGCGGACAAGGCCTTGTCCCACGCCCAATTCCTTGCGCAAAGCTCTTCGGGACAGATTCATCTGGTACACATCATTCCCTCTTTTTCTCCGGTGCTGACGCGCGGTTTTATTTCCGATGCACGAAAAATGGAGGACTATCTGATTAATACTGCTAAGGAAAAGCTGGCAGAGCTGATCAAGAAACTCGCGCTGACGGAAAAGGATATTCAGATTCACATTCGCAGCGGCAACATTCGCGATGAGGTGACCAAACTGGCCGATGAACTGAAAGCGGATGTGGTGATCATCGGTTCGCGCAACCCGAATATTCAGACGCATCTGCTGGGGTCGGAGGCGGCAGGAATCGTTCGCTATGCCCATGTTCCGGTTTTTGTGGTGCGTTAAGGGCGGCCTGAGGCTGTCCTGATTTCCGTTACAGGAGTGAGGAGATAACTATGAATACAGAAAAACCGGGCGGCCCGTTCTATCAGCTCTCCGTAGAAGAAACCCTGACCAGCACCAACAGCACTCCGGAGGGCATCAGCGGCGCCGAGGCGGCGACGCGTTTGCAGCAGTATGGCGAAAATGCGCTGCCGCAAAAGGCGGGAAAGCCGGCGTGGCTGCGCTTTCTGGCGCATTTTAACGATGTGCTGATCTATGTGCTGCTGGCGGCGGCGCTGCTGACGGCGGTCATGGGGCACTGGGTAGATACCCTGGTGATCCTCGGCGTGGCGGTGATTAACGCCCTGATCGGCCATATCCAGGAGAGCAATGCGGAAAAATCGCTTCAGAGCATTCGCAACATGCTCTCCAGCGAGGCGGTGGTTATTCGTCAGGGCAACCATGAAACGATCCCGACAACCGCTCTGGTCCCCGGCGATATCGTCGTCATTCGTGCAGGCGATCGCATTCCCGCCGACCTGCGGGTGATCGAAGCGCATAACCTGCGGGTGGAAGAGGCGATTCTGACCGGCGAATCGACGGTGGTGGAGAAAAGCACCGAGGCGCTCAGCGGCGAACTGCCGCTAGGCGATCGTACCAATCTGCTGTTTTCCGGCACCACGGTGAGTTCGGGCGGCGGAAAAGGCCTGGTGGTCGCCACCGGCGGCGATACCGAGCTGGGCCATATTAACCAGATGATGTCGGATATCGAAAAACACCGTACGCCGCTGCTGGTGCAAATGGATAAGCTCGGCAAAGCCATTTTTATCATCATCCTGGTGATGATGGCCGCGCTGTTTGTCTTCAGCCTGCTGTTCCGCGATATGCCGGTTTCTGAGCTGATGCTGTCGTTGATTAGCCTCGCGGTGGCGTCGGTGCCAGAGGGTTTACCGGCGATTATCTCGATAATCCTCTCGCTCGGCGTGCAAACCATGGCCCGTCAGAAGGCGATTATCCGCAAGCTGCCCACAGTGGAAACCCTTGGGGCGATGACGGTGATCTGCTCGGATAAAACCGGAACGCTGACCATGAACGAGATGACGGTGAAGGCCGTTATTACCGCCGATAACGTTTATCGCGTAGAGGGCGACAGCTACGAACCGGTAGGGAATATTCATCCGATCGATGAGCCCGATCCGATAACCGTTGCCCCCGGCACGCTGCTGGAACGCTATCTGCGCACCATCGATCTGTGTAACGACAGTCAGCTTATCAAAGACGAAAGCGGGCTGTGGAAAATTACCGGCGGCCCGACCGAAGGGGCGCTGAAGGTGCTGGCGGCGAAAGTCCCGCTCCCGACGGTCAACACCGAGCTGCGCAGCAAAATCCCCTTTGATTCACAGTATAAATATATGTCGACGCTGTACCGCATCGGCGATGAAGAGATGATTTTGATTACCGGCGCGCCCGATGTCCTGTTCCGTCTGTGTCAGCATCAGCAAACCGACCATGGCCTGGCGCCGCTCGATCAGCCTTACTGGGAAGCGAAAATCGAAGAGTACGCGCGGGAAGGGCTGCGGATGGTGGCGGCGGCGTGGAAACCGGCAGCCGACGGGCAAACGGAGCTTAGCCATGAGGATTTGCAGCAGGGCGTCATTCTGCTGGGGGTTGCCGGGATGATGGATCCGCCGCGACCGGAGGCGATTACGGCGATCGGCGACTGCCTGCAGGCCGGGATCCGCGTGAAGATGATCACCGGCGACCACCCGCAAACCGCGATGAGCATCGGCAAGATGCTGGGGATCGGCAATGCGGAAAACGCCATCACCGGCAGAGAACTGGAGGTGATGGACGATACCCAGCTCAGCGAAGCGGCGCAGAAATTCGATATTTTCGCGCGTACCAGCCCGGAAGATAAATTCCGCCTGGTGCAGGCGCTGCAAAGCAGGAAAGAGGTGGTCGGGATGACCGGCGACGGCGTGAACGACGCCCCGGCGCTCAAGCAGGCCGATGTCGGTATCGCGATGGGGATTAAGGGCACCGAAGTGACCAAAGAGGCCGCGGATATGGTGCTGACCGACGATAATTTCGCCACCATCGCCAGCGCCGTCAGGGAAGGGCGTCGGGTATACGACAACCTGAAGAAAACCATTCTCTTCATTATGCCGACCAACCTGGCGCAGGGGCTGTTGATCATTATTGCGCTGCTGGCGGGGAATTTAATTCCGCTGACGCCGGTGCTGATCCTGTGGATGAACATGGCGACCTCCGCCACGCTGTCGTTCGGCCTGGCGTTTGAAGCGGGCGAGAAGAACATCATGCGGCGTCCGCCGCGCGATCCCAAACTGCACGTAATGGACGGCTTTGCTATCTGGCGGGTGATTTTTGTCGGTTCGATGATTGCCGTCAGCGCCTTTGTGCTTGAAGCCTGGCTACAGCCGCGCGGCTATTCGCCTGAGTTTATCCGCACGGTGCTGCTGCAGACGCTGGTTACCGCCCAGTGGTTCTATATGCTCAACTGCCGGGTGGCGGACGGCTTCTCGCTGAGTAAAGGGCTGCTGGCGAACCGGGGGATCTGGATTGTCAGCGGGGTGCTGCTGGTGCTGCAGCTGCTGATTATCTACGCGCCGTTTATGCAGATGCTGTTTGGTACCGAAGCGCTGCCGTTCCGCTACTGGGTTATCACCTTTATTATCGGTTTTGTGATGTTCCTGATTGTGGAAGTCGAGAAGCCACTGACCCGGAGATGGCGTACGGCCTGATATTGAGCAGAACGCGGCATTCCCGGTAGCCCGGCTAAGCGCAGCGCGAGCCGGGCTACCCGTGATGTGATGATGGGTTCCCCGGGCAGGCGCAACGTGCCGCTCCCGGGATAACCTCGTTGCTTGCAATTGATATTGATATTAGCAATCATTATCACTACCGAGGGTGTGCTGGAAACAATTAACCGATGTCGCTTCGCAAATTTTGTTTTGCTTCTCCGCCGAAAGGGCGGGTTTTTATCGCCGCGCTGGTCTCCACGCTTTATGGCATTAACGCTTACGCCAGGCCGGATATGCGCCCGCTGGGGCCGAATATCGCCGACCGCGGTTCCGCGTATTATCACTTCAACGTTGCTTATTTCGATTCCCTTGATGGCGAACGGCATTATAAGGTCTGGACGGCGATACCGAACGCGGCGCCGCCCGCGCAGGGGTATCCGATTCTGTACGCCCTGGACGGCAACGCGGTGATGGACCGGTTGTCCGACTCGCTGCTTGAGACGTTTACGCAAAAAACGCCGCCCGTTATTGTGGCCATCGGCTATCAAACGAATTTGCCCTTCGATCAGCCCGCCCGAGCCTATGACTACCGGCCGAAAGTCGAGGAGAATCCTGCCGACGCCGGATGGGACCGACGGAAGAGCGGCGGCAGCGAGGCATTTCGCCAGCTATTAGAAAATACCATCGTGGAAAAAGTTGAGCGCGGGATCGCGATCAACCCTCAGCAGCGGGCTATCTGGGGGCACTCCTATGGCGGATTATTCATCATTGACGCCTGGCTGGCGTCATCCCGCTTCCAAATCTATTTTTCTGCCAGTCCTTCTCTGGGACGGGGTAACGCCTCGCTGTTAGCAAAAATGGCCGCGGCGAAGGCGGATGCGTTTAACCGGAAGACCCTGTACCTGATGGAGGGGGCGGTTGCGACCCAGCGGGCCTCTTCCACAGGGGCAGAAGAGATCCGGAGCAACGTTCTGCAGACGGTTTCCCTGCTCAAGAAAAATGGCGTGGCGGTCAACTGGTGGCCCTACCCCGGACTGTCTCACGGGGAGATGTTTAGCGCCTCGCTGCAAAGCGCGCTGCTGGCGATGAGCGGTTTTCCCCGGGGCTCGCGCAATTAGTCGAAGATGCATTTTCGCATACCGCCGAATGAGAGCAGGGCGCATTAACTGGCGAGCCCTGCTGTTTCGATGTTTAAGGCAGTTGACGATAGGCGTCGTCGGCGACCGGCTCCAGCCATTCGTTAGACGCACCTTCGGCAGGGACGGCAACGGCGATATGGGCAAACCAGCTATCGGCGGCCGCGCCGTGCCAGTGCTTGACGCCGGCGGGAATATTCACGACGTCCCCAGCGGTAAGCTCGCGCGGCGGTTGATTCCACTCCTGATACCAGCCGCGACCGCCGGTCACCAGTAAAATTTGCCCGCCTTTATGATGGATATGCCAGTGGTTACGGCAGCCGGGCTCGAAGACCACGTTACCGATATTGACCCCTTCCGTGGAGAGCATATTCAGGTAGCTGGTACCCTGAAAATACTGCGCATAGGCCTCGTTTTTCTCCCCCTTGGGGAAGATACCGTTACCGTCAAATTGTTGGTTCATGATGTCTCCACATTTCAGTTTCGGGCTTTTAAGCGGCCCCTTACGACTCGTTGAACAAAGTGTAGAGAAGGTTTGATTAAATGATAAGATGCGCAAATGTGAATACACTAGTGCACAAAATTCACCAATAATGAGCAAAGAAAAACTCAACGACCTGCAGGCTTTTGCCACGGTGGCTCACGAGCGCAGCTTTACCCGGGCGGCCGCGATTCTGGGTGTTTCCCGGTCAGCGCTGAGCCATACGCTGCTGGCTCTGGAAGCGCGTCTCGGGGTAAGGCTGTTAATCCGCACCACGCGCAGCGTCTCGCCAACCGATGCCGGGAACCGTCTGCTGGCCGTTCTGGCGCCGCGGCTGAATGAAATCGAAGCTGAACTGGCTTCTCTGCGCGCTTCACGAGATAAACCCGCCGGAACGGTACGCATTACCGCCAACGATCATGCCATCGTCACCGTCCTGTGGCCCCGTCTGCGGCCTTTATTAACGCAATACCCGGATATTCATATTGAGTTCAGCGTCGGATACGAGCTGACCGACATTGCCGCCCAGCGTTTTGATGCAGGCGTACGGATGGGCGATCAGGTGGATAAGGACATGATTGCGGTGCGCATCACGCCCGATGTGCAGATGGCGGTGGTTGCCGCCCCCGCTTATCTTGCCGGCAGGGCGTCAGTAAGACGTCCTGAGGATCTGATGGCGCATAACTGCGTTAATTTGCGTTTGCCCACCCACGGCGCGCTTTACGCCTGGGAGTTTGAAAAGGGAAGTCAAAAGACCAGCGTTCGCGTTGACGGGCAAACCGTTTTCAACAATACCTTTCTGATGATTCAGGCCGCGCTGGACGGAGCAGGGATTGCCTATGTTCCTCATGACTTAGCGGCGAAATATATCGCTACGGGGGAACTGGTACCGCTACTTGCCGACTGGTGCCCTCATTTCCCGGGATACTATCTTTACTACCCGGGCCGACAGCATCTTCCGGCGGCGTTTACGCTGGTGGTCGACGCGCTGCGCTGGCACCGCAGGGGGTGATCCCGGCTGCGCGATGGCTGCCGGGCTTCTTAAACAGAGATTCTCTGGCCGGGATGGCGTTACTTATTGTTGGAATTGGGGACATGCTGCTGCATCAATTCAACGATCCAATCAATAAAAACACGCAGTTTGGCGTTGACATGGCGGTTTGGCGGAAACGCCAGGTACAATGGCATTGGACTGATACGCCATTTTTCAAATAATGGAATTAAAGCGCCACTGGCCCGATGTTTTGCCGCCATATAGGTTGGCAGCGCAATCACACCTAAGCCAGCGAGCCCCGCTTCGAGGTAAGCATTGCCATCATCCACGGCAAGTACATAGCGGCCTGTGATTTCAATATGTTCACTCCCACTGCGCAGGACCAGAGGATCAATCTTACCGGTGCGCGAGGACAAGAATCCCACTATGCGATGGTCGGTGTTTTCCAGCTCTCGCGGGTGCGCAGGGGCGCCAAGGCGTTCCGCATAGCCAGGGGCGGCGTAGACGCCGATTTGCAAATCGCCGACATGGCGCGCGATCAGGGACTGGTCGTTGATGTCGCCACCGCGCAGGACGCAATCCACGTTGTCGCCGATCAGGTCCACCACCCGGTCGCTGACGCCCATGTTGAACTGGATGTCAGGGTAGCGCGCGTGGAAAGCCGGTAGCGCCGGTACCAGGACGAGGCGGGCCAGCGGACTGGGTACATCCACCCGTAGCCGTCCCCTGGGCGTCATCGCCGCACTGGACAGGCTGTTTTCAGCATCCTCCATGTCCGCCAGCAGGCGGATGACGCGCTCGTAGTAGACCGCGCCATCGGCAGTCACGCCGAGCCTGCGGGTGGTGCGATGGAGCAACTTGACGCGCAGGCGCGCTTCCAGCTGCTGAATGAGCTGCGTCACCGTGGTTTTACTCATATGAAGCGTTTGGGCAGCCTTTGTGAAGCTCCCTGCCTCCACCACGCGAGCAAAGGCGCGCATCGCATCGAAACGATCCATTCCTTATCCCCCTTTTCACCGATTGTTTGGATTTTACAAACAATGATGGACAAAGTCGCTTGTTTATCCACCCGATCCCGCACCTGTAAAGTGACTTTACGTTCACCGGGCTGATTTTGCCCCATTGCAGAGGTACAAATATGACAGCACGCGAAGCCGTTTTTCCCCTCGGTCGGCAGGTGCTCTATGAGCGCAATCGCTATTCACCGGCCATTAAATCCAATGGTTTCTTGTTCGTTTCCGGGCAGGTTGGTAGCCGCGAGGATGGTTCGCCTGAGCCCGAACTAAAAGCGCAGGTCAGGCTGGCATTCAATAATCTGAATGCTGTTCTCGCGGCTGCGGGCTGCACGTTCGGTGACGTGGTTGACGTGACCCTCTTTGTCGTCGATCCCGAGTCAAATCTCGACGCTATCTGGAGTATCCTGCCAGAATATTGGGGGGAAGCGCCTTACCCTACGTTGACCGGGATCGGCGTGACGTGGCTTTACGGATTCCAGTTTGAGATTAAGGTGATTGCCAGGCTGCCCTGCGCGTGACGGGTTTTTCCGCCAGTCGGAAGATAAGACAGAGGAAAATTTATGAAAGCAGCGGTCTATGACGTGGAAGGCGCTCCCGGCGTCCTGAAATATGTCGATGTCCCGGAGCCGGTCACAGGGCCCGACGACATCCTGATTTCTGTCGAGGCTATCTCGATTGAGGGTGGCGATTTGATCAATCGCCGTTCAACGCCGCCGCCGCTTCCTTCATGGATCGTTGGCTACGCGGCCGCGGGCACAGTTGTTGCCGTCGGATCGAAAGTCCGAAGCCGTACGGTTGGGGACAGAGTCGCTGCTTTTCACATGCAGGGATCGCATGCGGAACGTTGGGCTGTGCCCGCGGAACGCACCTGGCTTATACCCGATGGGGTGGGAATGGCAGAAGCGGCGGCATTGCCGATTTCATTTGGAACCGCGCATCACTGCCTTTTCACACGAGGCATGCTCCGGCAGGGAGAAACCGTTCTTATTCAGGCCGCAGCGGGTGGCGTGGGGCTCGCGGCCGTTCAGCTTGCCTCACAAGCAGGCGCAACGGTCATCGCCGTGGTAAGCGGAACGCAGCGACGAGGTCGGTTGCGTGAACTTGGTGCCGATCATGTTGTGGATCGTACAAAGGATAACATCGTGGACAGTGTCCGACAGTACACCCATGGTACCGGTGTTGACCTCGTCATCGATCCGGTGGGAACGACGTTGCCTGCTTCGCTTTCTGCACTCGCTCCGGAAGGACGTCTGGTCTTCGTCGGTAATGCCGGCGGCAACAGTCTGACTGTCGACTTATGGCCGGCAATGCAGTCTAACCAGACGCTCATGGGGGTATTCATGGGACCTCTTTTTGCAAGACATGGAGTTCGAACAAGCGTGGACGAGATGCTGCAGGCTGTAGCAGCAGGGCGCGTCACGGTTGTCATTGACCGCATCTTCCCCCTGGCTAACGCTGCCGCGGCCCACGAATTTGCTGAGACAGCGAAACCGCTTGGCCGGATCGTGATGAAGCCATGACGCGCGTTTGACCAGGATGAGTGCGTGGCGGCAGGATGCTATTAGCAGCGTTTTTCGGATGGTACTAACTTTCTGATTTTGAGGCGTTAAATCCGGTCAGGGTTCATACGATAATTGGCGCGTATCAGTCTGCCAACCCTTTGGGCCAGTGTGGGCGGCAAGCCCACGGTGTGGACATTGAATTTGAATTAAAAGAGCCCTTAAGTCTGCCCCTGACTTTCCCACTTTTTCGAAATCTTTATCTCTTTTTCTCATTTGTCAATAAAAGGTATATGCCCGCAAAATCAGGTCTAAGGCAGGGCGGGTGTTGCTCTATAAATGATAAAACCCCTCTGATGGCCTTGCCTCTTTTACCGCACCTCTTTTGTGGTTTTCACAGCTTTTAACCAGGAAAAGGCTTCTTTATGACGTTATCTAAATTACTGCTCCCTTTGCTGATTGCCGGAAATCTCTCTTCTGCATGGGCTGCGGAGCAGGTTGTTCCGTCTTCGACCACCTTTCATGTCACCGCTGATGATGCGCTGAAAAGTAAGCTTCCGGCGGACATCGCCAAACGCGGATATATTGTTGCAGGTACTAATCCGAATACTCCGCCAACCACTTTTTTCCAGGAAGACAATAAAACGCTCGCCGGGCGTGAGATTGATGTGATGAATGCCGTGGCGGCAAGGCTCGGTGTGGAAGTGCGCTGGCAGGATACCGGCGGTTTCGACAACATCATTCCGGGGCTGAAATCCGGTCGCTATGACGTCGCGCTATCCAATATCAATGCCACCAAAAAACGTCTCGAGCAGGTCGATTTCGTCAGTTATTACGATGCGTCGCGCCTGGGGGTGATCTCGCGTAAAGACGCAAACATTGCGCCATTTACCTCTTTTGACGCCGTGTGCGGGCAGGAAGTGGGCGCAGGAGCGGGTACTACGCAGATCGGGCGCCTTGAAGCGGCCAGCAAAATTTGTACTGATGCCGGTAAACCCCCGATCAAGATTGCCGTATTCCCGGATCGCCCTTCAGGCGTACAGGCCGTGGTCAGCGGTCGGGTACCGATGTTCTTCGGCCCGTATGAAGGTCTGACGTATCAGGTTAGTCAGGTCAAACCGCTGACGCTGACCGGTACCATTCATGTGGATGATGCGCCTGTATCTGTGGCGTTCCCTAAACAGTCGGGGCTGGAAGAGGCGGTGCAGGCATCCCTGAACTCGCTGATCAAAGACGGCACTTACCAGCAGATCCTCGATAAATGGTCCATCGGTTTTGGCGCAGTCAAAGAGTCAAAACGTAATGAAGAGATTTTCGGATGAGCAGTGAAACACACGATCAGCAGGCGGAAGAACTACGGATCGTCGGTAAAAAATATATCGGGCGCTGGATAAGCGCCCTGATCGTATTGCTGATATTGCTGGCTATGGGGAACTCCATGCTCAGCAATCCGCGTTTTGAATGGTCGGTAATCGCCGAAAACTTTACCGGTCCGTCAATCATTCAGGGCGTACTGATGACGTTGCAGTTGACCGCAATTTCCGTGGTTTTTGGTTTTGCAGGCGGCACGGTTCTTGCGCTGATGCGCCTGTCATCCAATCCGGTGCTGGTCGCTGTCAGCTGGGGTTATACCTGGTTTTTCCGGGGGGTGCCGATGCTGGTCCAGTTGTTTCTCTGGTACAACATTGCCGCGCTTTACCCGAATATTTCGATTTCGCTGCCGTGGGCAGGTGAAATCTGGAGCGCTTCCGCGAACTCACTGATTAGCCCGTTCAGCGCCGCCGTGATTGCATTAGTCATGCATCAGTCTGCCTATGCCGCAGAGATTATCCGCGCCGGTATTCAGAGCGTCGGCACCGGGCAAGTCGAGGCGGCACGCGCCCTGGGTTACCGCCCGTCACAGATATTCCGCCACACCATTTTGCCGCAGGCGATGCGGGCTATTCTGCCTCCTGCGGGGAATGAAGTGATCGGTCAGCTGAAAACCACCGCGGTCGTTTCGGTGATTTCATTACAGGATGTGCTGTTCTCGGCGCAGATTATTTATCAGCGCACCTATGAAGTGATCCCGCTGCTGCTGGTCGCCACATTATGGTACCTGTTGCTGACGTCGTTGCTGTCGGTGATTCAGTATTACGTCGAACGACATTTCAGCCGCAGCAGCCACAGGAAGGTAAAACGTAAAGTCACGAAAACCGGCGCAGCCCGCACGGTCAGCACCGTCAGTCTCAGCGCAGGAGAAACCAGCCATGGGTGAGGCCATTGAATTTCGCAAAGTCACCAAGCGTTTCTCCGGTAATACCATACTGGATGAAATCAGCCTCGATATTCCGGCCGGTTCGGTCACGGTGATCCTCGGGCCTTCTGGTTCAGGGAAATCCACCTTGCTGCGCTGTATCAATCATCTTGAAAAACTCGATGGCGGCACAATCCGTATCGGAGGTGAACTGGTCGGTTATCAGCAGAAAGGTTCCGCGCTGTATGAACTGAGCAGCCGCAAAATTGCCGCACAGCGCAGCCGTACCGGCATGGTGTTTCAGCAATTTAATCTGTTTCCGCACCGTACGGTTTTGCAAAATATTATCGATGCACCGCTGCGGGTGAAGAAGCAAAACCGTCAGCAGGTAGTCAGTAAAGCCCGCGCGTTGCTCCGGCAGGTCGGCTTAGACAACCGCGAAGATGACTGGCCTCAGCAGCTTTCCGGTGGCCAGCAACAACGCGTGGCAATTGCCCGTGCGCTGGCGATGGACCCGGAAGTGATGTTATTCGATGAACCGACCTCCGCGCTGGATCCCGAACTGGTGGGCGAAGTGTTGCAGGTGATCAAAAAGCTGGCGCATTCAGGGATAACGATGGTGATCGTCACCCACGAAATCGGCTTTGCACGTGAAGTGGCGGATAACGTCATTTTTATGGAGGGCGGAAAAATTGTGGCGTCAGGGCCGACGAAAAGCGTGCTGGATGAAACGGAGAACGTCCGTGTCCGCCATTTTCTGTCGACTGTTTTATAACGTTATTCCTTAACCCGTTTCCCAAACAACATCTCTGCAAGCCTTGGCAGACTGTCGCGGCTTTCCAGCCTGCTCAGTGCCACGATTTCTGTCCGCTGTGCGTCAGCGAAATCCGGCAAACAGGTGCGCAGTTTCGCCGGCAAATCAAACGGGATCGCCAGACTTTGCTGACGGGTGAAACGCCGTTGCAGCAGAGTGCCGTCGCGCAGGAATACCGTCACCTGATGAAAACGCGCAGCGGGGTTCAGCTCGTCCGGCGGTGCGGAGAAATCCGGGCAACGCGAGACACGCTCTGCCAGTGCGGCAATGTCGGCTTCCACCGCTTGCGGGGTGAAATCCTCTAAGCGTAAGTCTCCGCGCAGCAGACAGGCTGCAATCACGTATTCCAGGCTGAACCGCGCTTCAACGCCGGTTGCCGGTTTTCGTACCGACGCCGCAATATCACCGCCCGGCGGGAAAGACACCTCTATCCGTTCGATGGCGCCGATCAGTGCATCTGTGCCTTGACCGGTTTGCAGCCAGTCATAACGAATAGTCCGCGCGGCATCGGCAGCGCTGTGCGTGCCACCGCAGGTCGGATAGGGTTTGAATTCCAGACCGGGCGAGACAATCCGCCACGGCGCGCCCCAGTCTGAAATGAGTTTTTCCGGCTGTTGCTGACCGGCGCAGTAAGCCGATAAAAAGCTGTCAAGCACGTTGTCTGCCTGGCCGTGAAAGCCTGCCAGCGTCAGCTGTGTGGCAATGACGGCGGTCTGCGCCGCCAGCCCGGCGTGCAGCGGTTTGACGTCACTACCGAACTGCGCACGTAACCCTGCGGACTGCGTCGCCGCTAAACCCAGAATCAACGCCGTTTGCCGTTCAGTGGCATCCACCAGCCGCGCACAGGCAGCGGAGGCCGCAATCGTGCCGAGCGTGGCGGTATTGTGAAAACCGAGTTTGTAATGCTGAGAACCGGCGGCCAGCCCGAGGCGTCCGGCCATTTCCACGCCGGTCACGTACGCATCGAGAAACTGCCCGCCGCTGATGTCTGGCCGTTGTGAGGCCAGCGCCAACAGCGCGGGCAAAATCACCACGCCGGGATGGCCGCGAAAGTCGGGATGGAAATCATCAAAATCCAGCGCGTGACCGGCATATCCGAGCAGTAACGCGTGGGTGGCCCGATCGCCAGCGCGGTAAACCTGATGCAAACTGTTCAGCCCTGCATCGGGTAAATCGCCGCGTAAAACCGGCAGGGTAACCGCCAGAAAATCCAGTAACCCTTCGCGGGCTGCCTCATGAGCGGCTGGAGTAGGGGATGAACTGACGATAAGTTTCGCCAGCGACTGCGTTAATGTCATAGGTGTATTTCCCGCTTCAGGCCCGAATGACCGGAGATAATAAATCAACGAAATGTTCACGCTCGCAAAGAGCATGCAATTGCGCCAGAAGGGCGTCTGAAACTAAACACATCGGGATCACCAAACGCGGCCGTATCCAGCGCCAGAAAGAAATGCCCGATATTGGGCATACCCCACCCGGTAAAAATGATCATGGCTTGCTGACGAAGTCATTGCGCCGAAAAATGTCTCTGCTTATTCAATCTTTTTTTTCTTTGCTGAGAATTTCCGCACTCAGCGTTTGCAGTGCCTGTACCGCCAGTTGCGACAGGTAATGTGCAGTCGGAAACAGGGCGCGATCGTCAACGCGAAATTGCGGATGATGCAGCGCGTAAGGACCACCGGAGCCGATCATGATGAACGCGCCGGGTAATTTTTGCTGATAGAACGCGAAGTCTTCGCCAATCGGGCTGGCTTCAACGCGACGGGCTTCGAAGCCGGAGCCTTCGCCTCGCGCCAGCGCGAAATCCACCCACTTAGCCGTATTGACCACTGACGGCGGGCCTGGCTGCCAGTCCAGGCTGATGTCGGTATCAAATGCCGCAGCGATGCCTGCGAGAACCTGCCGGAAACGGCGCTCGATCAGTTCTCGTGTATCCTGATTAAAGGTACGGACAGTGCCTTCCAGCCAGGCGGAATCCGGGATTACGTTCCAGGTACTGCCACTGTGAACCTGAGTGATGGATATCACCGCGTTGTGTGCGGACGGCACGTTGCGGGCGATCAGGGTTTGCAGTGCGGAAATCACCTGTCCGGCGATAATAATCGGGTCGTTGCCTTCGTGCGGACGTGCCGCGTGGCTGCCGGTACCGGAAATGGCGATCGCAAAGCGATCCACGCCCGCTGTTAATGCGCCGTCTTTGCTGCCGATAACGCCGACCGGCAAAGAGGGATCGTTATGAATGCCGAAAATGACGGCGGCGTTATCGAGCGCGCCGGTATCAATCAGCGCCGGGGCTCCGTGACCGGTTTCTTCCGCCGCCTGAAACAGTATGCGCACCGTGCCGGAAAGCGACTCTTCCTGCGCTTTCAGCAAAATCGCCGCGCCGAGCGCCGCCGAGGTGTGGAAATCGTGGCCGCAGGCGTGCATCACACCGGGATTTTGCGAGGTGTAATCCACGCCGGATTGTTCTTCAATTGGCAGAGCATCGATATCAGAACGTAGCACCACCAGTTCACCGGGATTGATGCCGCCAATTTCTGCTACCAGACCGGTTTTGAGCGGCAAATCCAACACGCGGATTTGATACTTCTCCAGTGCCTCCCGGATGCTGGCGGTGGTGTTAACTTCTTCGTTGGACAGTTCCGGATAGCGGTGCATGTGGTGGCGGAAATCCTGAATGAACGCCGCCACAGGCTGATGGTTTTGCGTGATATCTGACATTTAAACTCCTGTAGGTGGCTGACGTTCCAGCCAGCGGGTGTGGCTTTTTTCATCGAGAATTTTTTTCAGGTACAGCGTGATATGCCCTTTGCCGAGGTCTCTTTCGAAGACCGGTTGAAAACCCAGTTTCAGGTACATGTCGCGCAGCCACGGATGGCTGGTGGCGGTGCCGAGGGAGTATGCCGGGGCTTTCAGTTCGCGGATCAGAATGTTGTCTTCCAGCCAGCCCAGCAGCTTTTTGCCGAGGCTCTGACCGGTGTAGTCCGGATGCGTGCCGAACCAGCCAATATGCGGCAGGCCCATCGGCCCCGGTATTGCGCCCCACGGGAAACGCAAGGTGACAGAAGCGACCATTCGCTGGTCATCAAACAGCGCAAACACCGCATGATCGTTGAGATGTTGCGTCACGCGTGCCAGATCGGCGGTGGCAGCATCAAACTGAATCCCGAGCGCTTTAATGGGCGCGTAGGCGGCCAGCATCAGCGCCAGATAATCGTGTTTATCATCCAGCGTCAGACGCCTGAAATGGTGCGTCATAACCCGTGCTCCTCAGGAGAACTCAGATGACCGGACTGCACGGCAAAACGGATGACGTCATCGACTTTTTGCGCGGCGCAGCCGGTGTAATGAGCCGGATCTAACCAGTAGTCAAGATCCTGTTCAGTAATACTGGCTGCCAGCACCGGATGCGCAAGCAGAACAGTTTTAAATGATTGCCGTTTTTCAAACGCCTGCATGGCACAGTCATACACCAGATGATGTGCAGTTTGTTTGCCGAGTTTTTTACCGACCTCAAACATCACTTTTTCGGACAGCAGCAGGCCGTCCTGCATCTGTAAATTCGCCAGCATACGGGCTTTATTGACCGTCAGGCCGGAGAGAATCGCTTGGGCATTTTGCAGCTGGGCAGAGAGATAAATCGAGATTTCCGGCAGTGTGATCCACTCGGCGCGCCAGCTCATCGCATCACGTTCATGCTCCACGTGCATTGACTGATAAATCAGAGATGCGCTGTGCAACAACGGTTGGGTCAGGCTGGCGAGACCTTCGAGGGCTGCAGGATTGCGTTTGTGCGGCATGGTGGTGGAGCCGATTTTTCCACTGCTGAATGGTTCTTCGATTTCATTAATTTCGGTGCGCATCAGGTTGTAAAGTTCGTTGCCAATTTTGCCCAGCGTGCCGCTGATCAGCACCGCCACCGAGGCGTATTCAGAAAAGCGGTCACGCGCGGCCTGCCAGCCGATATTCGGCGTATTAAGGTTCAGGCGCGCCAGTGTGCGGCGTTCAACTTCCGGACCCGCTTCGCCCAGTGCGGCGTAGGTACTGATCGCTCCGCTGATATTGCCGGTCAGCAGGCGCGGCGTGATGGCGTCCAGGCGGTCGAGATGGCGGATAAATTCATCCAGCCAGACGGCGACTTTAAAACCAAATGTGGTCGGCAGCGCCTGCATGCCGTGGGTGCGGCCAGCCATCAGCGTGTACTGATGCTCGCACGCCAGAGATTTCAGCACATTCGCCACGGCGGTACTGTCACGGACGATCGCTTTCAGGGTTTGCGCCAGCTGTAAAACGGTGGCGGTATCGACGATATCCTGCGTGGTCGCGCCGTAATGAATGTATTCCCCTGCGTCACCACATTGCTGTTGTAGTGCGCTGAGCACCGGCATCAGGGAATGCTTCATCTGCGAGCCAGAAGCGGCGATATCCTCAATATTCAGCTTGCCGGCATCGGCCAGCTCCGCAATGGTCAGCGCGGCCTGTTGCGGGATTACACCCAGTTCACCTTCGGCTAATGCCAGCGCAACTTCGACATTTATTTGCTGTGTCAGGCGATTTTGCTCTGACCAGATTTCCCGCATTTCTGGTGTGCCAAAATTGTTACCAAGTAAAAGAAAATCTATCGGATGTGAGGACATAATACTCTCTTCTTATATAAGGGTTAATTAACGTTGTTTTTAAGGCCGTAATTAAAAACAAATCATCGAAATAGCGTATCAGGTATAGGAAGATGTCAGATGCGTCTGTTTTCATTGCGTTAAATTAGCCCTGCCTGACACTATCATTTCTTTGATCCAGCACAGCATGCAAGGGGTTTATCGACTATAGCAAAAATCAATCTATGCTATTGAGAATAAGTTAATAAGGATCCCCACTTAGCACTTTGTTAATTTTTTTAATTCTCGTAGGATGTTTTTAATAACACTTGAATATATCCCATATCAAATTCCTGTTTAATTACGGGCAGTTTCTCTTTAACCAGACGACAAATACAGGGCATCGATGTGTTCGCCATAAAATCACCGCAGACCTATCATCATCAGCCCGGCCTGCTTTCACGTACCGGTGAGCTGCTTGCCGTTCATTCCTCCGATATCGCGATCATCACCAGCCCGAAAGCGTGGCGGGCGGTGAATCCGCAACTGGAAACCAGCCTGAAGGCAGCCGGTATTCGCTGGCAGGTCAATTTTCTCACCACGGAATGCACCGATGCGGCTATCGAAAAACATCTGGTCAGCGTGCGGGAACAAAACGCCACGCTGGTGCTGGGCATTGGCGGTGGGCGGGTGCTTGATTGTGCCAAAGCGGTGGCGAACCTGCTGACCGACGTCGGGCTGGTGACAATACCGACAGTTGCCGCGACCTGCGCCGCCTGGTCGCCGGTCAGCATCATTTATAATGAGCACGGCGGGCATGTGCGCAGCCAGCCATTGTCGCGTATGCCACTTATGCTGCTGGTCGACACGAATGTGATTGCGCAAAACGATGTGCGTTATCTCAAAGCAGGCATTGTGGATGCGCTGGCTAAATGGTACGAATTCCGCCCGTATAAACAGAAAAGCGACGACAGTCTGGCGCTGAACCTGAAAGTGCAGGCCGCACAACTGGCGGTGGACGTCTTTGAACAATATGGCGCTCAGGCGGTGAAAGACAACGCCCGTCATGAAGTCACGCCGGCGCTGATGAAAGTTATCGACGCTAATATCGCGGTGGCAGGTATGGCTAACAGCATGCGCGATGAAACCCCCGCGCCGGGCGTGGCGCACGCGATCCACAACCGTTTCACCCATCAGCCGGAATTGCATGACTGGCTGCACGGCGAGAAAGTGGGTTTCGGGTTGCTGGTGCAGTCGCTGATGGAAAGCTATAACGGCCAGCCGGAGCTGCAGTTGCTGGGGTTGTTGCGTGAATATGGCGCGCCGCTGGCACTGCCGCCACTGAATGGCGACCGGGACACGATCATCGCGGCCATTGCCCGCGAAGTGAAATTCTCCACCGAAAATGCCGACCGTTTGCCGTTCTCAGTGGCAGCGGAAAATATCGAAAAAGCCCTGCGGGCAACTGAAGTTCATCATTATTCTCAGGGATAACGCCATGACCTCTTCTTCATCTTCTTCAGAAAACACGCGTAAATTGCGTCTTGGTCTGTTTGTGCAGCCGCTCGGGCATCACGTCAGTGGCTGGCGCTTAACTGAAAACCTCGGTTCGCCGACCGATATCGACTGGCTGACGTGGATCGCCAGAAAAGCCGAAGAGGGTAAATTCGATATGTTCTTCATCGGCGATGCCCTGGCGACCAGCGTCTACCGTTTACCGTCCACCATGGCGCGGCTTGAACCGCTGACCTTGCTGTCGGCGCTGGCGGTACAAACCCGCCATATCGGGCTGGCCGCCACGGCTTCAACGACATTCAGCGATCCGTTTAATCTGGCACGCAGCTTTTCTTCTCTCGATCACATCAGCCACGGCCGGGCGGCGTGGAACGTGGTGACGTCGTTTTCAACGGACGTGGCGCGTAATTTCAGCCGTGACGATATGCCCGCGCATGCCGAACGTTACGCCGTGGCGCATGAGTTTCTCGAGGTGACGTTCAAACTGTGGGAAGGCTGGCAGGAAGGGGCGGTACAGCCGGACAATGCCAGCGGTCAGTATTTCGTCAATGAGAAAATCAATCCGGTGAACCATCAGGGCAAGTATTTTCAGGTACAGGGGCCGCTGAATATTACCCGTTCGCCGCAGGGGCGTCCGGTAATTATCGAAGCGGGTTCTTCCGCTGACGGCCAGAAACTGGCAGCGGCCACCGCCGAAGTCGTGTTTACCGCTGCCGCAACGCTGGAAGAAGCGCAAACATTTTACCGTGCGCAGAAACAGCAGGTGAAAGAGGCCGGACGTAATCCGGAGCATATGCTGATTTTGCCGGGTGTAATGCCCATTGTCGGCCGCACGCGGGAAGAGGCGCGCGAAACCTGGCACGAACTGAATTCGCTGGTGGATATTGATAACGGCATCCGCCAGCTGTCCACTCGCTTTAATATGGATCTGAGCGTGTTTCCGCTCGACGGGCCGGTGCCGGATGTGCCTGCCGGTGAAGGTAATCAGAGCCGTGTGAAACTGCTGACCGATCTGGCATATCGCGAAAATCTGACCTTACGTGAACTGGCCGCAATTGCTGCCGGTTCGCGTGGGCATCGCGTGCTGGTCGGTACGGCGGAAGATATCGCCGATGATTTCCAGCACTGGCTGGAAGAAGGCGGAGCAGACGGTTTCAACATCATGCCTGCAGTGATGCCGGAACAGCTTTCGCTGTTTGTTGAGCTGGTGATCCCCGAATTACGTCGCCGTGGGTTGTTCCGTGAAGAATACGAATTCAGCACGCTGCGTGAAAACCTCGGTCTGCCTGAGCCTGACTTTAACCCTCAGACTTAACTTTAGCGTTGGAAAATTACGATGACGATTTCTTTGTCAGACCGCGTTCAGCGCGTGTCACTTTCCGCCAATGCGGCGGCGAAACAGCGCACCAATGAACTGAAAAGAGCCGGGGTGGATATTTTGGATCTCACCACTGGCGAACCGGATTTTGATACACCCGATCACATCAAACAGGCAGCATACGAGGCGATTGCGCGTGGCGAAACAAAATACACGCCGACGCCGGGGATTCCGGCGTTGCGTGAGGCGGTGCAGCAGAAATTACAGCGGGAAAACCGGCTGGAATTCGCTGTTGCAGACATCATTATTGCCAACGGTGCCAAGCAGGTCATTTTCAATGCCTTTGCCGCCACGCTTAATGATGGCGATGAAGTGATTGTACCGGTGCCGTACTGGCCGACATTTCCGGACAGCGTGCGGTTTAACGGCGGCACGCCGGTGTTTATCGAATGCCATCTGGAGCAGGGTTACAAACTGACGCCGGAACAACTGGCTGCCAGCACTACATCGCGTACCCGCTGGCTGGTACTCAATCATCCGGGAAACCCGAGCGGTGCGGTATATTCTACCGCTGAATTACAGGCGCTGGCCGCCGTCCTGCGCGGGCATCCGCAGGTGCTGGTCATGCTCGATGACTTATATGAGCAGATTCTGTTTGATGGCTGTGAACATCAGAATCTGCTCAACGTGGCCGATGATTTTCAGGCGCGTAGCCTGCTGGTGGGCGGCGTATCCAAAACTTATGCGATGACCGGCTGGCGGATTGGTTTCGGTGCCGGGCCGAAGGCGCTTATTACCGCCATGACCGTGGTGCAGTCGCAAATCAGTTCCGGTGCCAGTTCGGTGAGTCAGGCGGCTGCGCTTGCAGCCTTTAACGGCGGGCTGGATTTTATTGCACCACAGGTTGCGGCATATCAACAACGGCGCGATGTGATAACCGACATTCTGGCGAATATTGACGGGCTGGAGTTGCGGGTGCCGCAGGGCGGTTTCTTTGTCTTTTGCCGCTGCGCCGGATTAATCGGACGTTACCGGCCTGACGGGGCAAAAATCGAAAACGAAGCTGACGTGCTGGATTATCTGCTGGAAAGCGGCGTGTCCGGCGTTGGCGGCAGCGCATACGGCTTGTCGCCCTATTTCCGCTTATCGATTGCCACCGATAACGCTACAGTAGCTGAAGCCGGGCGGCGTATTGCATCGGCTTGCGCGAAGCTCAGCACCGCTCAGTAAATTCAACGTAATTATTGAACCGCCTGGATTGACTAAAAGGTACAGGCCACGAGAGTCGGAAACTTAGAAAGGTTTAGCGGATGATTTTAAGCTGCGGATTTTAGTGTCGTTCAGTGGCATAGGGTGGTCACTCCATAATCAAACTGAAATGACCCCAAATCAGACTACCAATCTTGCCCGATGCGGAGGGGAAAATGAAAATGCATCAGGAAGACTTTTCACGCTAACCTGTTGAATCTAAATCGTATAAAGATTCGTGAAGATGCATGAAAACAAGAAGTTGGCTCCTCTGACTGGACTCGAACCAGTGACATACGGATTAACAGTCCGCCGTTCTACCGACTGAACTACAGAGGAATTGTATGAACGGGGCGAATACTACTGGTCTCGGATTTTTGTGTCAACCCTAAATTTAACTTGCTGATTCAAATGGCTAAATTTAGTGCAGGTCGTTGTTTTAGTGTACTGCCGGGCTATCGCCGCCATCCGGTGGGGTATTCTCACGTAATCTCTCCAGCGGATCCTGGCGATAGAACAGGCAAAAACGCTGCCAAAGCGCGGGAAAACGCGGGGCGAACAGCTCTGGCGCGCTAAAGAAGTATTCAGAGAGCACGGCGAAACATTCGCCAGGATCGGTGGCCGCGTAGGCGTCAATACTGGCGGCGCTTTCACCGACCAGATCGATCTCATCCTGAATATTGTTCATGGCAGCATGGAGATCGTGTTCCCAGCCTGCCACCTCGCGCAGGGGGATAAACGGCACGCCGCTCGCGCGATCGCCATTGCGGGTATCCAGCTTATGCGCCACTTCATGAATAATCAGATTGAAACCGGAAGCGTCAAAGGAGTCCTGAATATCCAGCCAGTTTAGAACAATGGGCCCTTGCTGCCAGCTTTGCCCTGATTGCACGATTCGCTGGCTATGCACCAGGCCGATATCATCTTCCCATTCGTCGTCGACAACGAACGGGGCAGGGTAGATAAGCACTTCGTGAAAACCATCTAACCACTCGATGCCCAGTTCGAGAACCGGCAGGCAAAACAGGAGCGCGATACGTGCGCTCTGTAGGGGAGTGAGCTCCAGCCCCTGTAATGCAACCAGACGCTTCTGTTGCAAAAAGCGGGATGCCATTTGCGCCAGCTGCTGCTGCTCATGGTCGGAGAGGTTGGCTAATACAGGGATGGCAAGCGCCTTTTCCCAGGGGATTTCCGCGTTGCCGGACTCTTCATCTACTTTCCAGGGCCATTTAAACATCATATTGCTCGCAAAGTCGTCACTTGAACTGAATTAAAGAGACAGGAACTATTAAAATGCCAAAGAACCTGGCATTATAGCAACCTCAACAGCGGAGAGATGCCGGAGCGGCTGAACGGACCGGTCTCGAAAACCGGAGTAGGGGCAACTCTACCGGGGGTTCAAATCCCCCTCTCTCCGCCACTATTCAACAAAATCAGTCAGTCGCAAAGCGCTTTTGATTTTGCCCTGCATGAATCCCTGCATTAAAATTTCTTTCTATCGCTCTGTTTTCTCGCCTCTAACGCTGTCTTTTTTACCATGTTGCCTCTTGTTGGGCATCCACTTTTATCCTCTTTAGTTCACAAGCTCACACTCTTTACAATAGCTTAGCCCGTCTTGCATCACAGATAACAAAGCAGTTAACTGCCCTTGCTACACACGGATTCTGTAAGGATATCCTCAAGAGAAGGGATGATGGATGAAAAGAAGCGAACTCAGAAAAGCACTGGAAGCATGGTTGACTGTCGAGCGCTGTGAGGTGATAGAGAGACTTATGACCCAGGCCCGAGCTGCCGGGATAAAAACTATCCCGCGCGGATCTGGCGCGGGATCATATACCGGTATGCGGGGTGGCGAAAAGTTTCAATAGTTGGAGGTTGAACTCCTCATCGCATCGCCCGTTTTTATAATGATGCAATCAGTGGCGCATTGCTCCTTTGCCGTCAGAATAACATTATCGGGAAGCCTGAAATGCATTGACTTGCTAATTAAGATTTGCTCCGCCATCCCCTTGATAGCCCAGGGAGCCGCAAGGGAAATATTGCCAAACTCGTCATAACGTTGTGTTTTAGTAAAGGCGTTATAGGCAGGATCTTGGATGTCAAAAAGAACATCCCCTGTAAATGTTTTCCCCACCTTGTAGGAAAGCGCGCTGGCTAATGCGTTTAACTCCGATTTTTGTGGGATAATGAAACCATTAAAGATATTGTATGATGCAGCGATCATCGCGAATACCGTCAATATGGGTAGCGCTTTTTTTGCTATGTTGAGTTTGCTTGTCAAGGCATCTAACCCAATAATAATAAGAGCGCATGTGAAGAATTCCAGTGCTATCAGTGACCTATATGCAGCCCAGTTTTCCTTGACTAATAAGTTTGGAGAGTAGGAGCCAATCCCCATGATAATAAACATAAGAACCTTAATCGGGCCTGATTTGCCTTTTATTATTGAAAGTAAACCTATTGCGCAAATTATTAATGAGAGCGTTGTGAAAAAGGTGCCTGGAGTTATATTAAAGTTGTTGATAGCGTTAATCAACGGTTCTTTTATAAACCATCGTAATTTCTCAAGTGGATTATTAGTTAACTCGGCACGTGCAATTGAACTGCCATATAACCATACAGGTACAAATTTTGAAAATAGCAGGCTGCCAAGCATGCCGATAAATAAAACTGCGCCACTGATTAAAACAATGTTGATGGAAAAGGGTTTGTCTTTTTTCAGACAGTTATCAAGCATGACGAAAAATAAAAATGCCATCGCCGTTGGTTGATATATGGCAAATGCAAACCATAAAATAATGACGGATGCTGCAAATCTTATAATTGTCGTTTTCTTATTGATCGGTTTTAATGTCGCATAACTTATTCCGGCAAGGAGTATGGAGAGTACAAAAGGGAAACATGTCGCCCAGGAATTATAAACCTGTACTGCGGGCGTCAGGCATATTAATAAAGGGAATACGATCGTTGTTATTTTACGCTCGAATATGTTTCTTTTTTCTATAAATGAAAAAAGGAAAAAGCAAAGCATAAATACCGATATTACGGTAAAAAATCTAAGATAGGCAAGGTCATCGATATTGTGAACTAGCGTAAAGGCAAGTCGTCTGGCAACGGCATACAAGGGTCTGCCGGATTGCATATCCCATTGAAACGGAGAGCCTTTCCCTGAAAAAACATCGGAAAGTGTCGACCAGTCATCTGAAAATGCGTAACTAAATATAATCGTTGGGCTATAAACTAAGAAAATTGCCGCGAGGTAAAACATTGCAATAATTTTTTTAGAGTAAGACGTCATCCGTTCGTCCTCAGTGTTCATTGCTCGCCTCTCATTTCGTGTTTTGCTACCTCTTCGATAAAATATTTGGGCCGATTTTTGGATTCCATATATATTTTCCCAACGTATTCGCCAATTATCCCCAAAGAAAGCATCTGGACACCGCCAAGGAAGAAAATCGCAATCATTACCGATGTCCAACCCGCAACGGTATTTCCCAGGAGCTTCTCAATGAAGGCATAGATTGCAGCTAGTGAAGATAGAAGGCATGTGGCAACCCCAGCGGCAGCGATCATACGTAATGGGGTAATTGTCAGAGACGTTATTCCTTCTAACGCCAGTGCTACCATCTTTTTTAAGGGGTATTTTGATTCGCCTGCAACCCTTTCATCTCTGCTATAATAAACGCTGCTGGACTTATAACCCAACAGCGGAATTAGCCCCCTTAAATATAAATTTTGTTCTTTAAAATCCTTTAATGCTGTCAACGCTGTACGGCTAAGAAGCCGGAAGTCCGCATGGTTAGGAACCTGATTGACACCCAGCCCTGACATCAGAGAATAAAATTTATTGGCTGTTGCCCTTTTGAATACTGAGTCACTACTCCTGTTGTCGCGTACGCCATAAACAATCTCAAACCCTTCATTATATTTGTCGATCATTTTCTCAATGCAACCTATATCATCCTGTAAGTCTGCATCAATACTTACGGTAACGTCCGTATCCGCGTTTGCCAACCCCGCCAGCAGGGCGATCTGATGGCCCCGGTTCCTTGATAATTTCAGACCGCGGACGAATGACTTTTCCTGTGATGTGGATTTAATTTGTTCCCAGGTGTTGTCTTTACTGCCATCATCGACAAAGAGGATATAACTATTTCGAGCGATTTTTTCTTTTGCAAGGAGGTTTTGTAATACCGTGGTAAGCCCCTCCAGGCAGTATGGAAAGGCCTCTTTTTCATTATAACAAGGAACAACGATTGCTAACGAAGGTATTTTGCTCCTCGTGTGGTTTATATTAATTTCTTTCATTTCATTGACCAGTATTTGTTTAGAATAAAACCAGCTGTTGTGTAAATCACCATGCCTACAACTTGCGCTGTATAAATAGCATTAGGTATGACGATGAAAAAAACTTTCATTGCTATTAAATTTAAAATGTAACAAAAAGCGCATGTGGACAGGAATTTGATAAATCTCAGGGGACTCAATGTCGTTGAGAAAGTGAACTTCGCATTCATAACAAAACTGAAAATAATACCAACGACATAACCTGTTGCATTTGAAAGGTAGACTCCCACGCCGACATGCATCAGGCCAAATATAACAACTGCCGTAATGGCTGTATTTGCCAGGCCAACGATAATGTACCTGACCGCTTCTCTGGATATATTTTTTTTCAAGGTGTAATTAATCATTTATTGATTTACATCAATTTTGTAAAGGGGCGGTTAAGAGACTGAATGCACGGTCGATATAAGCAATGAGCCCCTGGAATATAAGTATTTGACGCCAACTCGTGGTCGGTGTCAACCTGGGTTTTTATTACCGTGGACATATTCCTCGTCGGGTATTGTTTTACGTTTCTCTGGCCGAGCTTGTATGGATATGATAATGCCGAATGGCGGCGATATAAAAGCCGGAAAGCAATCGGAGGCGTGAGCTCTGGTGCGGTCATATCAGGCAGAGCTGCGGTATTAACTTGTCTACTGTTACGGTATTTATGCGCGGACGTTGCTGCGCTCAAGAAGAAAAAACAGTTTAAATCTCCCGGATAGGGCTGAGGGCGGGGAGTGAAAATATTGTGAGTTTTTTGTTTTTTATTGTTAATTATATCATTTGCATGATGACGTAATTTTCTTCCAACGTCTCCCGTCAAAAAGGATATCACGCCTCGAAGGGGCTATAATTATCATCTTCATGATTTACTGCGGAGCAATCGTTAATAGATCGCAACGCCTCATCTTTCTGCCGTGTAGCGATATTCGCGATGCAGGACGAGGAGTCGTTGGTAAAAACGGAAAAACCCGCACGAGGCGGGCTTTAGATTAACCAGGCAGTCTTAGAACTGGTAGGTGATACCCACGGCGAACTGATCGTCGGTGGCTGCGCCACTAACCGCCGCGTCTTCATCATCGATCAGATTGAATTTGTATGCGGTGTAAACGTTGAAGTTTTTGTTGAAATAGTACCAGGCACCCAATTCAACGTAGTTCATGATATCCGCATTAGTGTCTTCTTTGGCGCCCAGGTCTTTACCTTTCGCGTAGACATAGCCCAGGGATGGACGCAGGCCAAAATCAAACTGATACTGAACAACGGCTTCGATGTTCTGGGTGTGATTGGCAAAGCTGCCAAAAGTCGTTTTCTCCAGCGGAGTCATGTTACGGGATTCACCGTACATGACTGATGCATACAGACTATTTGCATCGTATTTAGCCGCCAGGTTCCAGACTTCAGCTTTTTCGCCTCTGCGGTCCGCAGCTTGTTCATCAGTACGGTCAGAGTTGCTGTAGGCGCCAACGAAACCGAAGCCGTCAAAGTTGTAGTTAACGGAGAAACCAAAACCGTCGCCGTTTGATTTTTTCGCGGTGGTATCGTTGTTTTTACCCTGATACTGCAGAGCAAAGTTCAGGCCATCCACCATGCCGAAGAAGTCGGTGTTACGGTAGGTTGCTACGCCGTTGGTACGGCCGGTCATGAAGTTATCGGTGTAAACCAGACCGTCACCACCCCACTCAACGAGCATATCAGTGTAACCCGCCGCGTCATAAACCACGCCGTAGTTACGACCATAATCGAATGAACCGTAGTCGCTGAATTTCAGACCGGCGAATGCTAAACGAGTAGCGCTGCCCTGTTGACCTTCCGGTTTGTCCGCTTTGATGTTGTATTCAAACTGGCCATAGCCGGTCAGTTCATTGCTAATCTGGGTCTCGCCTTTGACGCCGAAACGCGCATAGGAGGTATCGTCAGAGTTGTTGTTGCCGCCATCATGGGTCATGATGTGTTCGCCAACCATTTTGCCGTAGAAATCCAGTTTGTTGCCGTTCTTATTATAGATTTCTGCTGCATTAGCCGCGCCAGCAACTAATAAAGCTGGAACCAGAATTGCCAGTACTTTTCTTTTCATTATATATTCCCTTTTGATTATAATTAATATGAATTGTGTCATTCCTTCCGGGGTGACTATTAAATACTAACGACGAAGTTCATTTTTCTTTAAATTAAAAATGTAACTAAATTATATCTAATATTACAAAATGTTTCTGTTCTATTCATTATATTTAAATTGTATTGGTGTTTGAAAATTTATTTATTGTGTTTATGTCTTTTAATAACATTGGTTTATGATTGGTTTTGTATGATTTTTGTTGTCCATAAGCTTCATGTGCTCTATGAATTGCGGGGTTGTATTTATATGTTATATGTTTATTTCTCAATCTCTTATTGCCGCCGCTTTTCTGTAAAGATAAAGCGAAGGGCGAGCAAGCAAATATGATATTTGAGGCAGGGAAGGTGGGGGGGGGATATGGTCTCAGAAATTCAGTTATATTCATTAATTTGTATTATTTAAAAACGAAATGAATTCATTGACTATATGTAGCAGGCGATAGGGTCGTGCTCCCGACCAGTGCGCAAAATCGAACCCGTGAGAGAGGGATCTGCTGTTTTGCAGGCGTTTTCGCTATATAATGTGACCAATATCACATTTTTTACCGGTGGGTGATAGGGGTTGTGAAGTAGATGGAGAACAAATGAATGGAAGATAAAGCGAAAAGAAGTCCTGGCGGGAAACTGGCGCTGTGGGCATTTTACGCCTTTTGCGGCTATTTCCTGTGGGCGATGGCGCGTTACTGGTGGGTTGTCGGGAAGATTGAAAGCGTGCCCGGAGCGACGATTGACGGCGAGCTCGGCTCAACGGCAGGAAAATGGATTGGCGCGCTGCTGGGTTTTCTTGTGTTGGGTATTGTCGGGACCCTCCTCGGGGCGATCGCCTGGTACACGCGTCCTAATCCGCAGATGTATGAACATCACGATTAAAATTGCTATGCTCGTTGCTGGCCTTATATCAAAGGAACGCGCATGGACCTTTATCACTGGCAGCAACGATTTGAAGCCTGGCTAAGCCAACATCACGGGCAAGAGGATGCTGCTCACGATATTTCACACTTCCGCCGGGTATGGGCTACCGCGCAGCAGTTGGCCGAAGAGACCGCTGCCGACCGCCTGGTGATCCTCACTGCCTGCTACTTTCATGACATTGTCAGCCTGGCGAAAAACCATCCTGAGCGAAGCCGTTCTTCCGCGATGGCGGCGGAAAAAACGCTGGCTATCCTTCAGTCCGCTTTTCCTGATTTCCCCCCGGAACGCTACGCGGCGGTTTTACACGCGATTGAAGCCCACAGTTTTAGCGCGGCAATTGCACCGCAAAGTGAAGAAGCGAAAATCGTCCAGGATGCCGATCGCCTTGAGGCGCTGGGGGCGATAGGGCTGGCGCGCGTATTTGCGGTGTCCGGCGCGCTGAACAATAGCTTGTTTGATGCCCGCGATCCCTTTGCTGACCGGCGGGAATTGGATGACAAAACGTATGCGCTGGATCACTTCCAGTGCAAGCTGCTGCGTTTACCGAAAACGATGCAGACAGAAAAGGGCAGGGCAATGGCGGTGCACAATGCGCGTTTTCTGGTGCAGTTTATGGCCAAGCTGAGCGCAGAGCTTCGCGGAGAGCCGATGGCGCTTGATGCTGAGGTTTTGCAGCGCTTTGATCCACTAGCATAAAACTGGCCGCGCTATTTATGGTAACCTCTGCAAAAATAGTCGGGCTGGTTGAGGTTATGGCGCAAAATTTATCCAAGGAAAATCCCCCGTCTTTGAAGGTTGAACATACCGGAGAAGACGCGCAGGCGCTATTGCGTCAGCTAATGGCGATATACGATGTCAAAACGCTGGTCGCGCAGTTAATTGCCGTCGGCGAGCAGCACTGGAGCCCGGCTATCCTCAAGCGCGTTGCGACGGTAGCGCGCGCGGCAGGTCGTATCACCCGCCAGGAGCAGGCCCACCTGCGCACGCTCCTGCCGGAGCCGCCGGTGCATCATCCGCATTATGGGTTCCGCTTCGTCGATCTGTTTGCCGGTATCGGCGGTATTCGCCACGGTTTTGAAGCGATTGGCGGGCAATGCGTGTTTACCAGCGAATGGAATAAACATGCGGTGCGCACCTATAAAGCCAACTGGTACTGCGATCCTGAGCAGCATCGTTTCAATGAAGATATCCGCGATGTGACTTTGAGCCATCTCCCTGAGGTGAGCGAGGAAGAAGCCGCGCAGCATATACGCCAGACTATCCCGCAGCATGACGTTTTACTGGCCGGCTTCCCCTGCCAGCCGTTTTCTCTCGCCGGCGTGTCGAAGAAGAATGCCCTTGGTCGCGCTCACGGCTTTGCCTGCGAAACGCAGGGGACGCTGTTTTTTGACGTGGTCAGGATTATCGCCGCCCGTCAGCCGCCGATTTTTGTTCTGGAGAACGTCAAAAACCTGAAGAGTCACGATCGGGGGCGGACGTTTCGTATCATTATGCAGACGCTGGATGAGCTGGGGTACGAGGTTGCCGACGCGGCGCATACCGGGGCGGATGACCCTAAAGTCATCGACGGGCGCTATTTTTTACCCCAGCACAGGGAGCGTATTGTGCTGGTGGGTTTCCGGCGCGATCTCCAGCTGCATGAGGGATTTACCCTGCGCGATATCGCCGCTCTCTATCCCACTCGCCGGCCGACCTTTGGCGAGCTGCTGGAGCCCGCGGTTGACGACAAATTTATTCTCACCAGGGTGCTGTGGAAGTATCTCTATCGCTACGCGCGTAAGCACCAGGAGCGGGGGAACGGTTTTGGCTACGGGCTCGTCGACCCAACGAATCCGCACAGCGTGGCGCGAACGCTCTCTGCGCGCTATTACAAAGATGGCGCGGAAATCCTCATTGACCGGGGCTGGGATCGGCCTCTGGGCGAAAAGCATTTTGATGACCCTGAAAACCAGCTTCGTCGTCCGCGCAGGCTGACGCCCCGCGAGTGCGCGAGGCTTATGGGTTTTGAGACGCCGCAGGGATATCGCTTCCGTATTCCGGTCTCGGATACCCAGGCCTATCGCCAGTTTGGCAATTCCGTCGTCGTGCCGGTATTTGCGGCGGTGGCGAAGCTGCTGGCGCCGCGTATTGAACAAGCGGTTGCCAGGCGTGAGCAAGAGATTAACCATGGCCGACGTTCACGATAAAGCCACCCGCAGTAAAAACATGCGCGCGATAGGCACCCGCGATACGGCAATAGAGAAACGGCTGGCTGGGCTACTGGCGGGCGCCGGATTCTCTTTTACCGTACAGGATGCCGCGCTGCCCGGCCGCCCGGATTTTGTCGTGGCGGACTATCAGTGCGTTATCTTTACCCACGGCTGCTTCTGGCATCATCATGATTGCTATCTGTTCAAGGTTCCCGCCACAAGAACCGCGTTCTGGCTGGATAAAATAGCCAAAAACGTGGCGCGCGATCGCCGGGATATCGGGCGACTGGCGGAGCAGGGATGGCGGGTGCTGGTGGTCTGGGAGTGCGCGCTGCGCGGGCGAAAGAAGCTCAATGACGACGCGCTGGGAGAACGGCTGGAAGAGTGGATCTGCGGCGGCGGTCAGTGCGCGCAGATCGATACTCAGGGCATAGGTGTGCTGGACGTTACTTCTCCGCCTTACAGGATGTAATTTCACGACGCGCCGGGAGCAGGTATTTGCCGAGCGTCACCAGAATGACCGCGAAGATGATAATCCCGAGCGCCAGCCACTCTACGGCAGATAAGCTTTCTCCGGCAAAGCCGGTTCCCAGCAGTACGGCGACCACCGGGTTTACGTAGGCATAGCTGGTCGCTACCGCCGGTGTTACGTTACGAATCAAATACATATATGCGTTAATGGCGATAAGCGAACCGAAGATAGCCAGATAGGCGACGGCAAAAATACCGGACCACGACGGCATCTGGGTTAATTTTTCTCCGGTTAGCGTGGAAGCAATCATCAGCACGACGCCTGCCGCCAGCATCTCAATGGCGCCCGCCATCATCCCCGTTGGTAGCTCGATTCGCGAGCCGTAGACGGAACCAAAAGCCCAGCTCATTGAACCGATAAGTATCAGCAGCGCGCCCCAGGGATTACCGTTCAGGTTGCCGCCGCTGTTGAGCAGTACGATCCCCGCGAGGCCAATAGCGATACCCAACCACTCAAGCTTACGGGTCGCAATACCAAAAAAGCGGCTAAAACACAGGGTGAACAGCGGCACCGTCGCGACCATGACCGCCGCAATGCCTGAAGGCACGTGCTGATGTTCGGCGAGCGTCACAAAGCCATTACCTACCGCCAGTAGCAGCACACCAATCAGCGCCGCGTTAAGCAGCGGCTTTCGCGCAGGCAGCTTATGACCGGTTGCCAGTAGCCAGGCAGTCAGCACTGCGCCCGCGGAAAGAAAACGCACGCCAGCCATCATCAGCGGAGGCCAGCTGGCGACGCCGACGGCGATAGCGAAATAGGTGGAACCCCAGATGATATACAGCGCAAACAGCGCCCCGATGAGCGGTAACAGCTGACGGGTAGACATACTTCCTCACGACGGTGCAGAGATAGAAAGGGGACGTATAGTAAACGTGAAAACTATCGTGCTGGCGAGTGCTTTAATTCGCCTGCTATGGTTAAATTTTTGTTGACTATGGACACCGGTGGGCGAAAAAGCGCTTTTGCTTCATACTTCAGGAGGAACAATCATAAATGAAGGAATGCAATTTTGGCGGGAAGTAGTCTATTAACCTTATTGGATGATATTGCCACGTTACTCGATGATATTTCGGTCATGGGGAAACTGGCAGCAAAAAAAACGGCAGGCGTATTGGGAGACGATCTCTCGCTTAATGCTCAACAGGTCACCGGCGTGCGGGCTAACCGCGAACTGCCGGTCGTTTGGGGCGTAGCCAAAGGCTCATTGATCAATAAAGTCATCCTGGTGCCGCTGGCGTTGTTGATCAGCGCTTTTATTCCGTGGGCGATTACGCCGCTGCTGATGCTGGGGGGCGCGTTTCTGTGCTTTGAAGGCGTCGAGAAGGTGCTGCACAGCCTGCAGGCGCGCAAACACAAGGAGGATCCGCAGGTTCGCCAGCGGCGGCTTGAGGCCCTGGCGAACCAGGACCCTATGGCTTTTGAACGGGATAAAGTGAAAGGGGCGATACGCACCGATTTTATTTTGTCGGCTGAAATTGTCGCCATCACGCTTGGGATTGTGGCGGAAGCGCCGTTATTGAATCAGATCCTGATTTTATCCGGCATCGCGCTTCTGGTGACGGTGGGGGTCTACGGTCTGGTGGGGATCATCGTCAAGCTGGATGATATGGGCTACTGGCTGGTGGAGAAAACCAGCTCGCTGGCGCAGTGGACAGGCAAGGCGTTGTTGGCGATCGCGCCCCGTCTGATGAAAGTGTTGTCCATCGTTGGCACTCTGGCGATGTTCCTGGTGGGCGGCGGTATTGTGGTCCACGGTATTGCGCCGCTGCACCACGCTATTGAAAATCTGGCCCATGGACAGAACGGGGTCATTGCCTCGCTGCTGCCAACGGGCGCCAACCTGGTGCTGGGATTCATCATTGGCGCCATCGTGCTGGCTGGAGTGAAAGCGATTGCCGCTCTGCGTCGTCCGGCAAAGTAAATGTGCTCCTGGTCATGCAAAGTGGTTCAGCTTCGTCTATGTTAAATCTGTTTCTTCCTGATACCGGAGGCAAAAATGGTCTTGTTGGTCAGTGATGAAGTCAGGCGTAAAAGCGGTGGCCCCCGAATGGTCGTTACCGGGTTCGCCAACGGCATGGTTGAATGTCGCTGGTATGACGGTTACGGCGTTAAGCGCGAGGCGTTTCGTGAAGATGAACTTATTCGCGGAGGGGGAGGGAAGCTGAACCGCTCCTGACCCGTTATCAGCGCCCGGCATTCGTCGGGCGCTTTCATATTAATGGTTGTTTTACGAACAGGGAGCGTGGATGACGTTTGCTTCTTTAACCGTGCTGCGAGAAAACGATGGATAAGCTGATGTGGGTGAAAAAATTGCGCCAGATTTTAAGCCCCGGATATGTGGTTAACCTCTGTTTTTTTATCGTCTTCTGCTTTTCCACGTTGTTGATATGGCGTGAGATCAAGGTTCTGGAAGAAGCCTACGTCGCAAATCAGCGCAATAATCTTGAAAACGTTTCCCATGAGTTCGACAGCCTGCTGCAGTTTAACATCGACAGAATGATTTTTTTTCGTAACGGGATGCAATCGGCGCTGGGAACGCCGCTGGATTTTGTCGTATTGCGCAAGGCGGAAGAGGATTATTTAAAAAAGCGGCATGATCCCCTCTGGTCCGTTGAGATTCATAACCGGCGGACGCTGCCGGTCTATGGCGTTGCCGATGCATTTGTCGACGGCGACGCGCTTCTCTCTCGCGATAATTCCTTTTCCGGCAATGAGCTCATGGCCACTCTTGAGCTGGGCTATATGCTGCGTCTGGCTAATAACAACCGTGGTTTTGCGAAACGTATGCTGTACGTGTCGCGCAATGGCTTTTTTACCACCACCGAGCCGCTGAAGAATGCGACACAGGCGCTGGCGCTGTATTCGCGGGCGACAAGCGCCCCCTGGTTTACCCGGCAAACGCAGAGGAATAATCCTGCGCGCGGCATCGTGTGGCAAACCTTTCCCGATGAGGCATCGCAGCGCGAAATGCAGGTGGTGACGGCGTCTATTCCGCTTGATTTCCAGCGCTATTGGCTCGGCGTGCTGGCGATGGATTTCTCGGTACAAGAGATGAAAACGTTTCTGGTCAATGCGATTAAAACGGGCGAAGAGGGCGAGTACCAGCTTTACGATAATCAGCTCAATTTGATTGCCTCTTCCGCGCCGGGCAACGTACTGACGCTGCTGTCGCCGCGGGAACAGGAGATGCTGAGCCGCGCGTCTTCTCATGAGAATCAGGGGGGGATTCGCCTGGTCACGCGTTATATCAGCTGGGAAAACTTACGCAATTTTGATGGGGTACTGATCCGTATCCATACGATCCGGGAAGGCGTCCGCGGTGACTTTGGCAGCATCACTATTGCTTTAATGCTGATGTGGCTCATGTTCACGCTGATGTTGATGATCTCCTGGCTGGTGATCCGCCGAATGGTGCGCAATATGAGCGTGCTGCAGACCTCCCTGGAGTGGCAGGCCTGGCACGATGCGTTAACCCGTCTATTAAACCGCGGCGCGCTGTTTGAACGCGCCACTGCAGAAACTCGCTTGAGCGAGCGTCTAAAGCGGCCCGTTACGGTGATTCAGCTCGATCTGGATTATTTCAAAAGCGTTAACGACCGATACGGCCATCACGCGGGCGATCGCGTGCTGTCGCTGGTGGCCAGTACTATCGCCAGCCATATTCGGCAAGGCGATCTTGCGGGGAGAGTTGGCGGGGAGGAGTTTTGTATTGTGCTGCCGAATACTGCGTTAAAAGAAGCGAAGGCGATTGCTGAACGGATCCGTATCCGGATCAATAGCCGCGAAATTTTGCTGGGTAACAGCACGTCTTTGCGTATTACCGCTTCGTTTGGGGTGAGCTGTAGCGAGGATTCGGGTGAGTATAACTTTGAAAATTTGCAGTCTGTTGCCGATCATCGCCTGTATCTGGCCAAGCAAAACGGACGCGATCGGGTCTGCGCCGAAGGGTAAAATTAATTCCTCATGTAAATAAATTGAATTGAAATCATCCACTACGGTTATTTTGGTGAGATTATTCTTAAAAAACGTTTGGCGGCGATCGGACGTTCGTGGAAGAACAAATGTCCGCAGTCCTTGCCTGGCGAGCGTTGCCGGCGTGAGGGGGAAGGTAAGCCACATTTTTCAATAATTTGCTTCATGAATGTTTGTTGTCATGCAAAATAATTGAGGGTAATGTTTGTAGCGCATCGGATATCCTGGTGTAACGAATTTTCAAGTGCTTCTTGCATTAGCAAGCTTCATCCCGACTCCTGCGAGTCGGGATTTTTTTCGCTCAGAATTCAGCGGTTGGCTTCGGTGATGCTGAAATCATGGATATCGAGCTCAAAGGCCTCAGCCAGCTCGCGCCAGGTGTGGTAACCCCGGCCATCAATACTGACGTGGTGGGGATCGTCTTGCGTACGCTGAACTTCACTTTCGCTGATTTCATTAATCGCCGCCAGCAGGGCGTCAACGTCTACGCTTCCTGCGCCTTGATTTTCTTTGGCGGTTTTCATTGCGGGTACCTCGCTTAACTCAGACAGGGCTATTTAAGTATAGTCGGTCTACAAAAACAGCAGTTACCGGGCAGGACACTGCGCGATCGGCAGTTTTGTTCTACACTGGCTCAAAAATAGAGGAGATGAGTTATGCAGGTAAACGATCGTGTCACGGTGAAGACCGATGGTGGCCCACGTCGATCGGGTGTTGTACTGGCGATAGAGTCGTTTAGCGAAGGCGTAATGTATCTGGTTTCGCTGGAAGATTACCCGCTCGGGATCTGGTTTTTTAATGAGAACGGTCATCCCGACGGTATTTTCGTTGAGCGGGACGAGTGATTTGCCTCAAGTGAACTGGCGGCAGCGGCCGCCAGCGTCTTTCAACGCAGGTTGACGTGAATTCCAGAGGTGATGTTTTCAGCCAGTCGTACGATATGATAAATCACCTGTTTGTTGTGGGTATGAATTTTCTTTTTAACATTGCCCTTATGCGATGAGACGGTTTTGGCCTTAATGTTCATCTGCGCTGATATGTGCGAGGTTCCGTGCCCGGCCATCCACATCTGCAGCATATTTGATTCGGTCTGGCTTAAGGATAGCGTGGGGATATTAATCCGGGTGGGACGATAGTTCTCATATTTCAGGCGGATGGCAAGGATGTCGTCCAGGTCTTTTTCGGTCAGGGATTTAGAGCAGATAAGTAAGTTTTTGCGCACCAGCAGGTAGTGATCGAAATGTATATTCGCCAGCGACATAAAGATAACAAATAGCGTCGCAGGATACTGGCTAATGATTTGCCGGATAAGCTGGTTGCTCTCTTCATGATGAATAAAGCAGTCTTCATTGATAAATACCACCGTCGGGCGGCTGGTCTCGCAGAGAGCCTTCAGGCTCGGCGCACTGTGTACTTCAGTGATATCGCGCTTCCTTACCCCTCTGCCCGTCAGGTACCCGGTTAATCCCAGCCGGGTGAAGCTGCACAAATCCATGATAATCGTTGACATGACCCATCCTCAATCAACACGTAACGATAATTTATTCCTCGCTGACAAGCGCGATGAAGTCCATTTTGTTAGCAATAAAAAATGACTGCTGCCGTGGAACCATTAGGCAGCCTGAACTATTCCGTAATAAGCCCCATAATTTGCCAGGAATATTCTCAAAGTAAAGGCTACAAATCGCTATGTGGAGGAAATAAAAACAATAAATACCCGTCATATATAAGTTTGCCATTTTAGCGGCTTTTTAAAATAGGATTATCCTTATATTGAATGGTTAAAATAACACCTGCTGATTTATGGGTTTTATTCGATGGGTTAGAATAACTTAACATTCGAAGGCTATTTTTTACCATATTGGGTGTGCCCGACGTTCGCCCTGCTGCGCTGTTGCCGAATCGCGAAGGGTGGCGAGCTTAACGCTTTAATGCCACAATGTTTTTTTATCGGTGTGTGGGATGGATGATGAAAAAGATAGTGTTTGCTGGCGCTCTGCTGGCCCTGGCCGGGTGTGTTCAGGTTGATAGCTACAGCGAGGTTGTTAAAGCGCCAGCGCCGGCTGGGCTGGAAGGATACTGGCAATCGGCCGGCCCGCAGAGTGAAATGATGAGCCCGGATGCGATTGCGAGCCTGATCGTCACCAAAGAGGGCAATACCCTTGACTGTCGCCAGTGGCAGCGGGTTATCGTCCTGCCGGGTAAATTAATGAAGCGTGATGATGCGGTTTATAACGTCACCTCCGCGTTGGATGTTTATCCGATTGAGCGCGAAGGCGATACCCTGAGCTACGACCGGATGACGCTCAAGCGGGTGGATCGTCTCACCCCGGAGTGTGAACAGGCATGGAAAAAGGCCTCGGCTGATAAAAGCGGGCAATAAGCTTTTTGCGGGCTGAAACCCTTCTCAGCCCGCTGCGTTTCTCTGTATTTTATAGCACCTCTTCGATAACCCAGACGCTGACGCTGCCGCCGTTACAGGTAAAAACCCCGTTTCCTTCATCGTCGGTTTCAATCACTTCCTCGCGGTTGCCGAGAAAATCACGCCAGCGTTTATTACGGTAGTTTTCCCCCAGAGGAAGCGTTTTTTCTCCGTCGTCACCGTTGGAAAGCACCACCACGCAGCCCGGATCCTCTTCGGTGCCGCTGCGGCTGAAAGCGATACAGTTCGGATGATCGAACCACAGCGTTTGTACGCCGTGAGCAAAACGCTGACGGGCATCGATCAGTTCGTGTAATTGCTCGATAACCGGCATCTCAATGGCGTAGGTTTCGCCGTCGCCGCCGGTATCTTCGTAGCTGGCGCCGAACAGGTCGGCATAAAAGACGGACGGAACGCCGTTTTCACGTAACAAAATGAGCGCATAAGCCAGCGGTTTGAACCAGGCCTCAACCGGAGCCTCCAGCGCCTGCAGCGGCTGGGTATCATGGTTGGTCACCAGGGTTACGGCGTGGAACGGGTCGGCTTCCACCAGGGTGCCGCTAAAAATCTGGCTCATGTCATAGTCGCGACCCTGCCGCGAGGCTTCATGGAATTTCATCTGCAGCGGCGCGTCAAAGAGCATCGTCTTACCGTCAACCATGTCGATATACTGCTGGAGCTTATCGACTTCATGCGACCAGTATTCCGCCACGATAAACAGCGGCTTTGTCGCCACCTCCTGGACGTGGTCAATCCACTCTTTATAAAACCAGGCGGGGATATGTTTAACCGCATCGAGGCGGAAGCCATCGCAGCCGGTCTGTTCCATCACCCAGCGGGCCCAGTACTTAATCTCCTCAGTTACCGCCCGATTGCGAAAATCGATATTTTCACCCATCAGGTAGTCGAAGTTACCCATTTCATCATCAACCTGATCGTTCCATCCCTCTCCGGTATAGTCGTTGACGATTTTAAACACGCCATCTTCATCAGGATTCTCAATATGGTCGATGCCGCTGAAGCACTTATAATCCCAGATAAATTCAGAGTATTTGCCGGCGCGTACCGGGAAGGTGTAGCGCGTCCAGGCTTCACATTCCACAATCTCCTCGGCGATTTGCGTGCGGTCGTTTTGATCAACCCGCTGAATACGTACCGGCTCTTTTTCATCCGCGCCCATTTTATGGTTGACCACGACGTCAAGGAGTACGGCGATATCATGCTGGCGCAGGGCGGATATGGCGGCCAGCAGCTGGGCTTTATCGCCATATTTTGTGGCGACAGACCCCTTCTGGTCGAATTCGCCGAGGTCAAACAGATCGTAGCAATCATAACCGACAGAGTAGCCGCCGGAGGCGCCTTTGTAGGCAGGAGGCAACCAAATCATGTTAATGCCGATTTCGTTGAGGTTTGGCGCCAGGGCTTCGACTTCACGCCATAACTCGCCGCCGGTGGGGTAGTACCAGTGAAAGCACTGCAGTAACGTGGGGTTTTTCATCTTCCATGCTCCATACGTCATCAAGCTGACCATTGCAGTATGAGAGATATCCAGCAAAATGGAGATGTTTTCGATACGTTTTCACTATGCCCTAAAAGGTATCATATATAATAATTTGGAATAAGATGTAGCGTATCGATGTTGGTGACTAAGGTTAAACGCCTTACACTACAGCAAAATATCACTCTTTTAGGGGTATCTATGAAATTAGCACTTCTGGGTCGTCAGGCGCTGATGGGCGCAATGGCCGTCGTATTAATGACCGGCGTCAGCGTAAAAACCTTTGCTGCTGAAAATCTGCTTAATCAGGTTAAAGAGCGCGGCACGCTACGCGTGGGTCTGGAAGGGACATATCCGCCATTCAGCTATCAGGGAGATGACGGTAAGCTGACCGGCTTCGAGGTGGATTTTGCTAATGAACTGGCGAAACATCTGGGCGTGAAGGCTGACCTTAAACCCACGAAATGGGACGGCATGCTGGCTTCGCTGGACTCTAAACGTATCGATGTGGTGATAAACCAGGTCACTATTTCCGATCAGCGTAAGCAAAAATATGACTTCTCGACGCCGTACACCGTTTCCGGGATCCAGGCGCTGGTGAAAAAAGGTAACGAAGGCGTGATTAAAACCGCAGCCGACCTGAAAGGTAAGAAAGTTGGCGTCGGCCTGGGGACCAACTACGAAGAGTGGCTGCGCCAGAACGTACAGGGCGTCGACATTCGGACTTATGATGATGACCCGACGAAATACCAGGATCTGCGCGTAGGGCGAATTGACGCCATCCTGGTTGACCGTCTGGCAGCGCTGGATCTGGTGAAGAAAACCGGTAACACCCTTGCCGTCACCGGTGAAGCCTTCTCTCGCCAGGAGTCCGGCGTCGCGCTGCGCAAAGGTAATGAAGACCTGCTGAAAGCGGTTGATGGCGCCATTGCGGATATGCAAAAAGACGGCAGCCTGAAGGCGCTGTCGGAAAAATGGTTTGGCGCTGACGTCACGAAGTAACGGCCAGCGGTGAAAAAAGGCGCTCCTGATAGCGCCTTTTTTTATTTCGCGCGTCACAGCGTGCATAATCAAGGATAATTCAGTCAGGAGGTCTTATGTCACTGCAAAATTTAACCCTATTCCCGCGTCTGGAACTGATTGGCGCGCCGACGCCGCTGGAATATCTGCCGCGCTTGTCCGATTACCTTGGACGCGAAATTTTTATCAAGCGCGATGATGTAACCCCGCTTGCGATGGGGGGCAACAAGCTACGTAAGCTTGAATTTCTGGCTGCCGATGCACTGCGAGAAGGGGCGGATACCCTGATTACCGCAGGAGCTATCCAGTCCAACCATGTGCGCCAGACGGCGGCGGTGGCGGCTAAGCTCGGCCTGCACTGCGTGGCGCTACTGGAGAATCCAATGGGTACCCGGGCTGAGAACTACCTGACCAACGGTAACCGCCTGCTGCTTGACCTGTTTAATACTCAGGTCGAAATGTGCGACGCGCTGACCGATCCTAATGCTCAGCTGGAAGCGCTGGCGACCCGCATTGAAGCTCAGGGCTATCGTCCGTACGTGATTCCGGTTGGCGGTTCGAACGCGCTGGGCGCGCTGGGCTATGTGGAGAGCGCGCTGGAAATTGCCCAGCAGTGCGAAGGGGCGGTCGAGCTCTCCTCCGTGGTCGTCGCCTCCGGCAGCGCCGGTACGCATGCCGGCCTCGCCGTGGGACTGGAGCAGCTGATGCCCAATGCCGAGCTTATCGGCGTGACCGTATCGCGCAGCGTGGCTGACCAACTGCCAAAAGTGGCTGCGCTGCAGCAGGCGGTGGCAAATAGCCTGGAACTGGAGGCAAAGGCCGGTATTCAGCTGTGGGATGAGTACTTTGCGCCGGGTTACGGAATACCGAACGACGAAGGGATGGCGGCGGTGAAGCTGCTGGCGCAGCTGGAAGGTATCCTGCTGGATCCGGTGTATACCGGGAAGGCGATGGCCGGATTGATTGATGGTATCAGCCAGAAGCGCTTTAAGGATGAAGGCCCAATACTGTTTGTTCACACCGGCGGCGCGCCTGCGCTGTTCGCCTATCATCCTCATATCTAATGCAGAACACATAGAATGCAAGAGAGTATCCAACTGGTTATTGATTCCGCGCCTTTTCTGCTGAAGGGCGCGGTATTTACGCTACAGCTCAGCATCGGCGGCATGTTTTTTGGCCTCGTGCTGGGGTTTATTCTGGCGCTGATGCGCATGTCGCCCGTCTGGCCGATTAAATGGCTGGCGCGGATGTACATCTCCATCTTTCGCGGAACGCCGCTGATTGCGCAGCTGTTTATGATCTACTACGGCTTGCCGCAGTTCGGCATCGAGCTGGATCCTATTCCCGCGGCGATGATCGGCCTGTCTTTAAACACGGCGGCCTACGCGGCGGAAACGCTGCGCGCAGCGATTGCCTCCATTGATAAAGGGCAGTGGGAGGCCGCGGCGAGTATCGGTATGACGCGCTGGCAGGCAATGCGCCGCGCGATTCTTCCTCAGGCCGCGCGCGTGGCGTTACCGCCGCTTTCCAACAGTTTTATCAGCCTGGTGAAAGATACCTCGCTGGCGGCAACTATCCAGGTGCCAGAACTGTTCCGTCAGGCTCAGCTGATCACCTCCCGGACGCTGGAGGTATTCACCATGTACCTGGCCGCTTCGCTTATCTACTGGGTAATGGCAACGGTGCTTTCCACGCTGCAAAACTATTTTGAAAATCAGCTGAACCGCCAGGAGCGAGATCCAAAATGAGTGCGATTGAAGTCAAAAACCTGGTGAAAAAATTCCATGGCCAGACGGTGCTTCATGGTATCGATCTTGAGGTTCAACAAGGGGAAGTGGTGGCGATTATCGGTCCCAGCGGTTCGGGGAAAACGACGCTGCTGCGCAGTATTAATCTCCTGGAGCAGCCGGAAAGCGGCACGATTCGCGTAGGCGATGTGACGATCGATGCCGGGCGCAGCATCAACCAGCAAAAAGCGGCCATTCGCCGCCTGCGTCAGCACGTGGGCTTTGTGTTTCAGAATTTTAATCTTTTCCCCCATCGTACGGTGATGGAAAACATTATCGAAGGGCCGGTCATCGTTAAAGGGGAGGATAAAAATGAATCCATCGCCCGGGCGCGTGAACTGCTGACGAAAGTTGGGCTTACCGGTAAAGAAAATAGCTACCCGCGTCGTTTGTCCGGCGGGCAGCAGCAGCGCGTGGCGATTGCTCGCGCGCTGGCGATGCGTCCGGATGTCATTCTGTTTGATGAGCCAACGTCGGCATTAGATCCTGAGCTGGTAGGGGAGGTACTCAATACCATTCGCCAGCTGGCGCAGGAGAGGCGCACGATGGTTATCGTGACCCATGAGATGAGCTTTGCCCGCGACGTGGCGGACCGCGCTATTTTTATGGATCAGGGGCGTATCGTTGAACAGGGTGAAGCAAAAGCGCTGTTTGCCAATCCTCAGCACGCGCGTACCCGCCAGTTCCTCGAAAAATTCCTGATGCAGTAATCGCCCCGCGCCGGCCGCATTCGCTCAGGCTTGTGCTGACGGATGCGGCCGGGCAGCGCTGAATAACCGGTTTATCAGCAAAAAAAGCATGTCCGGATGGTGGTCATAAGCAACGACGATACATCTGTCAAGGTTTTGTGCCACATCAATTGGCATAATTTTTTTAACGTATCCGGTACTTTCGCCGGACGTAGTCTAATAAATGCGGTGGCTGCCATTTTTTATACATATAAGCAGGATTTATGTGTTAGTTTTATGTATTTATAATAATGATTATCACTCAGGAGTTATTTGGTTAGTTATGAGGGACAATGATTTTTTCAGCTGGCGGCGGGAAATGCTGCAACAATTTCAGTCCGTTTCTGCAGGCGAGGGGGTTTATCATCTTCTGCAGCAGGAAGCAAAAGGGCTGGAATATGACTACTTCGCACTCTGCGTACGGCATCCCGTGCCTTTTACTCGGCCCAGGGTGACGCTGCAATCGACCTATCCTCAGGCCTGGATGGCGCATTATCAAGCCGAGAATTATCTGGCGATCGACCCGGTGCTGCGCAAGGAGAATTTCCTTCGTGGGCATCTGCCATGGAACGACAAGCTATTCCATGATACACCGGAATTATGGGACGGCGCGCGCGACCATGGATTACGTAAGGGCGTCACGCAGTGCCTGACGCTGCCGAACCATGCTCAGGGATTCTTATCCGTTTCAGGAACCAACCATAGCCAGGGACCCTTTGCGGAAGATGAACTGGAGATGCGCTTAAGAACGCTAACCGAATTGAGCCTGCTGACGCTTTTGCGCCTGGAGGACGAGATGGTTATGCCGCCGGAAATGAAATTTAGTCGACGTGAACTGGAGATTTTGAAATGGACGGCGGAAGGGAAAACCTCGGCTGAGGTGGCAATGATTCTGTCTATCTCAGAAAATACCGTCAATTTCCATCAGAAAAATATGCAGCGAAAATTCAACGCGCCAAACAAAACCCAAATTGCCTGCTATGCCGTAGCGACGGGCCTAATTTGATCTCATGTGTTGTTCTGCGTGCCAGACGTAAGACCGGCTGTTAGTAATACCTTCAGCCGGTAATTGATTACTGACGATATGCCTGCTTAATTTGCTTAACGGTGCTGGAGAATACGGCAGCCTGAGCCTCATCTTCCATCTGCGCGATTTGTTTTTCCATTTTAATAATCACGCGGCCTGCATCAGCCTGACCCATGGCCTGCAGCATCAGCGTTATCATTGCTTTCAGACACGAAACTTCCTGTGCCAGTTCTTGGTTATTTTCCGCAGTGGAAAAATCTGGAGTGCTCATCTATATCCTCGATTGCTTTCTGCGCAATTGCGCATGACTAAAAGTGAAGGCGGCGCAGTATACCACAAGCAAAGGAAAAAAAAGGAGTGCTTGATTTCTGTTCTTTCATCCGAGTGGTGAATGATTTAATTGACTGAATAATACGTATTCATGAGATCTAAGCGTGTTAATTTTTTCGTACGCCCCGTGTTCGTGTTAATAATTGTTACATATTCAGGCACATATTTATCGCCTACGCAATGTGTTGTGTTTTTACGTAATCTGTATGATGAATGTTAAAAAATAACTGTTGTACAACTCTATGTTATGTATGGCTTTCCAGCGGGTGTGCAGACAAATTTCCATAATTGCGCAAGAAATCTTTCCCAGCACATTTTTTGGCTTTCAAAATTAGGTTAAAACCCGGTAATATGTGGGAGATAAGCTATCAGTAGCGTTATCCCTAATTCTGGAGAATATTCCTTTGATCAACGTCCTTCTTGTTGATGACCACGAACTGGTGCGCGCAGGGATACGACGCATTCTGGAAGATATAAAAGGGATTAAAGTTGCCGGCGAGGCCTGCTGCGGTGAGGATGCCGTGAAATGGTGCCGCGCGAATCCCGTTGATGTAGTCCTGATGGATATGAACATGCCGGGTATCGGCGGCCTTGAGGCTACGCGAAAAATTGCCCGTTCCGTTGCTGATGCCAAAGTGATAATGCTGACCGTGCATACGGAAAATCCGCTGCCGGCGAAAGTCATGCAGGCCGGGGCTGCTGGCTACCTCAGTAAAGGCGCCGCGCCGCAGGAGGTTGTGAATGCGATTCGCTGCGTGGCATCGGGTCAGCGTTATATCGCCTCTGATATCGCCCAGCAGATGGCGCTAAGCCAGATTGAACCGGAGAAGGCGGAGTCGCCGTTTGCCAGTTTGTCTGAGCGAGAATTGCAGATTATGCTAATGATTACTAAAGGTCAGAAGGTCAACGAGATCTCAGAGCAGTTGAATCTGAGTCCCAAGACCGTGAACAGCTACCGCTATCGTATGTTCAGTAAACTGAACATACACGGCGATGTGGAGCTGACGCACCTGGCAATTCGCCATGGCCTGTGCAATGCGGAGTCGTTAGCAAGTCAGTGAGTGATGTTTTTGATGCAAAAGCTTTCCTGAAAACAGTAACCAGCCAGCCGGGCGTCTATCGTATGTATGACGCTGGCGGTACTGTTATCTATGTAGGCAAAGCGAAAGACCTGAAAAAGCGGCTGAGCAGCTATTTTCGCAGCAACCTGGCTTCGCGTAAAACCGAAGCGCTGGTGGCGCTTATCGCCCAGATTGACGTTACCGTGACCCACACCGAAACGGAAGCGCTGCTGCTTGAGCATAACTACATCAAACTATACCAGCCGCGTTACAACGTGCTGCTGCGCGATGATAAATCCTATCCCTTTATTTTCCTTAGCGGCGATACGCATCCTCGCCTGGCGACGCATCGTGGGGCGAAGCATGCGAAAGGCGAATATTTTGGCCCGTTCCCCAACGGCTACGCGGTTCGCGAGACGTTAGCGCTGCTGCAAAAAATCTTCCCTATCCGCCAGTGTGAGAACAGCGTCTATCGCAACCGTTCGCGGCCTTGCCTGCAGTATCAAATTGGCCGCTGTCTGGGGCCGTGCGTTGCCGGACTGGTGAGCGAGGAAGAGTATGCCCAGCAGGTCGACTACGTGCGCCTGTTCCTGGCGGGCAAAGACGATCAGGTACTGACTCAGCTGATTGCCCGCATGGAAAAGGCCAGCCAGGCGCTGGAATTTGAAGAGGCAGCGCGGATCCGCGACCAGATTCAGGCCGTACGTCGGGTAACGGAGAAACAGTTCGTCTCCAATACCGGTGACGATCTGGATGTTATCGGCGTCTCGTTTGATGCCGGCATGGCGTGCGTCCACGTACTGTTTATCCGCCAGGGTAAAGTCCTTGGTAGCCGCAGCTATTTCCCCAAAGTGCCGAATGGCACCGAACTCGGTGAAGTGGTGGAAACCTTTGTCGGACAGTTCTATTTGCAGGGCAGCCAGATGCGGACGCTGCCGGGCGAGATCCTGCTGGATTTTAACCTGGGCGACAAAACCCTGCTGGCGGATTCGCTCTCAGAGCTGGCCGGGCGCCGGGTTAACGTACAGACCAAACCCCGCGGCGATCGCGCCCGTTACCTGAAGCTGGCGCGCACGAACGCCGCGACGGCGCTGACCACCAAGCTTTCCCAGCATTCAACGATTACGCAACGTTTGCGGGCGCTGGCGACATTACTCAAGCTTCCGGCCGTCAATCGGATGGAATGCTTTGACATCAGCCATACGATGGGCGAACAGACGGTGGCGTCGTGCGTGGTTTTTGATAGCAACGGACCGCTGCGCGCAGAGTATCGCCGTTACAATATTACCGGCATCACGCCGGGAGATGATTACGCGGCGATGAATCAGGTCCTGCGCCGTCGCTACGGTAAGGCAATAGAAGAGAGTAAAATTCCCGATGTTATCCTGATCGACGGCGGTAAAGGCCAGCTTGGGCAGGCGAAGACGGTTTTTGCCGAGCTGGACGTGCCGTGGGATAAAAGTCACCCTCTGTTATTGGGCGTGGCAAAAGGCAGCGATCGTAAAGCGGGCCTGGAGACGTTATTCTTTGAACCGGAAGGCGAGGGCTTTAGTCTGCCGCCGGACTCCCCCGCGCTGCATGTGATTCAGCATATTCGCGACGAGTCGCACGATCACGCCATTACCGGCCACCGTAAGAAACGGGCAAAAGTAAAAAGCACCAGCACGCTGGAAACCATTGAGGGGGTCGGACCCAAACGCCGACAGATGCTGCTGAAATATATGGGCGGTCTGCAGGGGTTGCAGAAAGCCAGCGTCGAAGAAATTGCGCAAGTACCGGGTATATCTCACGGTCTGGCAGAAAAGATCTTCTACTCGTTGAAACATTAGGGGCTCTGTAGCAACATAGGGCTAATTTTTACTTACAACAGATAGTTACCCGTTACTATGCAATTTAATATCCCTACGTTGCTTACTCTGTTTCGCGTCATTCTTATCCCGTTCTTTGTACTGGCGTTTTATCTGCCGTTTACCTGGGCCCCTTTTGCCTGTGCGCTAATTTTCTTTGTCGCAGCGGTGACCGACTGGTTTGATGGTTATCTGGCGCGTCGCTGGAATCAGAGCACGCGTTTCGGCGCTTTCCTCGATCCGGTCGCGGATAAAGTCATGGTGGCTATTGCGATGGTACTGGTTGCCGAGCATTACCATACCTGGTGGGTGACGTTACCGGCCGCCACCATGATCGCGCGTGAAATTATTATCTCCGCGCTGCGCGAGTGGATGGCCGAACTGGGCAAGCGCAGCAGCGTGGCGGTGTCATGGATAGGCAAAGTCAAAACCACGGCGCAAATGGCCGCGCTGGTGTGGATGCTGTGGCGCCCAAATATCTGGGTTGAATGGGCGGGGATTGGTCTGTTCCTCGTGGCGGCGGTGCTGACGCTGTGGTCCATGCTGCAGTATTTGAACGCGGCGCGCGGCGATTTGCTTGATCAGTGATCGTTTCGGCGCAATTTTCAGCAAACAACACAAGGTTTTAAAAAATATCGTTGACTCATTGCGCCAGGTAAGTAGAATGCAACGCATCGAACGGCAGCACTGTCTGACAGACGATAACAAAATCAAGTAATTAGCAAATTAGCTTGATGATGCGGGAATAGCTCAGTTGGTAGAGCACGACCTTGCCAAGGTCGGGGTCGCGAGTTCGAGTCTCGTTTCCCGCTCCAGTTTACAACATCGGCATCAGCGGGTGTTCAAGCATTAAGGCGCGTTAGCAAAGCGGTTATGTAGCGGATTGCAAATCCGTCTAGTCCGGTTCGACTCCGGAACGCGCCTCCAATTTCTATCCCGAGCCCGGATGGTGGAATCGGTAGACACAAGGGATTTAAAATCCCTCGGCGTTCGCGCTGTGCGGGTTCAAGTCCCGCTCCGGGTACCATTGGGATAAAGCAGAATAATCAAAGCAATAAGCAGTGTCGTGAAACCACCTACGGGTGGTTTTTTTGTTTTTGTATTTCCATAACCTCGCTTTTGAACCTCAGCCCCACCTCATTCATTTTTGTCATAGGACAAAACCCGCATCTGTTGTTATTCTGCGTCGGCAATCTATCATTATCTCAATAAGTGGGGATGAAATGTTTACTGGCCTCTGCGCTTTTCCTCTGACTCCGTTACATCAGCATGGCGTTGATGAAACCGCTTTTGCCCGGATTGTCACTCGCCTCGCCGAATCTGCCGTCGATGCTCTCGGCGTGCTCGGTTCCACGGGAAGCTATGCCTGGCTCAGCCGCGAGCAGAGAATGCAGGTTATCCGACAGGCCAAATCGCATGCCGGAGCGGTGCCGCTTATGGCAGGGATCGGGGCGCTGGGGACCGATCGGGTCCTTCGTCTGGCAGAGGATGCGCAGCGGGCTGGGGCCAGCGCGCTGCTCCTGCCGGCAATCGCCTATCAGCCCCTGACGGAAGAGGAGATTTTGGCTTTTTACCAGACCGTCACCCGCGAAGTCTCCGTGCCCGTCTGCGTTTACGATAACCCCGTGACCACGCATGTGACGACCTCGGATGCGCTTAAAGGCGCGATCGCTGCGCTGCCGGGTATCGCCTCAATTAAAATACCGGGCCCCGCTAAAAATGACGTCGCACGGCGCGTTCAGAGCCTGCGGTGGCAGCTACCGGCTGAGGTGACGATCGGGATTAGCGGAGACGCCTGCGCGGCCGATGGCCTGAACGCCGGCTGCGAAGTCTGGTATTCGGTGTGCGGCGGCCTGTTCCCGCACGTCGCCAAAGAGCTGACGGCGGCCGCGACGCGGGGGGAGGCTCAGCGGGCGGAGGCAATAAGCGCCAGGCTGGAGCCGCTGTGGACGCTCTACAGGAAGTATGGTGGAAGCCTGCGGGTCACTGCCGCAGCGGCGACGATCCTCGGTCTGTGCGGTGAGGATTGTTTGCCGCGTCCCCTGTTACCGCTTTCGCCGGATGCCTTTCGTGAGATTGCTGAGACGCTGCGCAGCCTGAACCTTGAGTAGCCGGGTGGTTTTCTCTCGCTATTTCCGCTACTGTAAGCGCCATTTTTTACGACGATGAGCCTGTTTATGAAAACTGGACCCCTGAACGAAAGCGAAGTTGAATGGCTGGACGATATCCTGTCGAAATACGCGGTAGAAGGCACCATCATGGACGTTGCCGAGCTTGATGGGCTGCTGACGGCCATTCTCTCCGGGCCGACGGAGATTGAACCCGCGCAGTGGCTGCTTGCTATCTGGGGCGGAGCGGATAACGTGCCGCGCTGGGCCAACGATCGCGAGCGGGATCGTTTTGTGAACCTGACGCTGCAGCAAATGAGCGATATCGCCGAGCGCTTGAGCGATTATCCCGAACAGTTCGAACCGATGTTCGGCAGCCGCGAAGAGGAAGGGCAGGAGCTCACGATTGTTGAAGAGTGGTGCTTCGGCTATATGCGCGGAGTGGGGCTGAGCGACTGGTCCGCGTTGCCGGCTGAGCTGCAGGCGGAGCTGGACGTGATTGCCCTGCACGGTACCGAGGAGCGATTTGAGGCGCTTGATGAATTATCCGCGGAAGAGTTTGTCGCCAGCGTTGAGCGAATTCGTCCTGCCGCCCTGGCGCTTTATAACTACTGGACTGAGCACGCGCAACCGGCGGAAGTTCAGCAGCCCATCCGGAATGAGGCGAAGGTGGGGCGCAACGATCCTTGCCCGTGCGGCAGCGGTAAGAAATATAAGCAGTGCTGTTTAGCCAAATAAAAGAGGGGGCCAATATGGCCCCTTCTTTTTACCCTACCGCGGGCAGCAAGCCTGCGACAATCGCAAACTGGATCGCGACGATGCCGATCCCGCAGAGCAGGACGAGCCACAGCGCCGCTGAGCCTCCTGCGACCCGCCATGCTGCATCAGGATGCTGTTTGCGGCTCTTCATGACCAGCAGCGCAGGCAGCATGAGCGCCAGCACGGCCAGCGCGACGCCCGCATAGCCTAACGCCATCACGAAGCCACGCGGATAAAATAGCGCGAACGCCAGCGGGGGCAAAAAGGTAATCAGGCCGCTCTGTATCCGTCCACCGGCGCTGTTCTGGCGTTGAAACAGATCGGCCAGATAGTCGAATAACCCAAGCGCCACGCCGAGAAATGACGTCGCCAGCGCCAGATCGGCAAACAGATGCACCGCCAGCTCAACGTGCGGTGAGGCGACCACTTCGCGGATAGCTTCCAGCAGCCCGTTAAGCCCGGCATTTTTTGCCAGCAGCGCGGTAAAGACGGGAGAGTCAATGCTGCCGAGCGTCGCCAGCTGCCAGAAAATATAGGCGACCAGGGGAATAAAGCTCCCGATGACAAATACCCGACGCAGCTTGCGAATATCCCCGCCCAGATAGCTCACAATACTGGGTATGCTGCCGTGAAAACCAAACGAAGTAAAAATCACCGGAATCGCTGACAGAGCCAGTCCCTGCTGTAGCGGCAGCGTCAGTAAATTTACCTGGTGAATATGCGGCAGCAGCAGAGCCAGCATAATGGCGAGAAAGATAATTTTTGCGCTGAACAGAAAGCGGTTAAAAAGATCGACCAGCGAGGTTCCGATACACACTACCGTCCCGCCGATCCCGGTAAAAATCAGGACGCCTGCCGCAGGAGGCAGTCGCCAGTCCAGCCACTGGTTGAGGCTGGAGGCCAGCAGCTCGCCGGCGCCGCTAATATAGGCGGCGGTGAGAGCGTACAGCAGAAACAGCATGCAAAAACCGGTAGCCCACTGCCCGTAGCGGCCGAGATAGCGCGCGGCCAGCGACCCCAGTCCCATATCAGCCGGCACGTGCTGATACACTTCCAGCAGCAATAAGGCGGTATAACACATCAGCGCCCACAGCGTTATCAGCAAACCAAACGTTACGCCGAAACCCACGCCCGCCGAGGCCAGCGGCATCGCTAACATCCCTGCGCCGATTGTGGTGCCGGCAACGATTAAAATACTACCCAGAGTGCGGTTCTTCACGCTTTTCTCTATCCATCACGGAATACACAATTAATTATGCCGCGCAGAGTATGTGAAATCAGTGAGTTCGTCAAATGAGGGTTACAGGGAGTGTAATGATAAATTTACGATGTCAGGGGGTTGCGCGAAAGCTGCGCTGGCGCAAGAATCCGCCGCTCTGGCTGGTTTATTCTTCGGCCTTTACGGGAGGGGTTATGCCATCGATTCATGGTCACGAAGTGCTGCAAATGATGATTTCATCAGGCGAGTCTTACACTGTTGCTACGCTGGAAGCGGCGATTATCGACCGTTTTGGGAAAGAGGTTCGATTCCATACCTGCTCGGCGGAAAATCTAAGCGCGGCGGAGCTGGTGGCGTTTTTGCAGAAAAAAGGCAAATTTATTGCCGCTGAGGAAGGATTTAATACGCACGAAAGTAAAATTTGCCGCCATTAATACTCATACGGCAGCGAACGCCGGGCGTCGCTGCCGTAATTATTAATTTTGTGTGTCGAGCGTTGCCAGCTCTTTATCAATAAAGTACAGGCCTTCACCGCTTTTACCGGCAAGGGTCAATTTATCAATAACGGATTTAAACAGTTTCTCTTCTTCGTGCTGCTCAGCAACGTACCACTGCAGGAAATTAAATGTCGGATAATCCTGGCTGGTCATTGCCGCATGGGCCAGTTCGTTGATTTTCTGCGTAATCAGCTGTTCATGTTCGTAGGTGACGCGAAATAGCTCATCCAGGGACGCATATTCGGCGAAAGGTGAGGCGATAGCCGTGATGCAGGGCAGGCTGCCGGTATCGGTCAGATAGTCGAACAGGCGCTGCATATGGGTCATTTCTTCCTGCGCGTGGCGACGCAGAAACGCGGCGGCGCCTTCAAAACTGTGGTAGCTGCACCAGGCGCTCATTTGCTGATAAAGCAGAGAGGAATAAAGTTCGAGATTCATCTGCGCATTCAGCTTGTCGATCATTTCAGTTTTTAGCATCAGGCTGCTCCGGGAAAATAGAATTAAGGATTATTGTGCGCTCACTATAATTTGTTATTAATTTATTTGCAAAAAGTAAATTAATAAAATCATTTATTAATAATGCAAATGGGAATAACACGCATTGGCGATTTAAAAATAATGAGAATGGTTTTAATTTAATATTCCATGCGAAAAATCGTTGCGCCTAATTTAGCGGTGAAAATAGACCCGCCCGGCGGCCGCGGCGGGATTAGCCTGACGCGGGTAAGGGTGGGGGGATGCCATACCAGCCGGGGGCGGAAGTCAAAAGTGTGAGGCGAGATGCAATTTATAAAACAACTTTTCATAAAATTTGAAAGTATGTTCGTAAGGTAGTATTGTTCATAGCAACGCTAACGAACTATCGCGGGAGTGCCCGCAGAGCATTCAGGAGAGTAAAGCATGAAAATCGCACTGATGATGGAAAACAGCCAGGCGAACAAAAACGCCATCATCCTCAATGAGTTAAACGCCGTTGCTGAAGAAAAAGGCTTCCCGGTTTACAACGTCGGTATGAGCGATGAAAACGATCATCATCTGACCTATATTCATCTGGGGATCATGGCCAGTATCCTGCTGAATTCGAAAGCGGTGGACTTTGTGGTGACCGGCTGCGGTACCGGGCAGGGCGCGCTGATGTCGCTGAATATTCACCCTGGCGTGGTATGCGGCTACTGTATCGACCCTGCTGATGCCTTCCTGTTTGCGCAGATCAACAACGGTAACGCGCTTTCTCTGCCGTTTGCAAAGGGTTTTGGCTGGGGCGCAGAGCTGAACGTACGCTTTATCTTTGAAAAAGCTTTTACCGGCCGCAACGGCGAAGGTTATCCGCCGGAGCGTAAAGAGCCTCAGGTGCGTAACGCCGGGATCCTGAACGCGGTTAAAGCGGCGGTGGTTAAGGAAAACTATCTGGATACGCTGCGCGCGATCGATCCGGAGCTGGTGAAAACCGCCGTTTCTGGCCCTCGTTTCCAGCAGTGCTTCTTTGAGAACTGCCAGGATAAAGAGATCGAAGCGTTTGTGCGCCAGATCGTCGGTTAATATCCCGTCATGATGAGATGCTAAAGGCCAGCGCTGCTGGCCTTTTCTTTGGCTACTTCTTTTTGTTCGATACGCTGCTACCCGCCTCTTTGGCCAGATGCAGGCTATCAATCATGCCGACCAGGCAAATCAGCGCGATAAAAATAAACGACAGGCGGAAGCTGATGCCCGGCAGGTGAGAAAGCGTAAACCATTCGCTGAACGTTTCCCCAAGACGAATACCTATCGCGCCGAGCGTGATGCCCAGCCCCACGGCCAGCTGTGACGCGGTGCTGAACAGGGTATTGGCGTAGCTCATTTGCGCGGAAGGCACATCGGCAAAGGCGAGCGTGCTGATGCCGGTAAACTGGATAGAACGGAAGACCCCGCCGAGATAGAGAATCACAAAGATCAGCCAAACCGGCGTTTGCGGCGTTAAAAAAACGCAGGCCAGCAGCGACAAAACGTTTAATGCGCCGTTAATCAGCAGCAGGCGGCGAAAGCCCAGCCAGCGGATCAGCGGCGTTGTGAGGGGCTTGATGGTTAAGTTGCCGACGAACACGGCCAGCACCAGCAGCCCCGAGTGGAAGGGGTCCATACCAAATCCGACCTGGAAAAGCAGCGGCAGCAGAAACGGCACGGCGCTAATGGAGGCGCGGAACAGGGAACCGCCGTACATGGTGACCCGGAAGGTGGGGATCTTGAGCGCATCAAGGCGCACCATCGGCCACCTGGTGCGGCGGAAGTGCCGCAGCGCGAAGAGCATGCAGCCCAGGCCCAACGCCAGCAGCGCCAGCGTCTGCCAGCCCAGAGGCTGGCGATCGCCGAGCAGCTCCATGGCGGCGACCAGGCTAACCATCGCCACCGAGGTGGCAACAAAGCCGGAAAGGTCGAAGGGGCGCTGCTCATCTTCGCGAATATTCGGAATGATACGCAGCGACAGGGCGATAGCGATAAACCCGAGCGGCACGTTAATAAAGAAGATCCAGTGCCAGCTGGCGTAGCGGGTGATAAATCCGCCCAGCGGTGGGCCAATAATGGGCGCGACCAGCGCCGGCCAGGTCAGGGTGGCAATCGCCTTAATCAACTGGTGCTTCGGTGTGGTACGTAGTACCGCCAGCCGGCCAACGGGCACCATCAGCGCGCCGCCTATCCCCTGAAGAATACGCATCGCGACGAACACATCGACGTTGGTCGACAGCCCGCAAAATATCGACGCCAGGGTAAAAATCGCCAGCGCGAGAGTAAAGATTTTCCGCGCGCCAAAACGATCGGCGATCCAGCCGCTGGCCGGTATCAGAACCGCAAGGGTAATAAGATAAGCGCTAATCCCGATATTGAGGTCGACCGCCGTCACGCCAAAATCTTTCGCCATGTCGGGCAGGGCGGTGGCTATCACCGTGCCGTCGAGAAACTCCATAAAAAAGGCGCCAGCCACCAGCAGCGCAGGTGCTGAAAAAGAACGGTCGTCCCTGGAAGAGGTGTGTGTACTCATTATTGTGTCGCTGCCATAGCAAAGAGAGCGCAGATTGGTCCGGAGCGTTCGGCTCTTCACTATCCGGTTCTGCCCATTTTGTTTAAAAATTAAATTATTTTGGTAAAAAATAGGTGATTTAGCGCACGTTTATATTGATTTTTGTGATGTAAGTCATATTATAACCATCAGGGCATTAACACCTGCATAACAAAAATGGAGTCAACCATGAAACTGCGCAAAATCCTGAAGAGCATGTTCGAAAACTACTGCAAAACCTTCAAAGACGTACCGCCTGGCGCTATGTTCTGATAAAAAAACCTGCTGCGGCAGGTTTTTTTATATCCCGGGATTTAGGGTACTATTACGCTCCTGAAAAAAGGAGTGAAAAATGTCTCAACATCTTACCGAGCACGACGAGCTGGTCTCTGACGTGGTTGCCTGCCAGTTAGTTATTAAACAGATCCTCGACGTCATTGATATCATCGCCCCCGTCGAGGTGCGCGAAAAAATGACCACCCAGCTGAAAGCCATCGATTTTGCCAGCCACCCGGCATCGGCTGACCCGGTGACCCTGCGGGCGGTACAAAAGGCCATCGCGCTGATTGAACTGAAATTCACCCCGCAGGAAGAAGCGCACTAGCGGCGTCAGCCCCGCCATCATTATGATAGCGGGGCGTTATCACCTGTTAGTGGGAGACGGCGGTTTGAACGGCGCCTTCCTGCGTATCTTTAAACAGCCTGCTGTTGCCCCAGCACTCTTCGTAACGGTGGCCGACTAAATCTTCAACGACAAGGCGAACGTCCGGTGTGATATCGGCGATCTTACCGCCTGCTTTAATACGCGCGACTTCCTGCAGCACTACCAGATGCGCCTTGCGATCGAGTTTCATCTGCTTACTGAACACAATGGCTGCCAGCGCCAGCAGAATCACGCCCGCACAAAACACCACCGCAATCGCGGTGACCGCGCTCTCTGGCTGCGTATGCGCTTTCGACTGAAAGCCGTAGAAGCTGAGGATCGCCCCCATGGAAAAGACGATAATCGAGCGCAAAATTTTACCGGAGAAAGTCATGGCTCCCGCATAGATCCCTTCGCGGCGACGGCCGGTATAGATTTCATCGACATCCGCCAAAAAGGTGTAAACGGTCCAGGGAATATAGTACACGCCGCCGGTGCCCAGGCCGAAGAGTACGGTAATGCCAAACATCAGGACGGTGGCCAGATGCGCCGGCAGATGGAAGAACCACAGCGAGGTGTAGAGCAGAACGGCAAAGATAACCACGCCCAGCGCCAGAATATACGGCTTACTGAAACCTTTCTTCACGCACAGGCCGATAAACAGGGCCGTTGATACCAGCTGCAGGATGGAGTTCAGACTGTTAAGCCCGGCCACCATCGCCGGATCGTGCTGCAGCACGAATATAACAAAGTAGGTGAAGATCGAGGCAAAAAGCCACTCGGCGCCGAAGCCGCAGAGATACATGCCCAGGTGTTTACGGAATACGCGCAGGTAAAACGTTGAGCGCATATCTTTCGCCAGCATGAGCAGAGTATTGAACAGTCCCTTTTTCTCTCCCTTGCTTATCTCCTCTTCGCGGGGACGCTCCCAGCTGCAGTACCACAGGCAGGAGATGGCCACGACAAGAATGACGCCGTAGGTCAGCCCGGTGAGAAAAAACGGGGTGGCGGATTCTTTACCATAAAGCAGGATGAACTGCCCGGGGATAAATGCCGCGAGAAAGTTGGCCAGTTTGCCGAAAATCGCTTTATAACCGGTAAGCTTTGAACGCAGTGAGAAATCGTCGGTCATTTCGGTCGCCAATGTTTCATAGGGGACCATAATCGAGGTATAAATGATTTCAAAGACGACGTAGGTGCACAGGTAGTACCAAAAGCCGAGGCCTTCTACCCACAGCAGCGGGTAGAACATCATCAGCGGAATGCCAATCAACAAAAAGAAACGGCGACGACCAAAGCGTTTACCCAGCCGCGTTTTGCCAAAGTTATCGGTGAGATAGCCCATCAGCGGGTTACTAATTGCGTCGATAATGCTGGCGACGGAAAAAATAAAGGAGGCTTCGATCAGCGTCAGCCCACAGAAGGTTGTATAAAAATAGAGCAGCCATGCGCCGCTGATCGCCAGTGCGCCGCTTCCCAGTAAATTCCCGCCGCCGTAGGCTAACTGATGGCGTAACAAAATCGGTCTTCCCTGCAGCCCCTGTGGGGCTGAAGCCGTATATCTTGCCATTAAAGTAAACTCCGTGTTTTAAATTTTTGAAACAGTGTTTTTATATTCTCAACCCGTAGTTTTAAACGTGATCCAGATCACCAATACCCTGCTAATTCCTCCGGCGGAGCAGGAATGAGATCTGGTTAAAAGTTTTTAATGCTTTTCTGGAATAAAAACGGCGCCGAAGCGCCGAAAAAGAAGGGGGACAGGGAACCTGTGATTAAAGAGAGCGCTGGCCCGAACAGGCGAGTTCTGGTGATTTATCGCCGGCGAGCATCCGCCGGCATGGCGTTATACGCGCTGTTGACTGACCAGATCCAGCAGGTGGCTATCGGTTTGTTGTACGCTGGTTCCGGCATTTTTCGCATGACGGATTTCTTCAAGAATGGTCTCCAGCAGCATGCCATCCTGATCCTGCTCTTCAGCAAGCAGCGTCAGAAAACGCAGGGTTGATTCATCGCTTTGCGCCTTCGCCTCTTCCGCCAGGCTGGAAAGTATCGTGCTGCGCTGCTGATAATCTTCGACGGTTTTGCTAAAGAGATCTTCCAGGGACGAACATTCAGTGCCGTAGGTTCCTTCCGCTTTCACAACGGGCCAGGCGCCTGATTTTTTCATAAAATCAAAGACCCGCATCATCTGCGTGATACTGGCTTGCGCTCGGTTACGGAGAAAAGTGGCGGTACCGTTCAACCGTTGCTGAGTACACCATTCGCTCAAATGCAGATACAAATTTGAGGTATAGAACTCAAGATTCATCTGGTTATTCAGCTTTTGAACCATTCCTGGTACGGCCATACAAATATCCTTATTCACTTTGGAGGGGGCGGCGTCATATCTTGACGCATCTACATCAGGGTCGCCTTAGAAATTACGGTGCACAGAGAGAGTCCTGAGTAATAGTATTCAGGATTTCTGTACAGCCGTTTGAATTAAATTTCTTATCTCAACAAATATAGAATAGCGCCATATTTGAATTAAGAAAACTCTCAATGAGCGATATTTACATTTCGTTACAACATCCCTATTTATCTTGAAAAGAGGGGGTTTTGTAAGAATAAAGTCTGATTTTTAACGATCGCAAATAAGCTTATTTTGCTGATTTTAAATGTTTTTATTTCCGCGCCTCATTAATTGATAGTAGTTCTAATGATTTTGTTGAAATTGTGTTTTAAAAATAATGATTAATAATTCTATTTTGTGGTAGCCTGCGAGTGAGAAAATGATGAGGTTAATTTAAAAAGATGCTGATTTTGTAAACACATTATTGCTAACAGGCTATCTGAAGGAGTCGGAAATGAAAAAAGTTGCGGTGCTGCTGGCACCGGGTTTTGAGGAAGGTGAAGCGATTGTGGTGATTGATATTCTTCGCCGCTTACACCTCGATGTCGAACTGCTCTCCTGCGCCGATTCGCGCGCGGTGGTGAGCTATCACGATATCCCCATGGTGGCGGACAGCACGCTAACAGAGCGCGCCGGGATACTGTACGACGCGGTGGTTCTGCCCGGCGGCCCGCAGGGAAGCGTCAATCTTGCCGCCAGCCGGGACGTTGTGGCGTTTATTTCGGCCCACGATACCGCGGGAAAGCTGATCTGTCCGATCTGTTCGGCGGCGGCGAGAGTGCTCGGCGGCAACGGGCTGCTCAAGGGGCGACGCTACGTCTGTTCGGGAGAGTTATGGCAGCACGTCACGGACGGAGAGTACGTGGACCAGGCGGTAGTGGAGGACGGTAATTTGATTAGCGGTAAAGGCCTGGGACACGTTTTTGACTTTTCATTTACCGTAGCCGCCCGTTTATTGGGGGATGAGGCGCCCGTTCGCAATCATGCGGAGCACATTTATTGTCGCTGGTAATCTCTACAGGGATAACTCTGCTGATGATATAGAGAATATTGCTACGGCCTGCGCTAATTGTCTGACAATTAGCGCTTTTTTTATGTCATTTTTCGCTGTTTATATGCACGCAATTACTGTAATTCCGCGATGTGATTGGGCTCTCGTATGGAGAAATAATTTCCGGTTAATACTATTTAAACAACGGCACTCAGCGTTGAGATTTTTCTAATGCCTTGTTTTTCGTCCGATTAAAAATTTAAGACTTATTATTCCCTACATAAAAGCGAATTAAAGCTGGAGTTTACCATGCACAAATTTACTAAAGCGCTGGCGGCAATCGGTCTTGCCGCGGTTATGTCACAATCAGCTATGGCTGAGACGCTTAAGCTGGGTTTTCTGGTGAAACAGCCTGAAGAGCCATGGTTTCAAACCGAGTGGAAATTTGCCGATAAGGCCGGTAAAGATTTAGGTTTCGATGTCATTAAAATTGCTGTGCCCGACGGCGAGAAAACCCTGAACGCGATAGATAGCCTGGCGGCTAGCGGAGCCAAAGGCTTCGTCATTTGCACCCCGGATCCGAAGCTCGGGGCGGCCATTGTCGCCAAAGCGCGCGGCTATGATATGAAAGTGATTACCGTTGATGACCAGTTCGTCAACGCCAAAGGCAAACCGATGGACAGCGTACCGCTGGTGATGATGGCGGCCAGCGAAATCGGCGCGCGCCAGGGGCAGGAGCTCTATAAAGAGATGCAGAAACGCGGTTGGGACGTGAAGGATACCGCGGTTATGGCCATTACTTCCGACGAGCTGGATACCGCCCGCCGCCGCACTACCGGCTCAATGGACGCTCTGAAAGCCGCCGGTTTCCCGGAGCAACAAATCTATCGCGTGCCAACCAAATCTAACGACATCCCCGGCGCGTTTGACGCCGGTAACTCCATGCTGGTTCAACATCCTAATGTTAAGCACTGGCTGATCGTCGGCATGAACGACAACACCGTGCTGGGCGGCGTGCGCGCCACCGAAGGCCAGGGCTTTAAAGCGCCTGACGTTATCGGGATCGGTATCAACGGCGTCGATGCGGTGAACGAACTTTCTAAAGCGCAGGCCACCGGTTTCTATGGCTCTTTACTGCCAAGCCCGGATATTCACGGCTATAAAACCAGCGAAATGCTTTACAACTGGGTGACAAAAGACGTTGAACCGCCGAAATTCACCGCGGTAACCGACGTGGTGCTGATTACCCGCGACAACTTTAAAGAAGAGCTGGCGAAAAAAGGGCTGTAAGGCCAGTTGACCGGGCCTCTTGCCTTGGCGCGAGAGGCTCTGTACAGAAAAGCGGAGTCGTTATGCAACAGTCTACCCCTTATCTCTCATTCCACGGCATCACCATGACATTCCCGGGCGTTAAAGCGCTGTCCGATATTAGCTTTGGCTGCTATGCCGGACAGGTGCACGCCCTGATGGGAGAAAACGGCGCCGGGAAATCCACGCTGCTGAAAATTCTCAGCGGCAACTACATACCGACCGCCGGCAACCTGCAAATCCGCGGCCAGCAGATGACGTTTACCCACACCACCGAGGCGCTGAACGCCGGGGTGGCCATTATCTATCAGGAGCTGCATCTGATCCCGGAAATGACCGTGGCGGAAAATATCTACCTCGGGCAGCTGCCGCATAAAGGCGGGATTGTGAACCGGTCGCTGCTGAATTATGAAGCCGGCCTACAGCTGAAGCATCTGGGGCTGGATATCGATCCGGAAACGCCGCTCAAGTATCTCTCTATCGGCCAGTGGCAGATGGTGGAGATCGCCAAGGCGCTGGCGCGTAACGCAAAAATTATCGCCTTTGATGAGCCGACCAGCTCCCTGTCTGCGCGGGAAATCGAAAACCTGTTTCGGGTTATCCGCGAGCTGCGCCAGGAAGGACGGGTCATTATTTACGTTTCCCACCGCATGGAAGAGATCTTCGCGTTAAGCGACGCGATTACGGTATTCAAAGATGGTCGCTACGTGCGCACCTTCGACAATATGCAAGAGGTTAACCACGACGCGCTGGTACAGGCGATGGTGGGGCGCGAGCTGGGCGATATCTACGGCTGGCAGCCGCGCGAATATGGCAAAGAGCGTTTGCGTCTTGAACAGGTGAAGGCGCCAGGCGTGCGGCAGCCCGTCAGCCTTTCGGTGCGCAGCGGAGAAATCGTCGGCCTGTTTGGGCTGGTTGGCGCCGGGCGCAGCGAGCTCATGAAAGGCTTATTCGGCGGCAGCAGAATAACCGGCGGCCAGGTTTATATCGACGGGGAGGCCATTGATATTCGCAAGCCGGCTCAGGCGATTCAGGCCGGGATGATGCTCTGCCCGGAAGACCGCAAAGCGGAGGGGATTATTCCGGTCCACTCGGTGCGCGACAACATCAATATCAGCGCTCGCCGCAAGCATATTCTCGCCGGCTGCGTTATCAACAACGCCTGGGAAGCGCAGAACGCCGACCAGCATATCAAATCGCTGAATATCAAAACGCCCGGCGCCGAGCAGCTGATTATGAACCTCTCCGGCGGCAATCAGCAGAAGGCGATCCTCGGCCGCTGGCTGTCGGAAGAGATGAAAGTCATCCTGCTTGACGAGCCAACGCGCGGTATTGACGTGGGCGCTAAACATGAAATCTACAACGTTATCTACGCATTAGCGGCATCGGGCGTCGCGGTGGTCTTTGCCTCCAGCGATTTACCGGAAGTTCTCGGCGTCGCCGATCGCATTGTTGTGATGCGCGAGGGTGAGATCGCCGGAGAGCTGCTGCATGAACATGCGAATGAACAGCAGGCATTGAGCCTTGCCATGCCAAAAGTGAGCCAGGCGGTCGCCTGAGTAAGGAGTCTATGATGTCATCAGTTACCACTTCAGGTACTACCCGGTCGGCTTTTAGCTTCTCCCGCATTTGGGATCAGTTCGGCATGCTGGTTGTTTTCGCGGTGCTGTTTATTGGCTGCGTGATTTTTGTGCCTAATTTTGCCTCGTTTATTAATATGAAAGGCCTGGGGCTGGCTATTTCTATGTCCGGAATGGTGGCCTGCGGAATGCTGTTTTGCCTGGCATCGGGGGATTTCGATCTGTCGGTCGCCTCGGTTATCGCCTGTGCCGGTGTGACCACGGCGGTGGTGATTAACCTGACGGAGAGCATGTGGGTGGGGATCGGCGCCGGTCTGCTGCTCGGCGCGCTGAGCGGCCTGGTCAATGGTTTTGTGATTGCCCGCCTGAAGATTAACGCCCTGATCACCACCCTGGCCACCATGCAGATCGTCCGCGGTCTGGCCTATATCATCTCTGACGGTAAAGCAGTTGGAATTGAAGACGAGCGTTTCTTTACCCTCGGCTACGCCAACTGGTTTGGCCTGCCAGCGCCTATCTGGCTGACCGTTGCCTGCCTGATTGTCTTCGGCCTGTTGTTGAATAAAACCACCTTTGGCCGCAATACGCTCGCGATTGGCGGTAACGAAGAAGCGGCGCGTCTGGCGGGCGTGCCGGTAGTGCGGACCAAGATCATCATTTTCGTCCTTTCCGGCCTGGTTTCCGCGGCGGCAGGCATTATCCTGGCTTCACGAATGACCAGCGGACAGCCGATGACCTCGATTGGCTATGAGCTGATTGTCATCTCGGCCTGCGTGCTGGGGGGCGTATCGCTGAAAGGCGGGATCGGTAAGATCTCCTACGTGGTGGCCGGGATCCTGATCCTGGGAACGGTAGAGAATGCGATGAACCTGCTCAATATCTCGCCATTCTCGCAGTATGTCGTACGCGGCGTGATTTTACTGGCGGCGGTGATCTTCGACCGCTACAAACAGAAAGCGAAACGAGCCGTTTGATTCGTCCAACTTTTCAGTTTAATCCTAATCCGTTGCCAGCGCTCGTTGCGCTGGCAATGACTATCAAAAATGGCGAGGCTGGTCACACTGTCTATACTTACATGGCTACAATTATTTAACACCCAGCATGTTGCTGGCCATGATAAGGAGGAAACAGGGTGGCTGACCAGATTTATGTACCGCCTGCGTTAACCGGAAACTGCGCTTTTTTCTTTGACCTCGACGGTACCCTTGCCGGTATCAAACCCCATCCCGATCAGGTGGTCATTCCTGCCGATGTTTTGCAGTCGCTGCGCCAGCTCGTGCAGCAGCACAACGGCGCGGTGGCATTGATTTCAGGGCGCTCAATGGTTGAGCTGGATGAGCTTACCCGTCCTTACCGGCTGCCGCTTGCCGGTATCCACGGGGCTGAACGCCGTGATATCAATGGTAAAACGCATATTGTCTCTTTACCGGATTCTCTCCAGAAGGCGCTCTCTGCGGAACTGACCGCGGCGCTGGATGACTTGCCGGGATGCGAACTGGAAAGTAAGGGGATGGCCTTTGCTCTGCACTACCGACAGGCGCCGGAGCATCAGCACGCGGTGCTCGCGCTGGCGCAGGCCGTCGTGCAGCGCCATCCCATTCTGGCGTTACAGCCGGGTAAGTGCGTGGTGGAGATCAAACCGCGCGGAGTGAATAAAGGTGAAGCGATAGCCGCTTTTATGCAGGAAGCTCCATTCAGCGGGCGCAGGCCGGTGTTTGTCGGTGATGACTTAACCGATGAAGCGGGTTTTAGCGTCGTCAATCAACTGAGTGGCGTATCGGTCAAAGTGGGCGGCGGTGAGACCCAGGCGCACTGGCGCCTGCCGGATGTCGCCGCTGTTCATCTTTGGATTAGTAACATCGCGAATCATGGGCAACAACCAGATGCGCTAACCGACAGGAGAGATGGCTATGAGTCGCTTAGTCGTAGTATCTAATCGTATTGCCCCGCCGGATGACAAAAAGGCCAGCGCCGGTGGCCTTGCCGTGGGGATTATGGGGGCATTAAAAGCAGCCGGAGGACTGTGGTTCGGCTGGAGTGGGGAAATCGGTGACGACCAGCAGCCGTTAAAAAAAGTGAAGCAGGGGAATATCACCTGGGCTTCCTTTAACCTTAGCGAGCAGGATCACGACGAATATTACAACCGCTTTTCCAATGCCGTTTTATGGCCCGCCTTCCACTATCGTCTCGATCTGGTCGATTTTCAGCGTGAAGCCTGGGAAGGCTATCAGCGCGTCAACGCAACGCTGGCGGATAAACTGCTGCCGCTGATCGAACCTGACGATATCGTCTGGATCCACGATTACCACCTGCTGCCGCTGGCCAGCGAACTGCGCCAGCGCGGGGTCAATAATCGCATCGGCTTCTTTTTACATATTCCGTTCCCGACGCCGGAAGTCTTTAACGCGCTCCCGCCGCACGCGGAGCTGCTTGAACAGCTGTGCGATTACGATTTACTGGGTTTCCAGACCGAGAGCGATCGCCTGGCGTTTCTCGATTGCGTATCGATGCAGACTCGCCTGACGACGCGCGACGGCAAAAAGCATGTGGCCTGGGGGAAACCTTTCCACACCGAAGTCTATCCGATCGGTATCGATCCGGAAGAGATTGCGCGGAGCGCAAAAGGGCCGCTGCCGCCGAAGCTGGCGCAGCTGAAGAGCGAACTGAAAAGCGTGCAGAATATCTTTTCCGTTGAGCGGCTGGACTATTCCAAGGGGCTGCCGGAGCGTTTTCTGGCCTACGAGGCGCTGCTGGAGAACTATCCGCAGCATCATGGCAAGATTCGCTATACCCAGATTGCGCCGACGTCGCGCGGCGATGTTCAGGCCTACCAGGATATTCGTCATCAGCTTGAAACCGCGGCCGGCCGCATTAATGGCCGATATGGCCAGCTGGGCTGGACGCCGCTTTATTACCTGAATCAGCACTTTGAACGCAAGCTGCTGATGAAAATCTTCCGCTACTCGGACGTCGGTCTGGTTACGCCGCTGCGCGATGGGATGAATCTGGTGGCGAAAGAGTATGTGGCCGCGCAGGACCCGCAAAATCCGGGCGTGCTGGTGCTGTCGCAGTTTGCCGGCGCGGCGAACGAGCTGCCGACGGCCTTAATCGTCAATCCTTACGATCGCGACGAGGTCGCGGCTGCGCTGGACCAGGCGTTAACCATGCCGCTGGCCGAGCGTATTGCCCGCCATTCGGCCATGCTGGCGGTGATTAAAGATAACGATATTCATCGCTGGCAGGAGCGGTTTATTGCCGATCTAAAGGAGATTGAGCCAGGAAGTGAGGAGAGCCACTTAGCGCGCAAGGTCGCGACCTTCCCCAAGCTCGCCTGAGATGATCGCGGTTAGCGCTTTCGGCGCTAACCTTTTTCCAGACACACCAGCAGCACGTCAACGCCGCTGCTGCCCACGATATCTTTCGCCGAACAGGTAGCGCGAGAGAACAGGCTCTGGTTGTGGTTGCCGCAAATCACCAGGTCAACGCGATGCCGCTGGCAAAAATCCTTCACATGGTGGGCAATCCCGCCGCTGGCGATAGTCATTTTCTCTATCGGGTAGTCGGCGTGGCGGGCGAGCTCGGCCAGAAAGCCGCGCGTCTCCTCCTGCATCACTTCGCGTAAATTTTCCATCATTGGCGCCGCAAACTGGTTATACAGCTCCGGGTCCGTTGCCAGGGTAATCAGGCTGACCTTCGCATTGACCGGACGGGCGATGGAGACGGCTTTCTGAATGAGGACCCGGCTTTCCGGGGTTGGCGCCACGGCGACCAGCAGATGTGAGTAGGGCATCAAGCCTCCTTGAGATACGCGAAACAACCCTTTTCTATTGTCTTTACTCCCATTCCTTAGCTTTCGCAAGGTTTATCCGCAGCGAAATAACGCGCCCAGATTTCACTCCGCCGTGCGCCATTTGGTGGTCACTTCGCAACTTTTGGTCCGATCTTTTGTATTAAAAGAAACGCTGTTTTATAAATCAGTGAGGCGCGTTCATCGACTCTTTGTGTTTTTGCCATTGAACGCTTTTGGCTGGCAAAAATGAAAAGGTAACGCCGTTCCCATGTTCTTAATGTAGCCATGTATCAACCCCTTTTGGCTGAATGGGCCAAAACGCGGTTCGGAGTTCTCTAAAAAAAGACACAGGATTTACGGCGATGAAAACACGTAAAATCGGTTTGGTTAACTACCTTGCCTATGGATCGGGCGATTTCCTTGGTGCGGGAACGACCGCACTCACAGCAGCATGGCTGCTCTACTTCTACACCACCTTTTGCGGTCTTTCCCCTATCGAGGCGACGCTTATTTTTGCCACCGCCAGGGTTCTGGATGCGGTAATCAGTCCGCTGATGGGCTTTCTGACGGATAACTTTGGCTCAACCTGGCTGGGGAAACGTTTTGGCAGGCGTAAGTTCTTCATCCTGCTCGGCATCCCCTGCGTGTTTAGCTACTCCATCATGTGGGTAGGGGATATGGGGTTCTGGTACTACCTGCTGACCTATCTTCTTTTTGATATTGTCTACACCATGATTCTGGTGCCGTATGAAACGCTGGTACCGGAAATGACCGATGATTTTAAACAGAAAACCAAATTCTCCGGCGCGCGTATTTCTATGGCGCAGATGTCGGCGATTCTGGCTTCCTTCCTGCCGGGCGTTCTGCTGACTATCTTTGGTAAGGACAACGCCGTTTCTTTCTTCTATGCCAGCCTGGTGTTCTCGGTGCTGTGCGCCATGATGCTGACCTTCGTCTGGTTCTTTACCTGGGAACGCCCGCGTGAAGAGTGGACGGAGGCCGCGCTGCGCGCCGAAGAGGAGAAACAGAACCTGAGCCTGTCGCAGAGTCTTAACCGCCTGTTCATTGAGTTAAGTTCGACCCTGCGCATTAAAATTTTCCGTCAGCATCTGGGGATGTATCTGGGCGGCTATATCGCCCAGGATGTCTTCAATGCGGTCTTTACCTACTATGTGGTGTTTGTCCTGATGCAGGAAGCCTCAATGGCTTCTAACCTGCTCGGAACCATGGCGATCTTCCAGTTTATTGCGGTTATCGCCATGATCCCGCTGTGTATTCGCTTCGGGCCGGCGCCATCGTATCGCATGGTGGTGGTGCTGTTCGGCCTGAGTTCGCTCTCTTACGCGGTGCTGTACTACGCTGGCCTCAGCGATGTCTATTCGCTGCTGCTGCTGATATCCGCAGTGGCGGGCCTGGGCCGCGGCGGCATCAACTACGTTCCGTGGAACACCTACACCTATATTGCCGACGTGGACGAAGTGATCACCGGCCAGCGCCGCGAAGGCATCTTTGCCGGGATCATGACCCTGACGCGTAAAGCTTCCCAGGCCGGAGCGGTGATGCTGGTGGGGATCATCATGCAGATGTCGGGCTTTGTCTCCGGACAGAAAACGCAGCCCTATGAAGTGAGCCATACCATTCTGCTGATCCTCAGCGTGGGCACCTTACTGGTGCTGGCCTGCGGTTTCCTCGTTTCCCTGCGCTTTAAGCTCAATCTGCAAACCCACAGCGTCCTGCGCGCGGAAACGCTGAAAATGCGTGAATCCGGTCGCGCTCAGCCAGAACTGGCCAGCGCCGGGGATCGTGAGGTGGTGGAGATGCTGGCCGGGATGCCGTACGACGCCCTGTGGGGAAACAACAATATTGGTTATCTGAATCGGAATAAACCCGCCGCGCCAGCGCTGAAGCCGCGTTCAGCCATGAATTCGACATATAACAGAGGTTAAGGATATGAAAGTTTGGCCTGTCAAACATAGCCCACTACTGCGCCAGCCGGAGCGTTTTATCGCCCGCAATGAACTGCAGGCGCTGATTCAGAAGGTGACGCACAATCTGGTCAACATTAAGGACGAAAGCGGGCAATTTTTACTGCGGCTGGACGACGGACGCGTTATCGACACCAAAGGGTGGAACGGCTGGGAGTGGACTCACGGCGTCGGCCTGTACGGTATTTATCAGTATTACCAGCAGACCGGCGATACGGCGATGCGCGACATTATTGATGGCTGGTTTGCCGACCGCTTTGCCGAAGGCGCGACCACCAAAAACGTCAACACCATGGCGCCGTTTCTCACCCTGGCTTACCGCTACGAAGAGACGGGCAACCCCGCGTATCTGCCCTGGCTCGATAGCTGGGCGGAGTGGGCGATGAACGAAATGCCGCGCACTGAGTCTGGCGGCATGCAGCACATCACCCTGGCGGAAGAGAATCATCAGCAGATGTGGGACGACACGCTGATGATGACGGTTCTGCCGCTGGCGAAAATCGGCAAGTTGCTTAATCGTCCGCAATACGTAGAGGAGGCGGTATATCAGTTTCTGCTGCACGTGCAGAATCTGATGGACCGTGAGACCGGCCTGTGGTTTCACGGCTGGAGCTACGAGGGGCGGCATAATTTCGCCCACGCTCGCTGGGCCCGCGGCAATAGCTGGCTGACTATCGTTATTCCGGATTTCCTGGAGCTGGTGGATTTACCCGAGAACAGCGCGGTACGGCGTTATCTGGTGCAGGTGCTGAATGCGCAGATTGCGGCGCTGGCCCGCTGTCAGGACGATAGCGGCCTGTGGCATACGCTGCTTGACGATCCTGACTCCTATCTGGAAGCGTCGGCGACCGCCGGTTTTGCTTATGGGATCCTCAAAGCGGTGCGCAAGCGCTACGTGAGCCAGGCGTATGCGGAGGTTGCGGAAAAAGCGATTCGCGGCATCGTGCAGAATATCTCAGCGCAAGGGGAGCTGCTGCAAACGTCGTTCGGTACCGGCATGGGTTCGAATCTGGATTTTTATCGCGACATTCCGCTGACGTCGATGCCGTATGGCCAGGCGATGGCGATCCTGTGCCTGACGGAGTATCTGCGGAAGTATTTCTGAGAAGGGCGGAATTTCCCCGGTGGCGCTTACGCTTACCGGGGATACAATGATGCTGCAGGTCTGATGAGCGTGGCGCCATCAGGCGTTATAAACCAAACCCGGCTTTCGCCGGGTTTGGTTTTACATCCGTTCTACGGTTTCGATACCCAGGGTATCCAGACCCAGCTTCAGCGTTTTCGCCGTCAGCAGCGCCAGCTTCAGGCGGCTGTTGCGCGTCTCTTCGCTTTCGGCGCTCAGGATCGGGCAGTGCTCGTAGAAGCCGGAGAACAGACCCGCCAGATCGTACAGGTAAGAACACATCACGTGCGGCGTGCCTTCACGCGCGACGACCGTCAGGGTTTCTTCAAACTGCAGCAGACGGGCTGCCAGCTGGGCTTCGCGCTCTTCGGTGATGACCACCGGCGCCGCCGCCAGCGCGCTTTCATCGATATCCGCTTTGCGGAACACGGAGAGCACGCGGGTATAGGCATACTGCATATAAGGCGCGGTATTGCCCTCAAAGGCCAGCATGTTGTCCCAGTCAAAGATGTAGTCGGTGGTGCGGTTTTTAGACAAGTCGGCATATTTCACCGCGCCGATCCCGACCGCGTTCGCCAGTTTTTCCAGCTCATCGGCGGGCATCTCCGGGTTTTTCTCCGCCACCAGACGGCGTGCGCGCTCCAGCGCTTCGTCCAGCAGGTCGGCGAGCTTCACGGTACCGCCGGCGCGGGTTTTAAACGGTTTGCCATCTTTGCCGAGCATCATGCCGAACATGTGGTGCTCCAGCGGGACGGAATCCGGCACGTAGCCGGCTTTACGCACGATGGTCCACGCCTGCATCAGGTGCTGGTGCTGGCGAGAGTCGATGTAGTAAAGCACGCGGTCAGCATGCAAATTTTCGTAGCGGTATTTTGCGCAGGCGATATCGGTGGTGGTGTAGAGATAGCCGCCATCCTTCTTCTGGATGATAACGCCCATCGGTTCGCCTTCCTTGTTTTTGTACTCATCAAGGAACACCACGGTCGCGCCTTCGCTTTCTACCGCCAGACCTTTGGCTTTCAGATCGGCAACGATACCCGGCAGCATCGGGTTATAGAGGCTTTCACCCATCACGTCGTCGCGGGTCAGGGTAACGTTGAGGCGGTTATAGGTTAACTGGTTTTGCGACATGGTGATGTCGACCAGCTTGCGCCACATTTCGCGGAAGTACTCGTCGCCGCCCTGCAGCTTAACGACATAGCTGCGCGCGCGCTCGGCGAAGGCTTCATCTTCATCGTAGTGTTTTTTCGCTTCGCGATAGAAACCTTCGAGGTCGGCCAGCGCCATTTCACCGGCGTTTTCCTGCTGCTGTTTTTCCAGGTACGCGATGAGCATGCCGAACTGGGTGCCCCAGTCGCCCACGTGGTTAGCGCGGATCACTTTATGGCCGAGAAACTCCAGCGTACGCACCGCGGCGTCGCCAATAATGGTGGAGCGCAGATGGCCTACGTGCATCTCTTTCGCCACGTTCGGCGCGGAGTAATCGACGACCACCGTCTGCGCCTGCGGCTGAGCCACGCCCAGACGTTCCGATTTCAGCGCGCTGCTGACGTTTTCCGCGAGGAAGGCCGGATCGAGGAAAATATTAATAAAGCCAGGGCCGGCGATCTCTACCTTATTGGCAATCCCGCTCAGATCGAGATGAGACAGTACCTGCTCTGCAAGTTGTCGCGGCGCCATGCCCAGTTTTTTGGCAACGGCCATCACGCCGTTGGCCTGATAGTCGCCGAACTGGACTTTTGCTGACTGGCGGACCTGAGGTTCGCAATCGGCAGACGCGCCTGCCGCGATCAGGGCCTGACTGACTTTTTCTGAGAGAAGAGCCTGAATATTCACCGAAACACCTTACGTTAACACGCCGTCACCCTGATGGGGCGGCGCGGGAATGTGGACAAATTAGGGCAGGAGTATACTGCATTTGCACCCACGCGTCAGCACCGCGCGGAGGTTGCTGAGCCTCGCGCTCAACGAATAACCGTTCGCGGGACGCTGCCGGCGATTGCCGGTTGGTCGGTCGCGGAAAACGCGATAGATTAGCGCTTTTTAGCGAGTACCGAGGCTTACGATGGCGAACTGGCAGCAGATAGATGAACTGAACGATATTTCCGCGGACCTGCCGCGCTTTACCGAGGCGCTGAACGCGCTTGCTCACCGGCTCGGTCTCGATATTACGCCCCATGACGCCGACCATATTTCCCTGCGCTGTCACCAGAACGCTACGGCGGAGCGCTGGCGTCGCGGCTTTGAACAATGCGCTACTCTGCTGTCGGAAAATGTCATTAACGGTCGACCCATCTGCCTGTTCAGGCTGGATGAGCCGGTGGTCGTGGCGCACTGGCGTTTTAGCATCGTTGAACTGCCGTGGCCGGGCGAAAAGCGCTATCCGCATGAAGGCTGGGAGCATATTGAAATCGTTCTGCCGGGCGATCCTGAAACGCTCAATACCCGCGCGCTGGCGCTGCTTTCCGATGAAGGGCTGGGCCAGCCGGGCATTTTTGTGAAGACCAGTGCGCCGAAAGGAGAGCGTGAGCGTTTACCGAATCCGACCCTGGCGGTAACGGATGGCAAAGTGACGATCAAATTTCACCCGTGGTCGATTGAGCAAATTGTCGCCAGCGAACACGCTGAACGATAACAGTGTGAATCGACGCGGCGTCTGCCGGAAGAAATCGTGACATTCTGTAGTGCCTGCCCTATCGACGGAGAGAAGAATGACCTTACTGGAAGTCTGTTGTTACAGCATGGAGTGCGCGCTGGAGGCCCAGCGCCGGGGCGCCGATCGCATCGAGCTATGCGCCGCGCCGCAGGAGGGAGGGCTGACGCCTTCGCTGGGGGTACTGAAATCGGTGCGTGAAGCGGTGACCATTCCCGTTCATCCAATTATTCGCCCGCGCGGCGGTGATTTTTGCTATACCGCCGGCGAATTTGCCGCGATGCTTGATGATGTGGCCGCGGTGAAGGATCTCGGTTTTCCCGGCATGGTGATCGGCGTTCTGGACGCCGACGGTCGGGTGGATAGGGCGCGAATGAAAAAAATAATGGCGGCGGCGGGAACCCTGGCCGTCACCTTTCATCGGGCCTTTGATATGTGCGCCGACCCGCGCCAGGCCAGCGCTGAGCTGGCTGAACTCGGCGTTCAGCGTATCCTGACTTCGGGCCAGCAGTCTTCAGCCGAAAAAGGAATTTCATTAATCAGGGAACTTATTTCCCAAAGCGATACTCCTATTATTATGGCCGGTGCAGGCGTCCGCGCCGCCAACCTGCCGCTATTTTTGCAGGCAGGGGTAAAAGAGGTGCATACCTCGGCAGGCCAGTGGTTACCGTCCCCGATGCGCTTTCGCAATCCAGGACTGTCGATGTCTACGGATGCCGAAGCAGATGAATACTTACGCTACGCCGTCAATGGCGAAGCGGTAGCGGAAATGAAGAAGATTATTTCCGCACAGAGAGATTAAAACCCTAAATAATTCGAGTTGCGAGAAGGCGGCGACGCAGGGGATCCACAGGAACTTACTCAAGTAAGTGACTGGGGTGAGCGAGGAAAGCCAACGCACATGCAACTTGAAGTATGACGGGGATAAACCGTTTTTTGCTGCACATCATGTCGCCCAATATGATGATTGCCCGTACCAGGCCCCTGCCCATTAAACAGGGGCCTTTTTTTATCCTGAAAACGCGTTAACCAGGCTGCTTGTCGGCCCGCTTTTTCGCCGCCAGGGACTGTTCTGTTTCCGGTTTGGTGGCAATAAGCACCGCGCGCAGCGGGGCAGGGTAGCCTTCGCGGGTTTTGCTGCTGTCCTGCGGATCGAGGAAGTCGGCCAGCGACTCGGTGGTCATCCACTCGGTGCGGCGCTGCTCTTCGGTGGACGTCACGCACGCGTCGACGATGCGTACATCGATAAACCCGCATTTCTCCAGCCACTGCTTTAGCGCGGCGGCAGAAGGGATAAAGTAGACGTTGCGCATCTGCGCATAGCGATCGCCCGGCACCAGCACGGTATTTTCATCGCCCTCGACGACCAGCGTCTCCAGCACCAGTTCGCCGCCGGGAACCAGCTGATCTTTGAGCTGCCACAGGTGATCGAGCGGGGAGCGGCGGTGGTACAGCACGCCCATCGAAAAGACGGTATCAAAGGCGTTCAGCGCCGGAAGCTGCTCAATGCCCAGCGGCAGCAGATGCGCGCGCTGATCGTTGCCCAACAGTTTTCGCACCGCTTCAAACTGGCAAAGGAACAGCTGGGTGGGATCGATGCCTACCGCCAGACGAGCCCCGGCGCCAATCATCCGCCACATGTGGTATCCGCTGCCGCAGCCGACATCAAGGATGGTACGTCCGGTGAGGTCGGAAAGGTGCGGCAGTACGCGTTCCCACTTCCAGTCGGAACGCCATTCGGTGTCGATATTCACGCCGTAAAGCGACCAGGGCCCTTTACGCCACGGCATCAGATTCTTCAGCAGGTTTTCAATCCGCAGACGCTGACCGTCGCCCAGCGGCGTTTCGCTCTCCGCGGTGACGCTGTGCAGCAGATCCAGTCGGTAGGGCGAAAACTCGGGCAGAAACTCGACGGCCCGCTCCCATTCCCGGTATTTCCCGTGCAGCGCGTCACGCTGCCAGGCCGCCACCTGGGCGGGCAGCGTCTCCAGCCAGTGCGACAGCGGGCTTTTGGCAATCAACTGATAAAAGTTGCTGAAATCAATCATGCCTGGTCCCCGGATTTTACGGCGATTAACGATCCGAAGTTAAAGCACTGGAACCACAGTTCGGCATGTTCGAAACCGGCCTTGCGCAGGCGCGCTTTGTGGGTTTCCACGGAATCGGTGAGCATCACGTTTTCCAGCATGCTGCGCTTTTGGCTGATTTCCAGCTCGCTATAGCCGTTGGCGCGTTTGAAATCATGATGCATGTTGAACAGCAGTTCGCCGACGTTGTCATCTTCGAAGCTGAATTTTTCCGACAGCACCAGCGCGCCGCCCGGATTGAGTCCCTGATAGACCTTATCAAGAATGGCCTGGCGTTCGCCCGGTTCGAGAAACTGGATGGTGAAGTTCAGCACCACCATCGAGGCGTTTTCTATCGTGACGTGGCGAATATCGCCTTCAATCACTTCGACCGGCGTCGGCGCCTTATAGGCGTCAATATGGCGACGGCAGCGTTCGACCATGGCCGGCGAATTATCAACGGCGATGATTTTGCAGCCGGCATGCGCAATATTGCGGCGCACGGACAGCGTGGCTGCGCCAAGCGAGCAGCCGAGATCGTAAACCTGGGTATCCGGCTGAACGAAACGTTCCGCCAGCATGCCGATCATGGAAATGATATTGGAATAGCCGGGAACAGAGCGCTGGATCATATCCGGGAAGACTTCAGCAACCCGTTCATCAAAGGTCCAGTCGCCGAGGCTGGCAATCGGCGCGGAAAAAAGCGTATCGCGGTGAGACATAACGTTAAACCCGAAAAATCGAAAACGGCGTATTGTGCGCTAACGGACGGAGAAAACCAACTCCCAGGGCATATACCAGAAGTTCGCCAGCACCATCAGCAACAACGAACACCACGTCGCGCTCATGCCGGAACGACGCCAGCGGTAAAGACGATGATGAAAGCCATAGGAGTGCATCAGGCGCCCGGCGATCAGTAAAATACCGCAGACGTGGACCATCCAGGTCTGCGCGCCGTTCATTTCCATAAACAGCAGCAGAATCAGGCCAATGGGAATATATTCCACCGCGTTCCCGTGCACGCGTATAGCAACCTGCAGTTCGCTAAAACCGCCGTCGCCGTAGCCAACGCGATATTGCGTCCTCAGTCGTACAACGTCCCAGGAAAACTTAATAAGCAATAACGCACCTAAAACCGCATACAGCGCGCTGACCATACTCAAAACTCCCTTTTATCGCTTCCGGTGGCTCAATTGAGGATAGCAGGATATCAGAAAAGAGAGGTTTGCTGCGGAATTGAAGGTGCCGCCCCTATTTCCGGTAGGGCGGCGCGCAGATCGCTCCACAGGGTGTCGACCAGTTCCGGCGCCTGGGCGATATCCGGGGTATGGAGGAACAGGTACGGCGTGGTTGTCTGCGCCCATTTTGGCAGCGTGCGTAACCACACGCTAAACAGCTCACGATTTTGCGCCATGTCATCGCTGCCGATAAAACGCACCATCGGATGGTGGGCCGTCACCAGCGCATGGACGGGAACTTTTGGCTTCTTTCTTTGCGCGTCGAGCATCGCCGGGCTGCGGGCGACGGCGCTATGAACCGGACGGCTATCCAGGATCACGCGGTTGACGTTTCGCTGATGCAGCCCGCGATTGAGCTGCTGTTCCGCTTCCTCTTTGGCGAAAAACTCCGGATGCCTTACCTCAACGCCGTAGCTGAATTCGCGCGGCAGGCTGTCAAGGAACTGCCAGAGCGCGGGAAGATCCCGAGGGCCGAACGTGGCCGGCAGCTGCAGCCAGTATTGGCCAATGCGCGATGACAGCGGCGCCAGGCGGGTGAAAAACTCGTGGCTTAAGTCGTCGCAGTTGCGCAGCGATGCCTGGTGCGAAATGGTGGCCGGAAACTTGAAGCAAAAGCGAAAATCATCGTGGGTTTGTTCATACCAGCGGCTGACAATCTCAGCTTTTGGTAAAGCGTACAGGGTCGTGTTGCCCTCCACGCAGTTAAAATGGCGGGCATACTCTTCAAGGCTGGTGATACCCAGGCGCACCCACTTCGGGTGCGCCCATTGGGGAAGCCCAATATAGATCATAACGCGGCAAGTACCTCCTCGGTACTGCGCACGCGGGCAATACGCGGGAAGATGTGCGTCATGCTGCCCTGATGCTGTTCAGCCGTTGCTGCGCTGCAGGCGTCTTCAACGAGAATCAGATTGAAGCCCAGCTCCCAGGCGTTGCGCGCCGTCGATTCGACGCCGATATTGGTTGAGATACCGCACAGGATAATCGTATCGATACCGCGACGGCGAAGCTGCAGCTCCAGGTCGGTGCCGTAAAAGGCTCCCCACTGGCGTTTGGTGACTTCGATGTCGCTCTCCTGTTTTCCCAGCGCCAGCGGATAGGTCCACCAGTTTTCCGGTAGCGTATGGGCGCCTGCCTGGGCATCGACCGGCTGCTTCAGCGCTTCGGCGAAATCCGCCGACCAGCCAACGCGAACCATGACCACCGGGGAACCCTGCTGGCGGCACTTTTTGGCCAGACTCGCGGCGCGCTCAACCACGTCGTCAGCCCGATGCGGGCCGCCGGCAAACGGTAAAATGCCTTCCTGCAGGTCTATAACCACCAGCGCGGTTTTTTTTGCATTGAGTTCTAACATGATATCCCCGTATCTTCTTCTGTTGTCAGGTCGCTACAATACCGTTGCCGATCTCGCCCGAGGGTAACAAATTTTGTTAATTTTTGTGAGTACAAGCAATAAGCGCGCAGCAAAGCAACGCTGCGCGCTGCGCCGGGCTTATCGTGCGCCATAATTTCCAGTATAATAGCCGCCTTTTTTCATTCAGTTGTGACATCAGCTAAAGCTGCGACCTCGTCGCCTGCAAGACAGGCAACAATCCGCCTGCGGCTAAGTTAAGGGATATCTCATGCGTACAGAATATTGCGGGCAGCTTCGTCTGTCCCACGTAGGGCAGCAAGTGACTCTGTGTGGTTGGGTCAACCGTCGTCGTGATCTCGGTAGCCTTATCTTTATCGATATGCGTGACCGCGAAGGCATCGTACAGGTGTTTTTCGATCCGGATCGTGCCGACGCATTAAAGCTGGCCTCTGAACTGCGTAATGAGTTCTGCATCCAGGTCACCGGTACCGTGCGCGCGCGTGACGAAAAAAACATCAATAGCGATATGGCCACCGGCGCCATCGAAGTGCTGGCATCGGATCTGACGATTATCAACCGCGCTGAAGCGCTGCCGCTGGACTCCAACCACGTCAATACCGAAGAAGCGCGTCTGAAATATCGCTACCTGGACCTGCGTCGTCCGGAAATGGCGCAGCGCCTGAAGACCCGTGCGAAAATCACCAGCCTGGTGCGCCGCTTTATGGATGACCACGGTTTCCTCGACATCGAAACGCCGATGCTGACCAAAGCCACGCCGGAAGGCGCGCGCGACTACCTGGTCCCATCCCGCGTGCATAAAGGGAAATTCTACGCGCTGCCGCAGTCTCCACAGCTGTTCAAGCAGCTGCTGATGATGTCCGGTTTTGACCGCTACTATCAGATCGTTAAATGCTTCCGCGACGAAGACCTGCGTGCCGACCGTCAGCCGGAATTTACCCAGATCGATGTGGAAACCTCCTTCATGACCGCCGGGCAGGTGCGCGAAGTCATGGAAGCGCTGGTGCGTAACCTGTGGCAGGAAGTGAAGGGCGTGGATCTGGGCGATTTCCCGATTATGACCTTCGCCGAAGCCGAGCGCCGCTACGGTTCTGACAAACCAGACCTGCGTAACCCGATGGAGCTGGTGGACGTCGCCGATCTGGTGAAAGCGGTGGAATTCGCCGTCTTCGCCGGCCCGGCTAACGACGCCAAAGGGCGCGTTGCCGCGCTGCGCGTACCGGGCGGCGCTGCGCTGACCCGTAAGCAAATCGACGAATACGGTAAGTTTGTCCAGATCTACGGCGCGAAAGGGCTGGCCTATATTAAAGTAACCGAGCGGGCGAAAGGCCTTGAAGGCATCAACAGCCCGGTGGCTAAATTCCTTAACGCCGACATCGTTGAAGCGATCCTTGAGCGCACCGGCGCGCAGGATGGCGATATGATCTTCTTCGGCGCGGATAACAAAAAAGTGGTCGCCGACGCGCTGGGCGCGCTGCGTCTGAAGCTGGGCAAAGACCTGAACCTGACCGACGAAGACAAATGGGCGCCGCTGTGGGTTATCGACTTCCCGATGTTTGAAGACGACGGCGAAGGCGGCCTGACCGCGATGCACCATCCGTTCACCTCGCCGAAAGACATGTCCGCCGCCGAGCTGAAAACCGCGCCGGAAGACGCGGTGGCCAACGCCTACGATATGGTCATCAACGGCTATGAAGTGGGCGGCGGTTCCGTGCGTATTCACAGCGGTGAGATGCAGCAGACCGTGTTCGGCATCCTGGGCATTAACGAGCAGGAGCAGCGCGAGAAGTTTGGCTTCCTGCTGGACGCGCTGAAATACGGTACCCCGCCGCACGCGGGCCTGGCTTTTGGCCTCGACCGTTTGACCATGCTGCTGACCGGTACCGATAATATCCGTGACGTTATCGCCTTCCCGAAAACGACCGCAGCCGCTTGCCTGATGACTGAAGCGCCAAGCTTCGCTAACCCGGCATCGTTGAGCGAACTCGGTATTCAGGTGGTGGCGAAAGAGGCAAAAGAGTCTCTGGAGAATAAGTAAGATGTCATTCAAGCTCCCCGTTTCCGTACTGGTGGTGATTTACGCCGAAGATACGAAGCGGGTGCTGATGTTGCAGCGGCGCGACGATCCCGCGTTCTGGCAGTCGGTTACCGGCAGCCTGGAAGAGGGAGAAACCGCGCCGCAGGCTGCCGCGCGTGAAGTTATGGAAGAGGTCGCCATCGATGTTGCCTGCGAGCAGCTGGCTTTGGTTGATTGTCAGCGTACGGTAGAATTCGAGATATTTTCTCATTTACGTCATCGCTATGCGCCGGGCGTTGAGCGCAATACGGAGTTTTGGTTCCGTCTTGCGCTCCCCCATGAACGCCAGATTGTCTTTACGGAACATCTGGACTATCGCTGGGTTGACGCGGCGGAAGCCGCCACGTTGACCAAGTCCTGGAGCAACCGGCAGGCGATTGAAGAATTTGTAATTAACGCCGCCTGAAAGGGCGCGCTTTTTTTTGGAGAGTTTTTTATGGCAGGTCATAGTAAATGGGCCAACACCAAGCACCGCAAAGCGGCACAGGATGCCAAGCGCGGTAAGATCTTTACGAAAATTATTCGCGAGCTGGTCACCGCCGCGCGTCTGGGCGGCGGCGATGCGGGCTCTAACCCGCGTCTGCGCGCGGCAATCGACAAAGCGCTGAGCAACAACATGACCCGCGACACCCTGAACCGCGCTATCGCGCGCGGCGTCGGCGGCGATGATGATGCGAACATGGAAACCATCATCTATGAAGGTTACGGTCCTGGCGGCACGGCGGTAATGGTTGAATGTCTGTCCGACAACCGCAACCGTACCGTGGCGGAAGTACGTCATGCCTTCACCAAAACCGGCGGTAACCTGGGGACCGACGGTTCCGTTTCCTACCTGTTCAGCAAAAAAGGCGTTATCTCCTTCGAGAAAGGCGACGAAGATGCGATTATGGAAGCGGCGCTGGAAGCGGGCGCGGAAGACGTTGTGACCTATGACGACGGCGCGATTGACGTTTATACCGCCTGGGAAGAGATGGGCGCGGTACGCGATGCGCTGGAAGCCGCCGGCCTGAAAGCGGACGCCGCTGAAGTCTCGATGATCCCGTCAACCAAAGCGGATATGGACGCTGAAACTGCGCCGAAACTGCTGCGTCTGATCGATATGCTGGAAGATTGCGACGATGTGCAGGAAGTTTATCACAACGGCGAGATCTCTGATGAGGTCGCCGCAACGCTCTAATGTTGCCGACCGTTAAACCACTAACCGGAGGCGCGTGATGGCCATTATTCTCGGCATTGACCCGGGGTCGCGCGTCACTGGTTATGGCGTCATCCGCCAGGTTGGACGCCAGCTGAGCTACCTCGGCAGCGGCTGTATTCGCACGAAAGTGGATGATTTACCGTCTCGCCTGAAGCTTATCTATGCGGGCGTGACGGAAATTATCACCCAGTTCCAGCCGGACTACTTCGCCATCGAACAAGTGTTTATGGCAAAGAACGCCGACTCGGCGCTGAAGCTCGGCCAGGCGCGCGGCGTGGCGATTGTCGCGGCGACGAATCAGGACCTACCGGTCTTTGAGTACGCCGCCAGGCAGGTAAAGCAGACCGTTGTCGGCATCGGCAGCGCGGAAAAGAGCCAGGTGCAGCACATGGTGCGCACGTTGCTTAAGCTGCCGGCTAACCCGCAGGCGGATGCGGCAGATGCTTTAGCCATCGCCATCACCCATTGCCACGTCAGCCAGAACGCGGCTCAGATCGGCGAAAGCCGCCTGAACCTGGCGCGCGGACGCTTACGATAACCTGAAATCAGGCTGGATATCTATCCAGCCTTTTTTTATGATACCGCATTAGACTTTCGGCCCTTAATCCAGGAGCTCCATGTGATAGGCAGACTCAGAGGCATCATTCTCGAAAAACAACCCCCGCTGGTTTTACTTGAAACGGGAGGCGTAGGCTATGAGGTTCATCTGCCGATGACCTGCTTCTATGAGCTGCCGGACGTGGGTAAAGAGGCGATCATTTTCACCCACTTTATCGTCCGTGAAGATGCACAGCTGCTGTATGGCTTTAACAACAAGCAGGAGCGCACGCTGTTTAAAGAGCTGATTAAAACCAACGGCGTCGGTCCGAAGCTGGCGCTGGCGATCCTTTCCGGTATGTCGGCGCAGCAGTTTGTCAATGCCGTTGAGCGCGAGGAGCTGGCGGCGCTGGTGAAGCTGCCGGGTATCGGCAAGAAAACCGCGGAACGTCTGATTGTCGAGATGAAAGACCGCTTCAAAGGACTGCACGGCGATCTGTTCACGCCGGCAGCGGATCTGGTCCTGACGTCGCCGGCCGGCCCGTCTGACGATGATGCTGAACAGGAAGCGGTTGCCGCGCTGGTGGCGCTGGGCTATAAACCTCAGGAGGCCAGCCGGATGGTCAGCAAAATCGTACGCCCGGATGCCAACAGTGAAACGCTAATTCGCGAAGCGCTCCGCGCCGCGTTGTGAGGTAAGGGATGATTGAAGCAGACAGGCTGGTATCGGCGGACAGCAGCGGTTTTGAAGAGGCGGCCGATCGCGCAATTCGTCCTAAATTGCTGCAAGAGTACGTGGGCCAGCCGCACGTCCGTTCGCAAATGGAGATCTTTATCCAGGCGGCGAAGCTGCGCGGCGACGCGCTCGATCACCTGCTGATTTTTGGCCCGCCGGGGCTGGGGAAAACCACCCTGGCAAACATCGTCGCTAACGAGATGGGCGTTAATCTGCGCACCACCTCCGGCCCGGTGCTGGAGAAGGCGGGCGATCTGGCGGCGATGCTGACCAATCTTGAGCCCCACGACGTTCTGTTTATCGACGAGATCCACCGCCTGTCGCCGGTGGTCGAAGAAGTCCTGTATCCGGCAATGGAAGATTATCAGCTGGATATCATGATTGGCGAAGGGCCCGCGGCGCGTTCGATAAAAATCGATCTGCCGCCGTTTACCCTGATTGGCGCGACGACTCGCGCCGGCTCGCTGACATCACCGCTGCGCGACCGTTTTGGCATCGTTCAGCGCCTGGAGTTCTACCAGATCCCGGACCTGCAGCATATTGTCAGCCGCAGCGCCCGCTATATGGGACTGGAGATGAGCGAAGAGGGGGCTCTGGAGGTCGCGCGCCGCGCGCGCGGTACGCCGCGAATCGCCAACCGCCTGCTGCGCAGGGTGCGTGACTTTGCCGAGGTTCGCTACGACGGGCGTATCTCTGAGGAGATTGCCGCTCAGGCGCTGGATATGCTCAACGTGGATGCGGAAGGCTTTGATTATATGGACCGTAAGCTGCTGCTGGCGGTCATCGATAAATTCTTTGGCGGGCCGGTCGGCCTGGATAACCTGGCGGCGGCCATCGGTGAAGAGCGGGAAACCATTGAAGACGTGCTGGAGCCGTATCTGATCCAGCAGGGCTTTTTACAGCGTACGCCGCGCGGGCGAATGGCGACGGTACGGGCCTGGACCCACTTCGGCATTACGCCGCCGGAAATGCCGTAATCGTTGTCCGGCTATAAAACGGCAGACCGCAGAGACCAGTAGCCCGGCTAAGCGGAGCGCAAGCCGGGGAAATAGCTGAAGCGGTATTGCGGTTTGATGTCCCGGCTTGCGGCGTGAACGCCTTAGCCGGGCTACAACGTCTGCAGACGGCCATGAGTCCATAGCCGTCTGCAGAGTTTTGATGACGGCTGACGCGGGCGCATAAGCGTCAGGCGGCCGGTTTCTTGCTCATGCTGAAAATAAACAGCAGCGCGGCGCACAGCACCACGGAAGGCCCCGCCGGCGTGTCGTAGAACGCCGAGAAGGTCAATCCTCCGGTAACCGCAATCATTCCCACGCCAACCGCCACTCCCGCCATTTGCTCCGGCGTACGGGCAAAGCGGCGGGCCGTTGCGGCGGGAATAATCAACAGCGACGTGATAATCAGCGCCCCGACGAACTTCATCGCCACGCCGATGGTCAGCGCGGTCACCAGCATCAATAGCAGCTTGACCCGCTGAAGCTTAACGCCATCAACAAACGCCAGGTCCGGGCTAATGGTCATCGACAGCAGGTTGCGCCATTGCCAGAGCAGGATCGCCAGCACGATAACCACGCCAATCGCAATGGAGATCAAATCTTCCGGCGTCACCGCCAGCAGATCGCCGAACAGATAGGCCATCAGATCGACGCGCACGTTTGACATCAGGCTGACCACCACCAGGCCCAGCGACAGCGCGCTGTGCGCCATGATGCCGAGTAGCGTGTCTACCGCCAGGTGGGGGCGTTTCTCCAGCCACACCAGGCCGCCCGCCAGCAGCAGCGTCACCGCGATGACCGCATAGAATGGATTGACGTTGAGCAGTAAACCAAAAGCCACGCCGAGCAGAGAGGCGTGGGCCAGGGTATCGCCGAAGTAGGACATCCGGCGCCAGACGACGAACGATCCCAGCGGACCCGCCGCACAGGCGAGCATCATTCCGGCCAGCCAGCCGGGGAGCAGTAATTCAATCATTAACGGTCATTTCCCCGACGCAGTACAATCCGCCCCTGCAGGTCGTGGCGGTGGTTATGATGATGGCGATAGATCCCTAGCTGTTCCGCGCCGCGCTGGCCGAACATCGAGATAAATTCCGGGTGCATAGAGACCACTTCCGGCGCGCCGGAGCAGCAAATATGCTGATTCAGGCACAGCACTTCGTCGGTTTTGGCCATTACCAGATGCAGGTCATGAGAAACCATCAGTACGGCGCAATCAAGCTCCTGGCGCAGCTGGTTAATCAGATCGTAAAGCGCCACCTGGCCGTTGACGTCAACGCCCTGCGTCGGCTCGTCGAGCACCAGCAGCTGCGGCTGATTGAGCAGCGCCCGCGCCAGCAGTACCCGCTGGGTTTCTCCGCCGGAAAGCTTCTGCATAGGGGCGTCGATCAGATGCCCGGCCTGCACGCGCTTAAGCGCTGGCAGAATGTCGCGTTTGTGCGTTCCCGGACGTAAAAGCATAAAGCGGCTGACGGTCAGCGGCAGGGTAGCATCAAGGTGCAACTTTTGCGGCACATAGCCGATCCGCAGATGCCCGTCGCGTTTGATAATCCCTTCCGAGGGTGCTACCAGCCCCAGAACCACTCTCACGAGGGTCGATTTACCGGCGCCGTTCGGCCCCAGTAAGGTTAAAATTTTGCCCGGCTTTAGCGTTAGCGAAATGTCAGACAGCACGCGCCTTTGGCCATAAACGACCGCGACGTTTTCCAGAGTTACAAGATTTGTCATATCAAATTAGAGGTTGCACAAGCCAGTGAATGTTATAATATCACATCTTTCTCATTCTATACGATGATTAGACGCATTATGTTACATAAAAATACGCTTCTTTGCGCTGGACTTAGCGCCGCTTTTTTGTTCGCCCATGCGCCGTTGGCCAGCGCCGCGGTTGTCACTTCCCTTAAGCCACTGGGCTTTATCGCTTCCGCTATCGCCGATGGGGTGACACAGACGCAGGTACTGCTGCCGGACGGGGCCTCGGAGCATGACTATTCGCTGCGGCCATCGGATGCAAAACGCTTACAGAACGCAGACTTAGTGGTCTGGATTGGTCCAGAGATGGAGGCGTTTATGGATAAGTCAACGCAAAGCATTGCGCCGAACAAAAAGGTGACGATTGCCGAGCTTGACGGCGTGAAACCGTTACTCATGAAAGGCACCGACGACGACGACGACCATCATGGTCACGACCATGGCGCCGGGGAAAATAGTGACGACGATCACCATCACGGCATCTATAACATGCATCTGTGGCTTTCCCCAGAGATAGCGCGCCTTTCGGCGGTTGCAATCCACGATAAATTATTGGAACTTATGCCGCAGAGTCGAGCCAAACTTGACGCCAACCTGAAGGATTTTGAGGCAAAATTAGCCGCAACCGACAAGCAGGTTGGGACCGAGCTGGCACCGCTGAAAGGGAAGGGATATTTCGTTTTTCATGACGCCTACGGCTACTTTGAAAAACATTACGGTTTGACCCCACTGGGTCATTTTACTGTCAACCCTGAAATCCAGCCTGGTGCGCAGCGTTTACACGAAATCAGAACACAGCTGGTTGAGCAAAAAGCAACTTGCGTTTTTGCTGAGCCACAGTTCAGGCCAGCGGTCATCGAAGCTGTTGCCAGGGGAACGTCCGTGCGCATGGGAACCCTGGATCCACTTGGAATCGGAATTAAGCTGGGTAAAGAGAGTTACCCGCAATTCCTGAGCCAGATGGCGAATCAGTATTCAAGCTGCCTGAAAGGAGAATAACGAGGAAGTGAATACGTGCAACAGATAGCCCGCGCTGTCACTCAGGCATTTAACAATCTGCCACGACCTCACCGCGTTATGCTGGGGTCGCTTAGCGTTCTTACATTAGCGGTCGCCGTCTGGCGGCCTTACATATACCACCATCCTGAATCCACCCCCATCACCAGAACCATCGAGCTGGAACAAAGCGAAATTCGTTCGCTGCTGCCAGAAGCTTCGGAACCCATCGATCAGGCGCCTCAGGAAGAAGAGGCTATCCCTCAGGACGAGCTGGATGACAAGGCGGATAGCGATTCCGGTGGCCACGAATATGTGGTCTCGACCGGCGATACGCTTAGCAGCATTCTTAATCAGTACGGCATTGATATGGGCGATATCGCCCGGCTCTCCTCGGTGGATAAAGAGCTGCGTAATCTGAAAATTGGTCAACAGCTCTCCTGGACCCTGACGGCGGACGGTGACCTGCAAAGCCTGACCTGGGAGATGTCGCGCCGCGAAACCCGCACCTACGATCGGGTTGCAAACGGTTTCAAAATGAGCAGCGAGCTGCAAAAAGGCGACTGGGTCAATAGCGTACTGAAAGGTACCGTAGGCGGCAGCTTCGTCGCCAGCGCTCGCGATGCCGGCCTGACCAGTACCGAAATCAGCGCGGTGATCAAAGCCATGCAGTGGCAGATGGACTTCCGTAAGCTGAAAAAAGGCGATGAATTCTCCGTGCTGATGTCGCGTGAAATGCTCGACGGTAAGCGCGAGCAAAGCCAGCTGCTTGGCGTGCGCCTGCGCTCGGAGGGTAAAGACTATTACGCGATCCGCGCTGAGGATGGCAAATTCTACGACCGCAACGGTACCGGCCTGGCGAAGGGGTTCCTGCGCTTCCCGACCGCACGTCAGTTCCGCGTCTCTTCGAACTTTAACCCGCGTCGTCTGAACCCGGTGACCGGCCGCGTCGCGCCGCATCGTGGCGTCGATTTTGCGATGCCGCAGGGTACGCCGGTGCTGTCGGTAGGGGATGGCGAAGTGGTGGTGGCTAAACGTAGCGGTGCGGCAGGTTATTACGTCGCCGTCCGTCATGGTCGCACCTATACCACCCGCTATATGCACCTGCGTAAGCTGCTGGTCAAACCCGGGCAGAAGGTGAAACGCGGCGATCGTATTGCGCTGTCGGGCAACACAGGGCGTTCTACCGGTCCGCATCTGCATTATGAAGTGTGGATCAACCAGCAGGCGGTCAACCCGCTAACGGCGAAACTGCCGCGTACGGAAGGGCTCAGCGGTTCCGACCGTACCGATTATCTGGCGCAGGCAAAACAGGTGATTCCGCAGCTGCGGTTTGACTAACCTTCCGTCAGTTAAAGCCGGTGCACGCTGTGCGCCGGCTTTTTCTTTTGTACGTTACTCAACGTATCGCTAAACTAACCCATTATCTTTATTGAGCGGTAATTCTGCGGATTGGGCATGGAAACGAAAAAAAATAATATTGAATTTATTCCAAAATTTGAAAAATCCTTTTTACTACCGCGCTACTGGGGCGCGTGGTTAGGGGTTTTTGCCTTCGCCGGTATCGCTCTGACGCCGGCCTCTTTCCGCGATCCGATTCTCGGCAAAATGGGGCGCTTTGTGGGGCGCCTGGCAAAGAGTTCGCGCCGTCGGGCACAGATTAACCTGCTGTACTGTTTCCCGGAAAAGAGTGAGCAGGAACGAGAAGCCATTATTGATGCAATGTATGCCTCCGCGCCGCAGGCGATGGTCATGATGGCGGAGTTAGGCCTGCGCGACCCGCAGCGCATTCTTTCTCGCGTCGACTGGCAGGGCAAAGAGATCATCGAGGAGATGCAGAGAAACAACGAGAAAGTGATCTTTCTGGTTCCCCATGCCTGGGGCGTGGATATTCCGGCGATGCTGATGGCTTCCGGCGGGCAAAAAATGGCGGCGATGTTCCATAATCAGGGCAATCCGGTATTTGATTACGTCTGGAATACCGTGCGCCGTCGTTTCGGTGGACGTATGCACGCGCGCAACGACGGGATCAAACCGTTTATTCAGTCGGTGCGTCAGGGGTACTGGGGCTACTATCTGCCGGATCAGGATCACGGCGCCGAGCACAGCGAGTTTGTTGATTTCTTTGCCACCTATAAAGCGACGCTCCCGGCGATCGGCCGTTTAATGAAAGTCTGCCGCGCCCGCGTCGTACCGCTGTTCCCGGTCTATGATGGTAAAACGCATCGTCTGACGGTGCTGGTGCGCCCGCCGATGGACGATCTGCTGGAGGCGGACGATAACACTATCGCCCGGCGGATGAACGAAGAGGTGGAAGTGTTCGTGAAGCCGCATACCGAGCAGTACACCTGGATCCTCAAGCTGCTGAAAACGCGCAAGCCGGGTGAAATCGAGCCCTACAAGCGTAAAGAGCTGTACCCCAAGAAGAAGCCGCATCAGGGGTGAAAATCGCAGCCAATGGCCTCACCGGGTTCATTGGCCGTATTGTTTGAGTAGCGCCAAATGATCGGCAACGAGCCGGTAACGATATTCCGGACGACCGGTGATGCCGTAATGGTTGGTGGTGTAGAGGATATTTATCTGCTCCAGCCAAATCAGATATTTGCGGCATGAGACCCGGGATATCTGCAGCGCCGCGGCCAGTTCATTGGTCGAAAAGTCACGTTCCTGCCAGGCGTCAATCCACTGGCACACCAGACGAAGCGTCTGCGGCGTAAGCCCTTTCGGCAAGCGGCGTGCGCTTTCCTGCTGCTGAACCCCGCTGCGCAGCAGGCTGTCCACATCGGCCTGGGCGTAGCTGGATTTCGCATTCTTCAGATCGCGCTTTTTACGCCATGACAACAGCGCCTCCTCAAAGCGCGGAAACTGAAACGGTTTAATCAGGTAATCGACCACGCCATAATGCAGCGCCGTCTGAACCGTGCACCTATCGGCAGCGGAGGTAATCATAATGACATCAATATTTCGCGCATCGGCGCGTAGCGCGGGCAGCAGATCCAGCCCGTTCTCTTGCTGCATGTAGACATCCAGCAGCACCAGATCGACCTGCGCCAAATGGCTAAGCATCTCCCTGGCTTCGCGGACCGTGGGGGCCACGCCGCAGCAGTGGAAGTCCGCCACCCGGCTGAGAAACAGCCGGTTCAGCTCGGCCACCATGGAATCATCATCGACAATCAGCACATTAATCATGCGGGGTTTCCCGGTGCGGCGGGAAGCCGGCGCGCTTCCCGTAATATGTGTCTGGGATGGCGATCAAAATGGCGATCGTTTATATGCGGTGTAGCGCGCTCGCCAGAACATTTTATCGATATTCGCGGCCAGCTGAGCCTCGTCAATCTGCGGCGCGACGCCATCCTGCTGAGCCGCGCGTGCGACCTCTGCGGCAATTGCCCGGGAAATCATCTCAATCTCGTCGACCGGCGGCAGTAATCCGCCGGCGTCGCGGGTGGCCAAAGGCGAGTGGGCGGCTAGGGTTTTACTGCAGGCGATAAGCATCCCTTCGGTCACGCGCGCCGCTTTGCTGGCCAGAATCCCCAGCCCCAGACCGGGGAAAACATAGGCATTGTTGCACTGGGCGATATCGTAGGTCTTACCGTCATAGAATACGGGCGCGAACGGGCTGCCGGTGGCAATTAGCGCATTCCCCCGGGTCCATTCCAGCAGATCCTTCGGCTGGGCTTCGGCGCGGGAGGTCGGGTTGGACAGCGGCATAATAATCGGACGCGGGCAGTGCCGGTGCATCTCTTTGATAATCTCTTCGCTGAACAGTCCCGGCTGGCCGGATACGCCAATCAGCACGGTGGGATGGACGTTGCGTACAACATCCATCAGCGACAGGTGGGCCGCATCGGTATCCCAGCGGGTAAGATTTTTCCGCGGCGTGACGTGGCCCTGCTGGAAATCCAGCAAATCCGGCATCTCATCGGTCAACAGGCCAGGGCGGTCTACCATAAAGATGCGATTGCTCGCTTCCTGCTCTGAGAGCCCGTCATCAACCATCAGCGCAATGATTTTTTCCGCTATCCCACATCCGGCCGATCCGCTGCCGAGAAACACCACTCGCTGATCGCGGATCCGCGTACCGGCGGCAGCGGCGGCAGCGATCAGCGTGCCTGAGGTCACGGCTGCCGTGCCCTGAATATCATCGTTGAAACAGCACAGCTGGTGACGATAGCGGTTAAGAAGCCGGGTGGCGTTTTTTTGCGCAAAATCTTCGAACTGTAGTAGCACATTGGGCCAGCGCTGCGTGATGGCATGGACAAACATGTCCATAAATTCCATGTACTGCTCGTCGCTTATACGCGGATGACGCCAGCCCATATACAGCGGGTCCTCAAGATGCTGGGCGTTGTTGGTGCCCACGTCCAGCATAATGGGGAGCGTTGATGCCGGGTGTATACCCCCGCAGGCTGTATATAACGAGAGTTTACCAATCGGGATCCCCATGCCGCCAATCCCCTGGTCGCCGAGGCCAAGAATGCGCTCGCCGTCGGTCACCACAATAACGTTGATATCATTGCGGGAAAAGCCCTGCAGCATCTCATCAATGTTGTGACGGTTAGGCCATGAAATAAACAGACCGCGTCCCCGGCGATAAATTTCAGAGAAGTGTTCACATGCTTCACCTACCGTTGGGGTATAGATGATCGGCAGCGTTTCTTTCATATGGCTGCGCAGCAGATTATAGAATAGGGTCTCGTTAGTATCCTGAATATTTCGCAGGTAGATATGGCGCGAAATATCCCGTTTAAACTGGCAAAACTGCCCCCACGCGCGCGCGGTTTGCTCTTCAATCGTTTCGACATTATGCGGCAGCAGACCCTGAAGATTAAACGCGGTACGTTCACCTTCAGTAAATGCGAGACCTTTATTTAATAACGGATTTTCCAGCAGCACGGCGCCGTTATAGGGCGTATATAAGGTTTCTGTGGCTAACATTTGATGACTCCTGAATATCATAATAAATAATTGCCGGAATTCTTCGGGCTTTATTTCAGTGATTAAGAGATTAAATAAATCATGAATCCTTCAGTGACGACGCCCACTGCGGTACCGAGCAAAATAGAGGATGAGGCGGGCTCGATATAGGTATCGCTGCGCAGGGCAAACATCCCTGCCGCAATGGCGGAAGGCGTCGCGCCGATGATAATGACCTGCTGCATCAGGCTATGGCTGAGCCCGAAGGCGAGACCGGCTACGGCCATCATGGCCGGCTGGAGCAGATTCTTGATGCTGATATTGGTACAGGTTTGAATATTGACCGTAGGACGTTCGCCGTAAAATAGCAGCCCAAGGGCGAACAGGGAGAGGCCGCCCGCCACTTTTCCCACCATCTCAATGGGCATGCTCAGCATGTGCGGCAGCTGTACTCCGGCAAGGCTGAGCAGTACCCCGGAAATCGGTATCCAGACAATCGGGTTTCGGACGGCTTTAAACAGGTTTTGCAGGATAAGCCGCAGCGGATTAGGCTGTTCCGCGTCAGCGCGGCCGCGCTTGTCACCCATGCGAATCAGGATGATGGTCAGGGGGATCATCAATACGCTGGTCACCAGGTTACCGATAAGCACGCCGAGAAAACCCTCCGGACCAATCAGCACCGCAAGCACGGGAGCGCCAAAGTAGGCCATGTCGGGGAACGCGCACACCAGGGACTGAATCGCGCTGGTTTTAATATCATGACGAAAAACATAGCGTGAGATCAGGAGCGTGAGGATATATGACCCCATCAGACCGATGACTAACACCGCCATAAAGGTGAAGTTTTTCATCTTATCGGGATGAGTATTCAGTGCGCCGATAAAAAGATGGAAGGGAAGCGCGAAACGAATGACCACCGTGGCCAGTACGGACGCATCCTCGCGGCGGGTATAGCCCAGCTTACCGCTTAGCCATCCGAGCAGCATGATAAACACCAGGGGAAAAAGGGATTCTAAGAGCAGTGAAGGCATAAGATGTCCTGAAAATATATTATCGGCTACGTTGTGTTTTTTTAATCTAGCGATCCCATAATATTTAAAAGGTGATAGTCATCACAGTCGCTGGGGTTTAAATAATTTCGTCTTAAATACTTTACTTACAAATAGAGAAAAAAGGACAGAGTCATCACTTTATCTCTCTGCTATTCAGTTATACCGATGCCGGTAACTTTAGTTTCAGGGTAATAAATTAAATTACTTAAAATAAATATTATGCTTTAGTCACAAAGCACGACAGTAAAACCTGGATTTTATTTTTAATGTTAACGTCCTGTGCTAACGTTTTTTTTGTTTCATTGGTATTTTGCCTGGCACTTTTTTATTTATTTGATTGCGCGCTTTTAATATTGCGTCGATACCCTACGTGACATCATTATTCAGGTAAAAATATGGAAAATAACTCACTCAACCACCCGATAGATAAAACGCTGCCGAGCGGGCAGGCGCCACGACTTTTATCCAATATTGAGGTCGGCGCCGTGCCGTTGGTGCTCTTTATCGGGATAGCGGCAATTGTTGCCATCTCCGCGACCGCAGGCCTGCTGCCGAAGAACATGATTGGCGGTCTGGCGGTAATCATGACCCTGGGGTTCGCGCTGGCTAAAATTGGCCGAATGGTGCCAATCCTCAAGGAGGTTGGCGGCCCGGCCATTTTGTGCCTGATGACGCCGTCGGTGCTGGTCTATTTCGGCATGTTCGAAGCGCATACCCTCGATACTGTGCACTTGCTGATGAAAGAGGCCAACCTCCTCTATTTCGTCATCGCCTGCCTGGTCGTCGGCAGCATTCTGGGCATGAACAGAACCATCCTGATTCAGGGAATGGTACGTATGTTTGTCCCGCTGGTGGTGGGGACCGGGGCGGCGATCTTAACCGGCCTGCTGGTGGGCAGCCTGTTTGGCAACAGTTTCTACCACACCTTTTTCTTTATTATCGTGCCGATCATCGGCGGCGGTATCGGTGAAGGGATCCTGCCCCTGTCGCTGGCCTATTCAGCTATTCTCGGGCAAACGCCCGACGTTTACGTGGCGCAGCTGGCGCCGGCTGCCGTGGTGGGCAACATTTTCGCCATCATCTGCGCCGGTTTTCTGGCGCGCATGGGGACGCGACGTCCTTCGCTCTCCGGCAGCGGAATGCTGATCCGCAGCCATGAAGATAACAGCGTCTTTGCGCAAAATCAGCGCGCGCAGCCCACGGATTTCCAGCTGATGGGGGCCGGATTATTAATGATTTGCGCGTTTTTTATCGTCGGCGGTCTGCTGGAAAAGGTGGTGCATATTCCGGGGCCGGTGCTGATGATTCTGGCCGCGGTATTTTGCAAATACGCGAAGGTTATCCCGGCGGCGATGGAACTGGGGGCGCACAGCTGCTACAAGTTCGTCTCCGCCGCGCTGGTTTGGCCGCTGATGATAGGCCTGGGAATGCTGTATGTTCCTCTGGAAAGCGTGGTCGCGGTCTTCTCGGTTGGCTACGTGGTGGTTTGTGGCTCAATCGTCATTGCGATGGCGCTAAGCGGCTTTCTTATCGCTTCTCGTTTGAATATGTACCCGGTCGAAGCGGCCATCGTCACCAGCTGCCACAGCGGGCTTGGGGGGACGGGAGACGTTGCCATTCTCTCGGCATCAAACCGAATGGGATTAATGCCTTTTGCCCAGATAGCCACCCGTATCGGCGGCGCGTCGACGGTGATTACCGCCACGCTATTGTTGAGCTGGCTTGCGTAGTTTAGCGGGCGAGGGGGCAAAAAAATACCTGCCAGCTGCGGCGCTGGCAGGTAGGTGGAGAGGCTTACTCGACGGTCAGAATGCGGGTGGTGTTGGTGCTACCGATGGTGCTCATCACGTCACCCTGAGTGACGATAACCAGGTCGCCGGTCACCAGATAGCCTTTATCACGCAGCAGCGTTACCGCGTCGTGCGCAGCGGCTACGCCTTCATTGACGCTATCGAAATGCACCGGGGTCACGCCGCGATACAGCGCGGTCAGGTTCAGCGTGCGCTCGTGGCGAGACAGCGCGAAAATCGGCAGGCCGGAGCTGATGCGGGAAGTCATCAGCGCGGTCCGACCGGATTCCGTCATGGTAATGATAGCGGTGACGCCCTTGAGGTGGTTTGCCGCGTACATGGCGGACATCGCAATGGCTTCTTCCACGTTATCGAACTGAATGTCCAGGCGGTGCTTGGAGACGTTGAGGCTGGGGATTTTTTCCGCGCCGAGGCAGACGCGCGCCATCGCGGCAACGGTCTCAGACGGATACTGGCCCGCGGCGGTTTCTGCCGACAGCATCACGGCGTCGGTGCCGTCCAGCACGGCGTTCGCCACGTCCATGACTTCGGCGCGGGTTGGCATCGGGTTGGTGATCATCGACTCCATCATCTGCGTCGCGGTAATGACCGAGCGGTTCAGCTGACGGGCGCGGCGGATCAGCGCCTTCTGGATGCCGACCAGCTCCGGATCGCCGATTTCCACGCCGAGGTCGCCGCGTGCCACCATGACAACGTCGGAGGCGAGGATCACGTCATCCATCGCGTCCTGATCGCATACCGCTTCCGCGCGCTCGACTTTGGCGACGATTTTGGCATCGCAGCCGGCATCGCGCGCCAGGCGACGAGCGTAGTTCAGGTCTTCGCCGCAGCGCGGGAAGGAGACGGCCAGGTAATCGACGCCAATTTTGGCGGCGGTGATGATGTCCGCTTTGTCTTTCTCCGTCAGCGCTTCTGCCGAGAGGCCGCCGCCCAGCTTGTTAATACCCTTATTGTTGGACAACGGTCCGCCGACGGTGACTTCGGTGAACACCTTCATGCCCTGAACTTCCAGGACCTTCAGCTGTACGCGGCCGTCGTCCAGCAGCAGAATGTCGCCCGGAACCACGTCAGCCGGGAGCCCTTTATAGTCGATGCCCACTTTCTCTTTGTCGCCTTCGCCTTTACCCAGGTTTGCGTCGAGGAGGAATTTATCGCCGATATTGAGGAAAATTTTGCCTTCTTTGAAGGTGGAAACGCGGATTTTCGGCCCCTGTAGGTCACCGAGAATCGCGACATGACGGCCCAGTTTCGCCGCAATCTCACGGACTTTATCCGCGCGGATCTGATGATCCTCCGCGGTGCCGTGAGAGAAGTTCATACGTACCACGTTAGCGCCTGCGGCAATAACCTTCTCAAGGTTGTTATCGCGGTCGGTAGCCGGGCCTAAGGTAGTCACGATTTTGGTTCTGCGAAGCCTTCTGGACATGTAATACTCCGTTGACTGAAACAACTTTGGTGTTGCGTGAACATGGATTCGGTAGCGCCGACGAGCAAAGTCGCTATACCGGAACGTTACCGACGGTGTAATAGGATAGTGCTTTGTTTCTACTTTTATTGGTCATTGCTGTGTACGCTGAGCTCTTTATCAAAGCGCGATTCCTTGAGCGCTTCCTTGACCCTCTTCAAGTTATCTCTGAATTTTGCTCCCCGCCGCAGGGTGAAGCCGGTCGCCAGGACATCAATCACCGTCAGCTGCGCTAAGCGGGAGACCATCGGCATATAGATATCGGTATCTTCCGGTACGTCCAGGGTAATCGCCAGCGTTGATTCCCGGGAAAGCGGCGTGCCGGGGGAGGTAATCGCGATCACCATCGCATCGTTTTCGCGGGCCAGCTGAGCCAGCTCCACCAGGCTTTTAGTCCTGCCGGTATGCGAGATGATCACCACCACATCATCGTCATTACAGTTCATACAGCTCATGCGTTGCAGGACGATGTCGTCGGAATAGATCACCGGCACGTTAAAACGGAAAAACTTGTTCATCGCGTCGTGGGCGACGGCGGCCGAAGAGCCCAGGCCAAAAAAGGCGATTTTCTTCGCCTGCGTGAGCAGGTCAACCGCGCGATTGATCGCCGACATGTCGAGAGAATGATGGACCTGATCTAAACTGGCCATGGCTGACTCAAATATCTTTCCCGTATAGGACTCAACGCTGTCGTCTTCATCGACGTTGCGGTTAACATAGAGCGTACCGTGCGCCAGGCTTTGTGCAAGATGCAGTTTGAAATCCGGGAAACCGCGCGTTTCCAGGCTGCGGCAGAAACGGTTAACCGTGGGCTCGCTGACGCCGGCTTCCAGCGCCAGGGCGGCAATACTTGAATGAATGGCCTGCGCGGGGGTAGCAAGGATGACTTCCGCCACTTTGCGTTCAGATTTGCTAAGGTGTTCCAGCCGGGACTGGATTTTTTCCAGCATATTCATGGGTAATCGGGCGCTCATCAATGGAAGCGATTTCATTAATGGGTGAAATCATCAGGCGTTTTAGCAAGAATATACCCCCTCCGTAGTCGGAAACGGTGAGGAATGACCTGAAAATATGTTGTTTTTTTTCATTACATGATCAGAGTCGTATTTTACTAACTGATAATCGGTCGAAACAACGAACAATATTAGCCGCATGCCCAAAATCTCAGCCTCTATTTTCCACCCAGTGCGATTTAGCAGCGGGAACGGCCGCTGAGGGTTTCGGGAAATTCGTAAACACAGTACGATGCAGTGAAAGAAAATTACAAATACAACTATAGTCTGGCATAAGCACCGGGCTATCAACTAAGGAGAATGACATGGCGGTAACGCAAACGGCCCAGGCATGCGATCTGGTCATTTTCGGCGCGAAGGGTGACCTGGCGCGACGTAAATTGCTGCCTTCCCTGTATCAGCTTGAAAAAGCGGGCCAGATCCACCCTGACACCCGCATCATCGGCGTCGGTCGCGCCGACTGGGACAAAGACGCTTACACCAAGGTAGTCCGCGAAGCGATGGAAACCTTCATGAAGGAGAAAATCGATGAAGGTTTGTGGGAGACCCTGAGCGGGCGTCTGGATTTTTGTAACCTTGACGTCAACGATACCAAAGCGTTTACCCGCCTGGGCAAAATGCTCGATCAAAAAGAGCGGGTGACCATTAACTATTTCGCCATGCCGCCGAGCACCTTTGGCGCGATTTGCAAAGGTCTGGGTGAAGCGAAGCTGAACGCCAAGCCGGCCCGCGTGGTGATGGAGAAACCGCTGGGTACCTCCCTGGAAACCTCCCGCGAGATCAACGATCGGGTGGGTGAGTTCTTTGAAGAGTGCCAGGTCTACCGTATCGACCACTATCTGGGTAAAGAGACTGTGCTGAACCTGCTGGCGCTGCGCTTTGCCAACTCGCTGTTCGTCAATAACTGGGACAGCCGCACCATCGATCACGTCGAGATCACCGTGGCGGAAGAGGTGGGCATTGAGGGCCGCTGGGGCTACTTCGATCAGGCCGGGCAGATGCGCGACATGATCCAGAACCACCTGCTGCAAATTCTGTGCATGATTGCCATGTCCCCGCCGTCAGATTTGACTGCCGATAGCATCCGCGATGAAAAAGTGAAGGTGCTGAAATCGCTGCGCCGCATTGACCGCACCAACGTGCGTGAAAAAACGGTGCGCGGCCAGTACACCGCCGGTTTTGCCCAGGGCAAAAAAGTGCCGGGCTACCTCGAGGAAGAGGGGGCCAACAAGTCCAGCCATACAGAAACCTTCGTGGCGATCCGCGTGGATATCGACAACTGGCGCTGGGCGGGCGTACCGTTCTACCTGCGTACCGGTAAACGTCTGCCGACCAAGTGTTCCGAAGTCGTGGTTTACTTCAAGACGCCGGAACTGAACCTGTTCAAAGAGACCTGGCAAGAGCTGCCGCAGAATAAGCTGACCATTCGTCTGCAGCCGGATGAAGGGGTGGATATCCAGGTGCTGAACAAAGTTCCCGGACTTGACCACAAGCATAACCTGCAGATCACCAAGCTGGATCTGAGCTACTCGGAAACCTTTAATCAAACCCACCTGGCGGATGCCTACGAGCGCCTGCTGCTGGAAACGATGCGCGGTATCCAGGCGCTGTTCGTCCGTCGTGATGAAGTGGAAGAGGCGTGGAAGTGGGTCGATTCCATCACTGAAGCCTGGGCTGCCGATCGTGATTCGCCGAAACCGTATCAGGCGGGTACCTGGGGGCCGGTTGCCTCCGTGGCGATGATCACCCGCGACGGTCGTTCGTGGAACGAGTTTGAGTAATCGCCAGCTCCTCCGTCAGGGTTATTTTACCGGTAACATGATCTGACGCAGCAAGTCGCGTAATTTTTAATCTTTTAAGCCCCGGAGGATTCACCCCCGGGGCTTTTTTTATTACACTGCCTGCAGATATTTTGCCCCTGAGCCCCAGTACTGGTGCCCTAAGCCCCTAAAAGTACCGCTAAAGCGCTGCGGCCGGACAGATGAAATTTGAGGAGCCTTTATGAATTCTGAAATGTTACGGGTAACAAATCGCATCATCGAACGCTCGCGCGATACCCGCGAAGCCTACCTCGCCCGGATTAACCAGGCCAAAACCGACACCGTTCATCGCGCCCAGCTGGCATGCGGTAACCTGGCCCACGGCTTTGCCGCCTGCCAGGCGGATGACAAAGCCTCGCTGAAAAGCATGCTGCGCAATAACATCGCCATTATTACCTCCTACAACGATATGCTGTCCGCCCACCAGCCCTATGAGCGCTATCCGGACATTATCCGCAAAGCGCTGCACTCCGCGAACGCGGTAGGCCAGGTCGCCGGCGGCGTTCCGGCGATGTGCGATGGCGTGACGCAGGGGCAGGATGGGATGGAGCTGTCGCTGCTCAGCCGCGAAGTGATTGCCATGTCCGCCGCGATTGGCCTGTCGCACAACATGTTTGACGGCGCGCTCTACCTCGGCGTCTGCGATAAAATTGTCCCCGGCCTGGCGATGGCTGCGCTGTCGTTCGGCCACCTGCCGTCCATCTTTATCCCTTCCGGGCCGATGGCCAGCGGCCTGGCGAATAAAGAAAAAGTGCGCATTCGTCAGCTCTATGCGGAAGGCAAAGTGGATCGTATGGCGCTGCTGGAGTCCGAAGCCGCGTCTTACCATGCGCCTGGCACCTGTACCTTCTACGGTACCGCCAATACCAACCAGATGGTGGTTGAGTTTATGGGGATGCAGCTGCCCGGATCGTCATTCGTGCATCCGGATGCGCCGCTGCGCGAAGCGCTGACCGCCGCCGCCGCCCGCCAGGTGACCCGCCTGACCGGCAACGGTAACGAGTGGATGCCGCTGGGCAAAATGTTTGATGAAAAAGTGGTGGTCAATGGGATTGTCGCGCTGCTGGCAACCGGCGGCTCCACCAACCACACCATGCACCTGGTGGCTATGGCGCGGGCGGCAGGGATCATCATTAACTGGGATGATTTCTCCGATCTCTCTGACGTGGTGCCGCTGCTGGCGCGCCTCTACCCGAACGGCCCGGCGGATATTAACCACTTCCAGGCGGCTGGCGGCGTGCCGGTGCTGGTGCGCGAGCTGCTGAAAGGCGGCCTGCTGCATGAAGATGTTCACACCGTGGCCGGCTTCGGCCTCTCTCGCTACACCATGGAGCCCTGGCTTAATAACGGCGAACTTGACTGGCGCGAAGGGGCGACCGCGCCGCTGGACGAACAGGTTATCGCCACGTTTGACAAACCGTTCTCTCGCCACGGCGGCACCAAAGTGTTGAGTGGTAACCTCGGACGCGCGGTCATGAAAACCTCCGCCGTGCCGGTTGAAAACCAGATTATTGAAGCTCCTGCGGTGGTTTTCGAGAGCCAGCATGACGTACTGCCCGCCTTTGAAGCGGGGCTGCTCGACAAAGATTGCGTGGTTGTCGTCCGTCATCAGGGGCCAAAAGCGAACGGCATGCCAGAATTACATAAACTTATGCCGCCACTTGGTGTATTATTGGACCGCCGTTTCAAAATTGCGCTGGTAACCGATGGTCGTCTCTCCGGCGCATCAGGCAAAGTGCCATCGGCAATCCACGTGACGCCCGAAGCGTACGATGGGGGCCTGCTGGCCAAGGTACGCGATGGCGATATCATCCGCGTCAACGGCCAGACGGGCGAGCTAACGCTGCTGGTCGATGACGCAGAGCTGGCCGCGCGTCAGGCGCATATTCCTGACCTGAGCGGTTCGCGCGTGGGAACCGGCCGGGAAATGTTCGGTGCGCTGCGTGAGAAACTCTCCGGAGCAGAACAGGGCGCAACCTGCATCAATTTTTAAGACGATTCGATTTATAGATCTGGCGAGAGAAAATCTGATGAAAAACTGGAAAACAACTGCAGAAGCAATCCTCACCTCCGGTCCGGTAGTACCGGTAATCGTGGTGAAAAAGCTGGAACACGCTGTGCCAATGGCGAAAGCGCTGGTTGCAGGCGGCGTACGCGTACTGGAAGTGACCCTGCGTACCGAGTGCGCGATGGACGCTATCCGCGCGATCGCCAAAGAAGTCCCGGAAGCGATTGTCGGTGCCGGTACCGTCACTAACGTTGAGCAGCTGAAAGAAGTGACCGAAGCGGGCGCGCAGTTTGCTATCAGCCCTGGCCTGACCGAATCCCTGCTGAAAGCGGCGACCGGCGAAGGCACTATTCCGCTGATCCCGGGGATCAGCACCGTATCCGAGCTGATGCTGGGTATGCAGTATGGCCTGAAAGAGTTCAAATTCTTCCCGGCGGAAGCAAACGGCGGCGTGAAAGCGCTGCAGGCGATTGGCGGCCCGTTCGCGCACATTCGCTTCTGCCCGACTGGCGGCATCTCTCCGGCGAACTATCGCGACTATCTGGCGCTGAACAGCGTACTGTGCATCGGCGGCTCCTGGCTGGTGCCGGCGGATGCGCTGGAAGCCGGTGATTACGACCGTATCACCAAACTGGCTCGTGAGGCGGTAGAAGGCGCGAAGTAATCTTCGCGCACTCACCAGAGGCCCGGTCTGCGACCGGGCTTTTTTTTACCCTGCGACCACGACCGCTGACGCCGCCGCTTTGGCGCGCGCAACAGCTTCCTCAACGTTATCGGCTATCGCCAGCGTCACGCCCAGACGACGCGAACCGTCAATTTCCGGCTTGCCGAACAGACGCAGCTGCAGTCCCGCGCCGACCGCGGCCTGAATATTGCTGAAAGTGACGTTCTGGCTGGTTAGCTGCGGCAGGATCACCGCCGAGGCCGCCGGGCCGTACTGGCGAATCGCGCCAATCGGCAGGCCGAGGAAGGCGCGAACGTGCAGGGCGAACTCGGATAAGTCCTGTGAAATCAGCGTGACCATACCGGTGTCGTGCGGGCGCGGCGAGACTTCGCTAAAAATCACCTCATCACCGCAGACGAACAGTTCGACGCCGAACAGGCCGTAGCCGCCCAGCGCCAGCACCACTTGACGGGCGATTTCCTGCGCGCGTTCCAGCGCCAGCGCGCTCATCTGCTGCGGCTGCCAGGATTCACGATAGTCGCCATCTTCCTGGCGATGACCGACCGGCGCGCAGAAGTGTACGCCATCCGCGGCGCTGACGGTGAGAAGGGTAATCTCGAAATCAAAATTCACCACGCCTTCAACGATAACGCGTCCGGCTCCGGCGCGGCCGCCCTGCTGCGCATACTGCCAGGCGTCAGCCAGCTGTTCGCTGGAATGAATAAAGCTCTGGCCTTTACCCGATGAGCTCATTACCGGCTTGACGATGCACGGCAGGCCTATCCCGGCGACGGCTTCGCGGAAGGCGGGTTCGCTGTCGGCAAAACGGTAGGCGGAGGTCGGCAGCTTCAGCTCTTCAGCTGCCAGGCGGCGGATCCCTTCGCGATTCATGGTGAGCTTTGCCGCGCGCGCGGTGGGGACGACTTTCTGCCCGGCCTGCTCCAGCGCGACCAGTGTATCGGTGGCGATGGCCTCGATTTCCGGCACGATAAAGTCAGGTTTTTCCTGCTCAATCAGCGCCTGCAACGTTTCGCCGTGCAGCATATTGATGACGTGCGAACGGTGTGCGACCTGCATGGCCGGAGCGTCAGGGTAACGATCGACGGCGATGGTCTCAATTCCCAGGCGCTGGCATTCAATGGCCACTTCTTTACCCAGTTCGCCGGAACCTAACAACATTACCTTTGTTGCCGCAGGGCGCAGTGCCGTACCTAATACAGTCATAACTCTCTTCCGCAGTAAAAAAACATGCGCCGCATTATAAACGAAAACGTTTGCGCATGTCTTTATGCGCGTCATTTGAGTTCGGGGAAGAAATTTGATATACTGTATAAAAATACAGTACTGAGAGGCTGCATCATGGCGGTTGAAATTAAATATGTAGTGATTCGCGAAGGTGAGGAAAAAATGTCTTTTGCCAGCAAAAAAGAGGCCGATGCTTATGACAAAATGCTCGATCTGGCGGAAGTACTGAACGACTGGCTGGTTGAATGCCCGCTAACGCTCGATGAAGAGCAGCGCGATAGCATGGCGATGTGGCTGGCCGAACGTAAAGACACCCTCAACCATATTTTGCGCTCCGGTAAGCTGCCGGAAGCCGAGGGCGCCGCCGAGGCGCCAGCCGATCGCGCAGAAGCAGAAGAGGGCGACAAGACCGACGACGTCGTCGAATCTGAAGCTCCGGCGCCGGCGAAGCCGCGCAAAGCGAAAGCGGCCTGAGCTACGCTGCCGCCACCAGCGGTTCTGGCGGCAGGCTCCCGCGCTTCCCGGCGCGACATTTGCTCATCTTTAGCTGCCGATAACGTTTCCTGACGTCGCGTCGTTTAGGCTGGTGGTATCGCTTATCGCGCAACGAGGAAATGTATGGCTAACTGGCTTAATCAACTGCAGTCTCTGCTGGGTCAGCAGGGACGGTCTTCTTCATCTGACGATCAATCAAGCGGCAAAAATTTACTCCTGCCGGGCGCGCTCGGCGGGCTGGCCGGGCTGCTGGTCGCCAGCAAATCATCGCGCAAGCTGTTAGCCAAATACGGCACCGGCGCGCTGCTGGTCGGCGGCGGCGCGGTTGCGGGCAGCGTTTTATGGAATAAATATCAGCAGAAGATGCGCGCCAGCGCGCAGCAGGCATCGGCTGATGTCGCGCCCGCACAGGCGCCATCTCCCGCACCGGCCGAACTCGACGCCCGCAGCGAACGGCTGATTATGGCGCTGGTCTTCGCCGCCAAAAGCGATGGACATATTGACGAACGCGAGCGGGCAAATATCGAAGAGCAGCTGCGTGCGGCAAACGTCGACGTCCAGGGCCGGGTGTTAATTGACCGGGCGCTGGCGCAGCCCCTCGACCCGCAGAGCCTGGCGCAGGGCATCAGCAGCGAGCAAGAGGCGCTTGAAGTTTACTATATCAGCTGCGCGGTCATTGATATTGACCACTTTATGGAACGCAGCTATCTGAACGCCCTCGGCGAAGCGCTGAAGCTCCCGCAGGAAGTGCGTGAGGATATCGAACGGGATATTCAGGCGCAAAAACAGGCCGTAACGCTCTAAATCCGCACGTTTCGCTTGCATCGCTGGCGACTTTTGCCACCCTTATATATTGTGTAGTCACGTCACCCTTCAGGCTGCTTTGAAGCAGCCTGAAATTTTTAGTACTCAATACAAGCCGCAGAAGAATAAGCAGATGCCACCAAAAGCGAAACGGATCCCCCATGCCATGACATTACATGGCGACACGCGAATCGATAATTACTACTGGCTGCGCGATGACGATCGCTCGCAGGCGGAAGTGCTGGATTATCTGCGCCAGGAAAATGAGTACGGCAAAAAAGTGATGTCTTCGCAAAGTAGCCTGCAGGACAGGGTACTCAAGGAGATTATCGACCGTATTCCGCAGCGCGAAGTGTCAGCCCCCTACAGCAAAAATGGCTATCGTTACCGTCAGGTCTACGAACCGGGCTGCGAGTACGCGATTTATCAACGCCAGCCGGTAGTCAAAGAGGAGTGGGATGAATGGGACGTCCTGCTTGACGGCAACCAGCGTGCGGCCGGCAGCGAATTCTATACCCTCGGCGGATTAGGCGTTTCGCCCGACAACAGCCTGATGGCGGTGGCGGAAGACTATCTCTCCCGACGCCAGTATAGCCTGCGCTTCTTTCCCTTAAACGACGACCGGCAATTTGCGGAAGTGCTGGAGAACGTCTCGCCTGATTTTGCCTGGAGTAACGATTCGCAGACCCTGTGGTACGTGCGTAAACATCCCACCACGCTGCTGCCGTATCAGGTCTGGCGCCACCGTCTGGGGACGCCGGCCAGTGCGGATGTTCTGGTGTATGAAGAGCAGGACGATACTTTTTACGTCAGCGTACACAAGACGACTTCCCAGCAGTTTGTGGTGATCTATCTGGCCAGCGCGACCACCAGCGAAGTGCTGCTGCTCAATGCGGAAATGACCGACGCCGAGCCGGTCTGTTTTCTACCGCGGCGTAAAGATCATGAATATAGCCTCGATCACTATCAGCACGCTTTCTATCTGCGCTCTAACCGTGAGGGTAAGAACTTCGGCCTTTATCGTACTACCCTGCGCGATGAGCAGCAGTGGGAGACCCTGATCGCGCCGCGTCACGAAGTCATGCTGGAAGGATTTACCCTGTTTACCGACTGGCTGGTTGTGGAAGAGCGCCAGCGCGGGCTGACCAGCCTGCGTCAGATCAATCGTAAGACAAGAGAGTCCCAGGGCATTGCCTTTGACGATCCGGCCTATGTGACCTGGCTTGCCTATAATCCGGAGCCGGAAACCGCCCGCCTGCGCTACGGCTACTCCTCCATGACGACGCCGGATACGCTGTTTGAGCTGGATATGAATACCGGCGAGCGGCGGGTGCTGAAACAGCAGGAAGTCAAAGGGTTCGATGCAAGCCACTACCGCAGCGAGCATCTGTGGATCAACGCCCGCGACGGCGTCGAAGTCCCGGTCTCGCTGGTCTACCGTCATGAACATTTCCGCAAGGGCGCCAGCCCTCTGCTGGTGTACGGCTACGGCTCCTACGGCGCAAGCATGGATGCGGATTTCAGCGCCAGCCGCCTGAGCCTGCTCGACCGCGGCTTTGTGTTCGCTATCGCCCATATTCGCGGCGGCGGCGAGCTGGGACAGCAGTGGTACGAAGACGGTAAGTTTTTGTGCAAGAAAAATACCTTCAACGATTATCTCGACGTCTGCGATGCGCTGCTGGCGCAGGGCTACGGCGATCCGCGTTTTTGCTACGGCATGGGCGGCAGCGCCGGCGGTATGCTGATGGGCGTCGCGGTGAACCAGCGGCCGGAGCTCTTCCACGGCGTGGTGGCCCAGGTTCCCTTTGTCGATGTCCTCACCACCATGCTCGATGAGTCGATTCCGCTGACCACCGGCGAGTTTGAAGAGTGGGGGAATCCGCAGGATGAAGCCTATTACCGCTATATGAAAAGCTACAGCCCGTACGACGGCGTGCAGGCTCAGGCGTATCCGCATTTGCTGGTCACCACGGGCCTGCATGATTCGCAGGTACAATACTGGGAGCCGGCAAAATGGGTGGCAAAACTGCGCGAGCTGAAAACCGACGATAACCTGCTGCTGCTGTGTACCGATATGGATTCCGGCCACGGCGGTAAATCCGGCCGCTTCAAAAGCTATGAAGGCGTGGCGCTGGAGTATGCGTTTCTGATTGGCCTGGCGCAGGGGACGCTGCCGGGCCAGGCGGAGGTATAGCGCCGATTACTCCCCGAGATAGTGCTTCAGCGTCAGGCGCAGCTCGGGGCTCATGCGATCCAGGTTATTAAACAGCCAGCGTAAATAGCCAGGATCGTTTTCCGCCACTTCCGAGACCGGCTTGCCGCGGTATTTGCCGAAGGTAAAGGTGGAGAGCAGCGCCGGGCGGCCGGTAATGGTCGCCATCTCCTCAGGCGTCCAGCCGGAGGTGTTGATGATATCGAGCAGCAGGGCCGCGGTGATATAGCAATCGTACAGCGCCCGGTGATGATGCAGTCCCGGTGGCGTCGCAACGCTGAGCTTGCGCGATTTATACAGCCCCATATTGCTGTACTTGATGCCTGGCCACAGGCGGCGCGCCAGCTTCATCGTGCAGATCCACTCGCCCTGCATTTCCGGCAACACCCGGCGGTCAAAGCTGGCGTTATGGGCGACATACCACGGACTGCCCATATACAGCGGCACAATCTCCTCGATCCACGGCTTATCGGCGACCATCTCTTCGGTGATATGGTGAATCGCCATCGCCTGCGGGCTGATAGGCCGGTCGGGGCGAACCAGGTGGCTCATGGGATTGGTGATGTGTCCGTCGACAATATCTACCGAGGCGATTTCAACAATGCCTCCCTGCAATCCGCAGGTTTCTGTATCGATTACGCGCAGCATGGCTCGCTCCAGGCCAAAGAAACCAGCGTAATAGAATGCGCGGGTCTTGCCAACGTGGATGTCCGCAGGGGACGGGAATTATTTCTGTTTCGGTTCATAGGGCAGGCGAGAGAGCGAAACGGAGGCCAGTCGATGGGCAATTAGACGTTCACGAAACCAGCCGCGCAGATGCTCGGGCTGTTCTCTTTCGACTAAATCAGCCACCACCGGCATATTGTAGCGTTCTTTAAACGCGACGCCCGCCGCGGCGAGATCGACATTCACTTTGTCCATCTCCTCCTGGGATAGATTAGCCAGGTTCTTTTCCATCGGTTTCTCCTCTGATAACGCCGCAAAAAGTACTAAGCACGCGGCAAAAAGGCAAGTCTCAGACGCTTAGCTCGACTGCGCCATTATACAGGGTTATTCTCTGTGCTACATACATAACAAAAAGGAATGACAACTATGCCAATCATCGCCGGGCGCGCGCTGCGTCTGTCTCTGTTTCTCGCCGGTTGCCTGACCGCAGCAGGCGCATCGGCCCACGCCCATCTACAACAACAGCTTCCGGCGGCCAATACCGTGGTGAACGCTTCACCGCAGGCGCTGACCCTGAACTTCTCCGAAGGCATCGAAACGCAGTTTAGCGGCGTAACCCTCACCGGCCCGCAGCAGAAGACTATCACCCTCGGTAAACCCGTCCGCAGCGACAGCAATAAGGCTCAGCTGACGGTACCGGTTGAGCAGGCGTTGACGCCGGGCGAATATACCGTTAACTGGCACGTGGTCTCCGTAGATGGCCACAAGACGAAAGGGCAATACACCTTTACCGTGAAGTAAGCCGATGCTGAGTGGAGTCTATGTCAGCTTACGCTTTATCCATTTCATTTCGCTGATCGTCGCTTTCGGCTGCGTCCTCTACGGCGCATGGTGGGCGCCGGTGGCCTTACGTCGTTTGATGATGCAGCGCTTCTATCCGCTGATGCGCTATTTATTATCAGCAAGCGCGCTGTCGGCGCTGCTGATGCTGATGGCGCAGGGCGGCTTGATGGGCAACGGCTGGCCGGACGTCTGGCAGCCGGCTATCTGGCAGGCGGTGGCCGGGACGCAGTTTGGCGGCGTGTGGGTATGGCAAATTTTACTCGCCTTTGTGGCGCTGGCGGTGGTCTGGCTGAAGCCCCGGCGACCGGGACGTTTGCTGCTGGTGCTGTTTTGCGCTCAGCTGCTGCTGCTGGCCGGCGTCGGACATGCCGCAATGAACGATGGCTGGCTGGGGATAGTGCAGCGAACCAACCATGCGCTTCATCTGTTTTGCGTGGCCAGCTGGTTTGGCGGTCTGCTGCCGTTTATCTACTGTCTTCGCCTGGCGCACGGTCGCTGGCGGCAGGCGGCCATCTGCACCATGATGCGTTTTTCGCGCTACGGGCATCTGGCGGTTGCCGGCGCCATCGCCAGCGGCGTGGTAAATGCGCTGCTGATCCAGGGCGGACTTATCAGCGCCTCGCCCTGGGGGCGTATGCTGTTGTTCAAATGTGCGCTGGTGGCGGCAATGGTGGCAATTGCGCTGGTGAACCGGTATGTTCTGGTGCCACGCATGTCGGCAGGCGGAACGCGAGCGGAGCAGCTCATCGTGCGCACCACGCAGATAGAAATTGCGCTGGGGGCGCTGGCGCTGTTTGCCGTCAGCCTGTTTGCCACCTGGGAACCTTTCTGAATAAACTGGTTAAATCATGAAAAAAATCGTTCTGACAATGTTGTTACTGGCAAGTTCTGGCGCTGCGCTGGCGGCACCGCAGGTGATTACCGTAAGCCGCTTTGAGGTGGGTAAGGAGAGCTGGGCGTTTAACCGTGAAGAGGTGATGCTGACCTGCCGTCCGGGCAACGCGCTGTTCGCCATCAATCCCAGTACCCTGGTGCAGTACCCGCTAAACGACATCGCCGAACAGCAGATGAAAGACGGTAAAACCAACGCGCAGCCGATTTCTGTGATCCAGATTGACGATCCGCAGCAGCCGGGACAAAAAATGAGCCTGGCGCCCTTTATTGAGCGCGCGCAGAAGCTCTGCTGATCGCCGCCTGCATCCCGCTGTATTTACATGAAAAAAACCGCCATCCCCCGATACCGGGCGTGGCGGTTTTTTGTTGGCATCAGCAATTTTGATACGAATTATTCGTCCACTTTTGTCGCGGACTGGAAAACCTGACACGGTAAACTATTCTTATAAGGCAAGGCGACTTAGCCTGCATTAATGCCAACTTTTAGCGCACGGCTCTCTCCCAAGAGCCATTTCCCTGGACCGAATACAGGAATCGTGTTCGGTCTCTTTTTATCTGTTTTTCACAAACCGCAGATTCCATTGCAAAACCCCAGTCGCTTTTTTCGGGGCTTTTTTCTTATACCACAACAATAATTTCCTAAACATTTCTTTTACAAAAAATCGTCTGCTAACGTTTTAGTAGCTCACGGTCACCAGTACGGTATCGCTGTAGGTTCCCGCAGGCTGGTTGCTCTGGGTCGGGTTAATCTTGAGGGTGTAGTTCGCGGACTGCGCGGCGCCGGAGCCGGTTACGCTGAGATTGTTGCTTTCCGTCCAGGCGCTGCCGTTGGGCTGGTAAAACTGATACTGCAGCCAGGCGGTTGGTTGGTTCGCAATGGGCTGGCTCATCTGCCGCCAGTCGCCGACGCTGGCGTTAGTGCTGGTGAGGTTGACGGTGTAGGCCGCGTTTTTAGTGCAGCGGATGGCAAGCTGGCCGCTGTAGTGGCTAAAACCGGACGGAAGGGCGGCAGAGGCAAATTCGACGTCCGGCGCGCTGTCGATATAGCAAACATTGGTCACCTTCACCGACACGTTGACCGTAGAGGTCAGGGTTCCGTTATTCGGAATACATATCTTAATGCCCAGCAGATCGAGCCCGACGTAGCAGAATCGGTAGACCCAGGTGATGGTTAACACATCGGTATAGGTACCGGCGGGGACGTTGGCTCCCGGCGTGGTTCTGAAGTAGAGCGGCATGGTGCCATCGCTTGAGTTAAATAAACCCAGCAGTTCGAGCAGCGTTGTTCTGGACCAGCTAATCACGCCGCCGTCCTGATAGGCCGGCGAGCACGAGGCGTCAGAACAGACGCTATAAGGGATGGCGTCGCCCGCGCCATTGAGCAGCCGCGGAACGCCGTTGCTCTTGTTGGCCGACGCCAGCGTGGCGCTTAACGTATTGGTTGAGTTCAGCGCCACCAGTTCCGGGGTGCAGTAAAACCCCGCGCCGGCCATCACACCCTGAGGCGCGCTGTTGAGCGCAAAGGAATCGACCGGGCCGATCGCTGGCGCACTGGTTTTGATACTGCAGGCGGCCAGCGCGGTGCTGGCTTGCCCGAGCGCTAAGAGCATCGCGAATACGAGGATAATACTTTTCAACGTTATCTCCGCTGTTAAGAGGGGCAACTGACCGGACCTATCCGTTGCGGAACCGGCGTTGAGGACGGAAGTTCGAACTGGACGCTGCATCGAAGCTCTCCGGCGTTTATTTTGACTTCGTTGTGGCGTCCAAGATGCGAGAACCAGACCACGCCGTCATAGCCCACCAGGCCGCGCTGCTTGCTGTTAACCTCCTCGACCGGCGTACCGACCGGCAGCGGTTGCCCCCTGGCATCGACGAAGACGAGGGTTGCCGAGCGCACGCGGTTCACCGGGAAATCGACCAGCGCGCCGCTGCCTTCGCGCACGGCGATGCGTTTCTCCACCGTGACGGCTTCGGTGTCCGTTGGCAGCGGTAGCGTATCGAGGGTGACTTTCCCCGGATACCACGCCGTCGCCCACGGGATCAGCAGATGACCATTTTTATCGGTCACGCCGACTTTGCGATTTTCATAATTCACCGCAATATTCGGGTAGTTGCCGGTGGAGACGACGATAAAGGCGTCGTTAATTTGCCGGGCGAAAAACAGACTGTTATCCATCAGCACCACCGAGCCCGCGGCCTCAAACCAGCTGTGACGATCGTCGCGCGACCCGTAGTAGCCTCCGCTCAGCGTTGACACGCGGTTGATCCAGGTCAGATCAGCCTGACTATAGTTATCGCCGCCGATCGAATGGGCGAGGTTCCAGCCCAGCCCGCCTTCTGCCGGAGCAGAGCGGCTGACGCTGATATTTTCTCCCCATTGTCCGGCGCTGGCGCGCTGGCCGCTTAGCTGGACAGAGGTTTGCGAATCGAAAGGGATGATGACCTGCAGCATGCTGGCGTAGCTACCTTCCTGCAGATCGCGGTTGACGCTCAGGCTGAGGCTGCTGCTGAGCCACAGGCCGCGGCTCCAGGAGAGGTTCAGCAGCCGGGTGCGCGAATTATCCTCGGCTTTGATATCAAAGTAGCCAATGCTAAAAGAACCGAGGGTTCGTCCCCACGGACTCAGGCTCAGCGTGGCCTGGTCTGACTGACGGCTGAGCGTGGCGGTAGACCCATAGGTGCTAAGGTTGTCGTAGCCGGCGCTGCGGCGGATATGTTGATAGCTCACTCCCCAGCTACTGCCATAGTAAGAGTAACCCGAGGTGAACTGGTTTCCGTCTCCCTCGCCACGGCTGGCGCTGCCCGACAGGCTGAGGGTGCCCAGATTCCCCACGCCGATATCGCTGCCAATGCCGGCATTGGTTAACCCTTCGCGGTCTTCGGTATGCGTCGAAAGCGTGAGCCAGTTGTTGAATCCGTAGCGATAAATAGCGCTTACCGCGCCGGCGCCATAATCGGCACTCCTGATACCGTAGTTGTTGCGCAGGGCGCCGAGGGTGAAATCAAAATCGCTCAGTCCTTCCCGCAGCAGGGTATTGGAGACATAAAAAGGGATGCTGGTGGAGACCTGGCGACCCAGAGCGTCGGTGGTCACCACGGTGGCTTCGCCGGCGCCGCTGATCCAGGGAACGTTGGTCAGCGTATAGGGGCCGCCATTGATTTGCGCAGAGCTGCTCTTATAGCCGTTAATAAACAGATCGACGCTTGAAGGAACCGCCGCGCTGCCGGATAAGTTAAGCAGCGGATATGTCACCAGATCCGGGCGAACGCTAAAGTTGCGGCTCAGGCGTAGCCCCCCCATGCGCACGGAACTGCTCCACGTCAGGGCGTTACTGACCACGTCCCCGGCCTGGTAGCTAATCATTTGGTCGCTATCGCTGTACTTCCACAGGGTGTCGTAGCGCATATAGCCCTGCTGCTCGTAGCCCGTCGAAGACCAGTTTTGCCGAATCACGGCGTTATTGGAAAGGACGCCCGGCGGGCCGAAAAGGCGCGTTTCGGTGAAGGTGCTGGTGGTTTGCGAACCGCCGGATGAAAAGAGGCTGTAAGCGTCGTAGTTAAATAAAATTCCCGGGCTGCTTATCGCGGTCTGGCCAGGTTGTTCCGTGGTCCCCCCGATGTGCTGCTCGGGGAGCCATTTGTCCGGAACCTGGAGCTTGAGGATCTGACCCGGCTGGTCATATTCCACTTTTACCGAGGGGAGCGTCGTCACATCAACCAGCGCGTCGCCGGTCTGCAGGGGAATATGCGCTTGCTGCAACACGCTGGCCGCGATCCAGTAGTGGCCAGCGCTGACCTTTACCGGAACGGCGCCGGCAAGAATATTGCCGTTGACCGATACGCTGAGGTACAGCTCGTACTCCTGCTTTTCGCCGTAGGATGCCGCAGGCGCAGGCAGGGAATCATAGGTCGCGGCGCAGGCCGTTACCGACGCCATCGCCAGCAGTCCCCCGGATGCCGTCCTTTTCAGATCTCTCATTTTTAACGATTCGCCGGAATTTCCACCGCCTGACCGTTATCCGTTAATTTCGCGAACAGATGCATTCCTGACGGCACGGAAGCGTTTCCGGCGCTCGGGAAACAGCTCTTTTTCTGCGCCAGAACGTAGCCGAGAAGACCATTAGCCTGGGGAATGCGCCCCTTGCCGCTCGCGTTCGCCCAGTAAACCGCGCTGAGGCGCGCGTGCTGATTGCCTCTGTTTTCGATGCACAGCGTCTGGCGGTTATTTTGCTGCGAGAGCGACCAGCGCAGCGTGGCCCTTACCGGTTCGACTGAACCCGCGTTCTTTAGCGGCGTGACGCCCTGCCCATAGGTAAACAGCGGCAGGACATAGCGCATGCGCATTTTCAGCCCGGCGGCGTTCTGTTCCGTCTGCGCCGCGGGTTGCGCGGCAGGGATCTCATCGATAACAATGCGATAGGATTGCTCTTTGCCGTTTGCGCTGGGGGCGACGCGCATGAGCCGCACCAGCTGGCGCTGCCCCGGCGCTACCGTGGTAAAAGGCGGGCTGGCGACAACATCCCGCTGATCGGCGTAGACGTCCGCTGACGCTTTTTGATCCCAGGCAAACACGCGCAGCTGCAAATTAACCGGCATGCTGCCGCGATTCTCCAGCCACAGTTCAGACCCTGTTTCGTGGCTTTCGATCGTTTGAAATATCGGCCATACCAGAACGGAGCTGGCGGCCAGCACGGATGAGGGAAGCAATAAAGCGAATATAAACGGCGCAAATCTACAGCGAATCATAGTTAACCTGTGAATTATCTAATAGGTCAGCGTGACGGTGACCGTGTCGGTATAGGAGCCCACCGCCGGGAAGCCATTCGTGGCAAAAAGGCGGCCATAAACCGTGTAGGTTTGCGTGGTGCTCGGAAAGGATGCGACGCTCAGGGCCAGCGTACTGCTGCCCCAAACGTTAGCGCGGTTGGCGTCCTGATAAAGCTGGTACGCCAGCGTGCTGCTGTTGCCGTTCGACATGTAGCGCTGAGTGGCTGAGCCGCCGTTGACGCCATAGTCGAGGGCGATTGAAATAGCGGTGCCGGGCGTGCAGGTCACGATGATGGAACCTGCGCCGGCGGTACTGGCGACATCCACGTTGCTGTAAAGCGATGACAGGGTGCCAAAATTCAGCGTGCCGAAGTCCGTCGTTTGGGAGCCGTCCCCGGCGCCCAGCGCGCAGCCTGCGGTTATCTGCGCGGAGACTTTGAACGTCTTTTGGGCAACGGCGGCATGGGCGCCCGAGGTAAAAAGCAGAAGTAATGTAAGCCACTCTGGTCGAAGCATGACGCCCATTTTCCTTATGCGGTTACCAGGCTAAGGTCGCGGTGACAATGTCGTCATACACATCGGCTGTCGGCGCGTTGACGCTCTGGTCTTCGGGGCGAATGCGGGCAAAAACAGGAATCGCCTGTGGATTCCCTGTGCCAACAATAGGTATCGTGCCGCCAGGCAGGATTTCGTTATTGCGGGCGGCATCCGAATAGAGCCGATAGGCAATCTGCTGGGTGCCACCGGCGTTTTTCATATAGCGCAGCGCAGCATCGCCAGACTGGCCGCCGTCAAGCGTCAGGGTCGAGGCAAGATCCTCGGTGCAGGTCACGGTTAGGGCGTTTCCGCCGCCGCTGCCGGTGATCTCCGCATCAATGGAGTTGGCTAAATCGCCATAGGAGCCGAAATTAATGTTGCCCCAGCGGTTGTTTTCGCCATTGCGGACATTCGATACGCTGCATCCGCTGCCGAGCGTCACCTGGACGCCAATCTGGCCGCTTAAGGTTCCCGCTGCAGAAGCCGGTTGAAGAATGACTATGGCGCTCAGTAAGCCGCCCAGGAGACTGCGCGAGATCGTTGTGACGTTCATAGAGAACCTCTTAGTGGAAAGCCGCTGAAGAAAAACAACAATATAGCGATAGACGTTGGTCACCGATTAAGTGCCGCGGTTTTGTTGGTTAACGTATAACTACTCCTGCAAGATATGTGTAATTTTGTATTTATGGCTGGTTATGTGTTTTTTATTGGGTTGTTATTCTGTATTTATGCCTTTTATATGGATGAAAATTCTTTTTGTTAATTAATTGTTGGTGTTATGTTTTTTAATTGTGTTTTGAAGGGGCGTGGAAATAGGGCGATTTTTTCTTAAATCACAATCTGGCGCAAAGTTTGCAACAAAAAATCTGGACAAAAAGGCGGGTATAGACACTGGAGGCGCCGTTGAGCAAGGGCGAGGAGAAAACACCTGCACAAAATCAGGCCCATAGTGCAGGTGAACTTTACGGGCCAACATCGGAAGTGACCCAGTATACACATTTGTATGACAAATGAAATAATAGATAAGAGACGGTTTTTCACTTTTTTGGCGGTTATTCTTCTGACCGCGCTATGGATTATTGTCAGGGAGGCGAAGGGGGCGAACGGCGGCGTGAAAATAATGGGCAACGATTTATTCTGGCGCCACAAAAGAGGGGTACAGCCATGTTTCCAGAAAGCTCACCAGAAACCATATTTGTCCGCTAAAAATAAACCACAGAGCAGCGGTCAAAATAATCAACAGGATAGCCAGCAGGAGTAATTCTGTTTTGCTCATAACTTCACTAGCCGTCCGCAAGGAGTACAACGAAGTTATGATAGTAACTAAAGCGCCGTTGAAGATGCAAACGCCGCTGTGCTAAACGGCGTTGGCGAAGCGGCGGGAGAGCTAATCCATGAGTATCGCCATCTGAGCGGCCATATCATCCAGCAGCTGGAAGCGGCGACGATATTCGGCGCGTTTCTTACTGGCGATGCTCTCAAGCGTCTTTCTTTCCAGCTGCAGCGGCAGACGCCAGCGCCAGGCGCCGTCGGCGACCCCATCGATAGAGTGCCAGAACTCATTATAGCTGGCGTGAAAATGGCGCCCTTTACTCAGCCGATAGCGCAGCGCGCGGAAGACGTGGCCGCTGTCGCTGACCCCGTAAATGTGATGAATGTTGCAACGCGCCGCCATTAACCAGATAAATTCCATCAGCAGGCGTTTCGGGAACAGGCCGTAACAGGCGCGGGTCGCCCGTTTAATCACTTCGTGCGGAACGGTGCTGCGCGGCCCCTGCAGGCCGCCGATAGTCAACTGCCATTGCTCCTGCTGGCGGGTGACGCTAAAGGTCGCGCTGGCAAGCACAATCTCATCGCTATCGCGCAGCCACAGCGTCGTTTCGCCCTCGCGTTCGGCTTTGCCCGCCGAGGAAGCGGAGAGCGTAAACCGGCTGTCGTCTTTGCCTGTCAGCTCAAGCAGCGGCACATCTTTCGCGGCGGTCATGGCCCCGGCGAGGCGCGAGGCGCCCAGGGAATCAACGAACTGATAGTGGCTGATAATGGCCTGAGCGCGCTGGCTGGCGTTTAACCCGCGGGTTAAATACTGGCGATGGACTTTACCCGGCAGCGTCACCTGAGCGGCGAGCAGCTGATTGAAATCCGCACGCGCCGACAGGCTCTCCAGCATGCTGCGCGTTGGCGCATAAAATAATGCCGTGCGCAGTAAAAACTTAAGCCGGTAATGACGTTGTTGCCAGATGGGGGCGGGGGTGATCCGGCCCATCACCAGATCGGCAATGAGATTTGGGCGTCGCTCAACTACGCTGGCTGAATGCAGGCTGTTATCCGTCACGATGAATACCTCGGTGTTATTTAGCCTCTATTCTATGGATATATCGTGGGGAGCTTAATGCCCGGCCGGACTATATTTGGCTTTCGTTTAAAATCGATTGAGGTGCCAATTTACGGGCGGTGAAGCCGCAGGGTTTTCCTATAATTATGCGAGGAGGACGAAATATGTATCAGCGTATTTACGGTTGCGACTGGCGTAATATCTGGCTGGTGGGCGACCTGCACGGCTGTTTCGCACGCCTGATGGCGGCCCTTCGTGAGCGCAAGTTTGACCCTTACCAGGATCTGCTTCTTTCGGTGGGCGATCTGATCGATCGTGGGCCACAAAGCGCGGAGTGTCTGGATTTACTGCGCTATCGCTGGGTTTACGCGGTGCGTGGAAACCATGAACAGATGGCGCTGGAGGCGCTTGCCGACGGCGATATGAGGCTCTGGGAGATGAACGGAGGCGACTGGTATACGCAGCGTGCGGCGAGCCAAAAGCAACGCCTTACGGCGCTTATTGCCCGCTGCCGCCGACTGCCGCTGATTATTGAACTCCACAGCGGTGAGCAGGTGCACGTGATTGCCCACGCTGATTACCCCGCCGCGGTTTATCGCTGGCAGCGCGTTGTTGATGAGCACCAGGTGCTGTGGCGTCGGCAGCGTCTCACTGACCATCTCGCCGGGCGTCACGGGGCGATTGCCGGCGCTGACCATTTCTGGTTCGGCCATACGCCGCTGAAACGACGCTACGACAGCGATAACCAGCACTATATCGATACGGGGGCCGTGTTTGGTGGAGAGCTAACCCTGGTGGCGCTACAGCTGGCAGGCTAAAAATCGCTGTATTCTCGGGCGGGAAGCCAGAAACTATCGATAAAATCTTCTACCGGAAAGCAGCCGCCGTGGCGTATCCGCTGATCGTCCATGGCCGTTGTGCACTGCCGCTCGTTATCGTAAACATCGACAACGATATCTTCACAGCCGCCGTCCAGGTAACAAATAAACAGCACTAAGGCAAACATCCGAGCCTCATATCCTGAAAAACATAGCGTTAAGTGTAGGAGATGACGGAGAAGCGGGGAAATAAATAACCCGTCTCAGGCGACGGGTTCAATTGAGTCAGGCGAGGCGCATGACCCAGGCATCGGACTGGCGATCGTAGTGCTTACGGTAGAGGACGGAATGTTCACCATCAAGTATGGCGGGTACGCTGGTGTCCGCGTCCCATGCATCAAGCTGCATGCATAAATCCGGATCGGATTTGCAGGGGATGCTTAACGTTCGCTCTCCCTGCTGTTCGCCGTGCAGTTCGGCGTCGTCTATCTCAAACGCGCCGATACGTACGTTAGTTTTGGCCATAAATTCACCCCGGTTGTCTGCTGAGTTGTGGTACGACCAGTTAAGGCCGCCATTTTTCAGCGTAGACAAACGGGCGTAAAGCGCCAGTGAAAAAATGCTGTTTTTCGACGCGCCATCACGCTTTTTTGCTAAAAAGCTTACCGTCACGCACCAGTTCGCGGGGATAGCTATTTTTTAAACGCGACCCGACTTTTTTCGCCAGCCCGATCGGCGCGCCCTGATAGGTGACAATCGCATCATCCTTCTGCGGGAGCGTTTCAGGATAGATATCGCGACCGCGATACCACTCTTCTGCTTCGGCCTCCGTCAGCGCCAGGGGAGCGGCCGGCGCGGCAAGCGCAATCACCGCTTCGTGCTGCCAGCGGTAGCCTTTGTTATGGGTTTCGGCGATCCGGATGCCGATGCGGGAAAAGCGCACTTTGCCAAATAACGCTTCGAGCGCCTGTGGGAATAACCAGATTTCTTTATCGCGCTGCCAGAGCGTATGGTCGGCGGTCCACTGCAAACCGACGGCGGCGGCGGCGGCAATTACGGCGGCGGATTCGCGGGTTTTAAGCGGCGTGAAGGGGAATTTCCCCACTTTATAACCCGGCGCCGGGAGCGGGTCGATGGCCGCGGTTTTACGTAAACGGGCGACGAAGAACCCTTCGCAGTCAAAAATTTGCGGGAAGACGTGCAGGAAGCCCTCCTCGGTGAGGGCTTCGCTGGCCTGCGGGAACAGTGAGCCGAGCGGCACGACTTCTACCGCCTGCGGATAGCGCGCCAGCAGCCCGTTGACCACCTCTTCGTTTTCTTGCCGGTTCAGGGTACAGGTGGAGTAAACCAGCGTCCCGCCGGGGCGAAGGGCGTGAAACGCGCTGTCAATCAGCTCGCGCTGGGTCACCGCAATTTCCGCGTTGCTTTCCGGCGACCAGTTTTTCAGCGCATCGGGATCTTTACGTACTACCCCTTCGCCGGAGCAGGGGGCGTCGAGCAGGATCGCGTCAAAGCATTCCGGCAGCGCGGCGCCGAATACCCGACCATCGAAATGGGTCAGCGCCACGTTGCTGATTCCACAGCGGCTGATGTTGGCGTGCAGGACTTTAACCCGGCTGGCGGAATATTCATTGGCCAGAATGCCGCCTTCATTACCCATGCGGGCGGCGATTTGCGTGGTTTTAGAACCCGGCGCGGCGGCGACGTCCATCACCCGCTTCGGCATCTGGCCGTCGGCAAACAGCGCGGCGACCGGCAGCATGGAGCTGGCTTCCTGAATGTAAAACAGCCCGCTAAGGTGCTCGGCCGTGCTGCCCAGCGGCAGGTCGTCTTCATCTTCACGCTCGATCCAGAAACCCTCTTCGCACCACGGAACCGGCGTGAGCTGCCAGCGGTAGGGGGCGACCAGCTGCAAAAAATCAGCCACCGTGATTTTCAGCGTATTGACGCGAATGCTTCGCCGCAGCGGGCGCTGGCAGGCGGCGATAAAGTCGTCGAAAGAGAGATGCGTCGGCATTGCCGCACGCATTTGAGCGAGGAATTCTTCAGGAAGATAGACAGCGTTTTGAGCCACGGGGAGCGCACCACAACGAAAAAAGGGGGCGTAGTTTACCATAAAGGCTCCGGCGGCGGACACCGGAGCCTGTTATGCTTAGCGCGGCAGGGCGGTGCCCCATTCGCGCCACTCTTTCGGTTCGCTCTCCAGCAGCAGGAAGTGTTTGCCATCCTGCGCTTTCGGCGCCAGCGGCGTACCCGGAGGCGTCGCAAACGCGATGCCGCCGCGAATGAACTGATTAAAGGTACCGGTTTTCACCACCCCGCCAATCAGGCCAAAGTCGAGGCTATAGCCGGAAGCCAGCCAGAACACCGAGTTGTTGCGCACCAGATACTGATAACGCTTGCTGATACGCAGCTGTACCATCACGCGATCCGACATCGAACCGAGCATCAGACCGGTCACCGTGCCGACTTCGAGCCCGCGGAACAGCACCGGCGTGCCGATACCCAGCGAACCCGCTTCCGGTACTTCGACGATAATGCTCAGGCCGTCGATATAACGTGAATCGCTGATCGTGGTTTCCTGTATTTCGAAATCACGGCGCGGCGCACCGCGTCCCGGCTCGACGTTGATATAGGCCTGGAAAAGGGTATCCAGATGTTCGACGCCCGCCGCGGATATCTGCGGCGTAATCACCGAGAAACGCGTCCCGGCGCGGGCAAAGGTATTGACGTATTCCGGGTAGAGAACCGCTTTCGCCTGCACTTCGTTTTTCGCGGTAATTAAATTCAGCGACTGGATCTGGCCAATATCAATCCCCAGGTAGCGAATTGGCATCCCTTCGGCGATTTTACCGGCATCGAAGGCGTGCAGGGTTATCTGCCCACCCACCGCGCGGGCGGCGGTTTCTGACGCATACAGCACGCGTTTGTTATCGATCCGCGCGCTGGCGCTGGCGCCGCTGAGGTTATCAAAGCTAATCGCGCCCTTCAGCGCGCGGGAGAGCGGGGATGCCTGCACCGTCAGGCCGCTGCCGTTAAGCTGCACTTTCGCGCCGCCCTCGGCCCAGAACACGCTGTTGCTGGTCAGCAGATGGCGATACTCCGGCTTGATATGGATATTGATTTCAAAGGCGTTCTTGCGCGGCTGCACGGTGATGATTTCCCCGACCGCAAATTTACGGTACAGCACCACGGAGCCTGCCTGCACGTCCGGCAGCGTCTCGGCTGAGAGCGTAAGCGTGGTGGTCGGCAGATCGCTCATGCTGTTTTCCAGCGCCTTTTCCTGGTTTGCGTACAGCGGATAGCGGCTTTGCATCGCCCCTTTGTCGCCCGGGATAACGCGGATCCCGCCGCTGACCCATTCGCTGGCGCTGGCCCCGAGGAACTCCACGCCATCGATGCCGACTTTAACGTCGATGCGGCTGTTGACCACGAATTTGCTATCGCCGCGTACCAGAGAACGGTACTCCGGCATCACCGCCACCTGGAACGTGACGCCATCGGCGTTCAGCTTGCGCTCCAGAACCTGGCCAATCTGCACGCCGTGCAGAATCAGCGGCTGCCCGGCGTCGATGCCGTAGCTTTCCGGCGCGGTGAGCGTGACGGTCGCGACATCCGGCTCTTCCAGAATGGATTTATCGGCAGGCAGCACCGCAAACTGGTTGCGGGGTTCACCCTCGCCGGGGACCAGCTCGAAGGTGGTGCCGGTCAGCAGGGCGCTGACGCTGGGGTTATCCAGCGAGATTTTTGGCTTCTTCATCTGAATAAGCGTCTTCTCGCGCAGCAGGCTGACGACGCTCGGGTCGACGGTCATTTCGCCGGTCACTTTCCCGTCGCCATTGAGATTCAGCTTACTGAGCTGGCCGACCTCCAGGCCCTGGTACATCAGCGGCGTAGAGCCCGCTTTTAAGCCTGCGCCATCCGGGAGATCCAGTTTAACCACCACGCCGCGCTGGCTGTGCGCCAGGTCTTCGTATAAGTGATAGTCCGTGTTTTGCTGAGCCTGTGGAGAATCATCCGGGGAATCAAAGGCGATAGCGCCGTTCACCAGCGCCGAGAGGCTGTCCAGCTGGACTTTCGCTCCGCTCAGGCTGACGTCCGCCTTCACGCCGGATACGTTCCAGAAACGGCTCTCTTTTTTCACCAGGTTAGTGAAACGCCGCTCGATCAGCACATCAATGGTGACGCCCTGATTGTTCGGATTAATGGCGTAGTCATATACCCGGCCGACCGGAATCTTACGGAAGTAGACCAGCGAGCCGCTGGTTAACGAACCCAAATCCGCTGACTTGAGATGAATCATCAGCTCGCCGTTATTGATGTGGTACTTCGGCTGGGTATCGAGGGCGACAAAGTGATCCTCGGGCTCGCCCTGGCCGGGCATCATGCCGATATAGTTACCGCCCACCAGCGCATCCAGGCCGGACACGCCAGCAAGCGAGGCTTTCGGCGTCACCAGCCAGAACTGCGTCTCCTTGCGCAGCGCATCTTTCATATCGCCCTTGACGCTGGCGGAAACCTCAATTTTGCTCAGATCTTTACTCAGCGAGATGTTCTCCACCGTACCGACTTCTACCCCCTGATAGCGGATAGGTGTGCGGCCAGGAACGATACCGTTAGCGGACTGGAAGTCGATAACGATCGTCGTACCGCGATCCTGGTAGCTGGTCCATATCAGCCAGCCGGCAATCAGCAGCGCGATGACCGGCAGCAGCCAAAATGGCGAGATACGGCGTTTAGTTTTAATTTTGGCTTCAGTCGGCGAAGCGGGCGTTTCCTGACTCATGTGCGTCCCAAAGTAAGCGGCTGTCCAGCCATTCAACAGCAAGGATAGTTAATATTACCGCGGCGCCAAAATAGACCGCGGCGGGCCCCATCGTAAACGCGAGGAGCTGATCGCGGTTGATCAGCGACATGGTTAATGCGATGACAAAAAGATCCAACATAGACCAGCGGCCGATCCAGGTAATCAGCCGCAGTAGCAGGATGCGGGTACGTAATCCCTGTTCACACTTGAATTGTATGCTGACCAGCAGCGTAAACAATACAATTACTTTGGTGAATGGGACCAGAATACTGGCGATGAACACGACGCCGGCGATAGCGACGTTGCTGCTGGCCAGCGACATAATGCCGGAAAGGATGGTGTCATCCTGACGCGCGCCGTTGACGTAGATAATCGAGATCGGCAGCAGGTTGGCAGGCAGCAGGAAAACCATTGACGCAATCAGCGCAGCCCAGCTCTTTTGCAGGCTCTGGCGGCGTCTGTGGCGCAGGGGAGTGTGGCAGCGACGGCAGCGGCCGCGCGAATCGCGATGGCCGGTATAATGGCAGCCGAGGCAAACCTGCAGGTTTTCATCCGGCCGCAGCGCCGGGCGCTGGGGGTAAAAACGCTCCCAGAGCTCCTCAACGTTCATATGGATAAGCGTCAGGATACTGAGCAGGGTGAGGGAGATATAGGCGATAAGCCCGATGCCCGGCTGCAGGAAGGCGTAATCCTGCACCTTAATGGAGGCGACGCCGATGCCGACCAGGTAAATATCCAGCATCACCCACTCTTTGAGCCGCTCCAGCATCAGCAGTATCGGGCGCAGATTCATGCCCAGCACGTTGCCCAGCCACAGATAGGCGATTGAGACCACCAGCAGCACCGGCGCCACGACCGCGCAAAATAGCACCATCGCCGCCGTGAGCGGATCGCCCTGGCCGGTCATTTGCCAGATGCCCTGAAGGACGTTAGCGTCGATACGCACGCCCAGCAGATGCAAACGCAGCAGCGGTTCGCTCCAGGCAAAAGGCATCAGCAGCAGCATCGCGATTGCCATGCTGCCCAGCCGGGTAAGCGACCAGTCGCGGCCATCGCGCACTTTGGCGTTGCAGCGGGGACACCAGGCGCTTTGATTCTTTTTTAGGACCGGTAAACGAAACAGCAGGTCGCACTGCGGACAGCGCTGATAGTGAGCGTGCTCAACGGGGGCGCTGACCGAGTAGACGACCATTTTTTTTGCTGGCGTAATCCTGGGTGTTTTTAGTGGCATTTATAGCTTACAGAAATGAGTGTATCTCTCTATCTTAACTCAGGAATGAATTCATCTTGAGCATGAATGCATTTAAAGCTTATTTTATTAGGCTGTAAGTGTAAGGTAGTAAGACAACTAAGCGACCAAATAATGAACAAATCAGAATTCTACGCGGATTTGAACCGCGATTTTCAGGCGTTAATGGCAGGCGAAACCAGTTTTCTGGCGATGATTTCAAATACCAGCGCGCTGCTGTTCGAGCGGCTGACCGACGTGAACTGGGCCGGTTTCTATCTTCTGGAAGGTGACACGCTGGTGCTTGGCCCGTTCCAGGGCAAGCTGGCCTGCGTGCGGATTCCGGTCGGACGCGGCGTATGCGGGACTGCCGTCGCGCAGAATCGCGTGCAGCGGGTAGAGGATGTTCACGCGTTTGATGGGCACATCGCCTGTGACGCCGCCAGTAATTCGGAAATTGTCTTCCCGTTACGGGTGAACAATCAAACTATCGGCGTCCTGGATATCGATAGCACGGCGCATTCCCGCTTCACCGCTGAAGATGAGCAGGGACTGGCAGAACTGGTCGCGCATCTGGAAAAACTCATTTCTGCGACTGATTATCAAAAAATATTCACCCGCGTCGCAGGATAATCAACGGATAACGTAGCATTTACCGATGACGTCATTATAATGACGCCTGTTCATGCCTGCGGCTTGTTGGCTACGTCCGTTGTAATCAGGAAATTTCATGGAAAATCAACCTAAGTTGAATAGCAGTAAAGAAGTCATTGCGTTTCTGGCCGAACGTTTCCCTCAGTGTTTTAGCGCTGAAGGCGAAGCTCGCCCCCTGAAAGTCGGTATTTTTCAGGATCTCGTTGAGCGCGTTGGCGGAGAGATGAATCTCAGCAAAACCCAACTTCGCGCTGCTTTGCGTCTTTATACTTCGAGCTGGCGCTACCTGTACGGCGTTAAGCCTGGCGCAGTCCGCGTTGACCTTGATGGCAACCCGTGCGGCGAACTGGAAGAGCAGCACGTCGCTCATGCCCGTCAGCAGCTTGAAGAAGCAAAAGCCCGCGTCCAGGCGCAGCGCGAAGCGCAGCAGGCCAAAAAACGCGAAGCCGCTGCCGCAGCAGGCCAGCCGGAAGAGGGGGCACGTCGCGAGCGTAAACCGCGTCCTCAGCCTCAGGCGCGTCGTAAAGACGGCGCTGAGCAGCGTAAACCTCGCCCGGCAGCAGCAGCCAAAGCGCCGCGCGAAGAGCGTCATACCCCTGTATCAGATGTGTCTGTATTGACCGTTGGCCAGGCACTGAAGGTGAAAGCAGGCAATAATGCAATGGACGCCACCGTCCTGGAAATCACCAAAGATGGCGTTCGTGTACAGCTGACTTCTGGTATGTCAATGATTGTACGCGCAGAACACCTGGTGTTCTGAAACGGAGGCCGGGCCAGGCATGAACAAATTCTTTAAGCTCACCGCGTTGGCGGGCCTGCTGGTAATCGCAGGCCAGTCGTTCGCCGTGGACGATATCACCCGGATCGATCAAATCCCCGTGCTGAAAGAAGAGCCGCAGCACGCGACGGTGAGCGAGCGCGTCACATCGCGCTTTACCCGCTCTCACTACCGGCAGTTCGATCTTGATAATGCCTTTTCGGCAAAAATTTTCGATCGCTACCTGAACCTGCTCGACTACAGCCATAACGTGCTGTTAGCCAGCGACGTGGCCCAGTTTGCCGCGAAAAAGAATCAAATCGGCGATGAGCTGCGCAGCGGGAAGCTGGACGTTTTTTACGACCTGTATAACCTGGCGCAGAAGCGTCGATTTGAGCGTTATCAATATGCATTGAAAGTGCTGGAACGTCCGATGGACTTTACCGGCAATGACAACTTCAACCTTGACCGCAGCAAGTCTCCCTGGCCGAAAGATGAGGCCGAGCTGAATGCGCTGTGGGACGCCAAGGTGAAGTTTGATCAGCTCAGCCTCAAGCTGGCTGGCAAAGATGATAAAGAGATTCGCGAGACCCTAACCCGTCGCTACAAGTTTGCCATTCGCCGTCTGGCGCAAACCAATAGTGAAGACGTTTTCTCGCTGGCGATGACCGCCTTTGCGCGTGAAATCGACCCGCATACGAACTATCTCTCTCCGCGCAATACCGAACAGTTCAACACCGAAATGAGCCTGTCTCTCGAAGGTATCGGCGCGGTACTGCAGATGGATGACGACTACACGGTGATCAACTCACTGGTGGCCGGTGGTCCTGCGGCGAAGAGTAAATCCATCAGCGTGGGCGACCGTATCGTTGGCGTTGGCCAGCCGGGTAAAGGCATGGTTGATGTCATCGGCTGGCGTCTTGATGATGTCGTGGCGCTGATCAAAGGTCCCAAGGGCAGCAAGGTTCGTCTGGAAATTCTCCCGGCGGGTAAAGGCGCGAAAACGCGGATTGTGACCCTTACGCGCGAACGCATTCGTCTTGAAGACCGCGCGGTTAAGATGTCAGTCAAAACCGTCGGCAAAGAGAAGGTTGGCGTGCTGGATATTCCGGGTTTCTATGTTGGCCTGACGGACGACGTCAAGGTTCAGCTGCAGAAACTGGAGAAACAGAACGTTAGCAGCATCGTTATCGATCTGCGCAGCAACGGCGGCGGGGCGCTGACCGAAGCGGTTTCGCTTTCTGGCCTGTTTATTCCATCCGGCCCGGTTGTCCAGGTTCGCGATAATAACGGTAAGGTGCGTGAAGACAGCGATACCGACGGCGTGGTGTACTACAAAGGCCCGCTGGTGGTGCTGGTCGACCGTTTCAGCGCCTCGGCTTCTGAAATTTTCGCCGCCGCGATGCAGGATTATGGCCGCGCGCTGATCGTCGGTGAGCCGACCTTTGGCAAGGGGACCGTCCAGCAGTATCGTTCGCTGAACCGCATTTACGATCAGATGCTGCGCCCTGACTGGCCGGCGCTGGGGTCCGTACAGTACACCATCCAGAAATTCTACCGTATTAACGGCGGGAGTACTCAGCGCAAGGGTGTGACGCCGGACATCATGATGCCGACCGGAACCGAAGAGCGTGAAACCGGCGAGCAGTATGAAGATAACGCGCTGCCGTGGGATAGCGTCAATGCGGCAACCTTCGTGAAGTATGGTGACCTGACGCCGTTCGGACCCGAGCTGCTGAAGCGCCACGATGCGCGTATCGCCAAGGATCCTGAGTTCCAGTACATCATGAAGGACATTGCTCGCTATAACGCGATGAAAGACAAACGCAACATCGTCTCCCTGAATTACGCGCAGCGTGAAAAGGAGAATGAAGAAGATGATGCGATTCGTCTGGCCCGCGTTAACGATCGCCTGAAACGCGAAGGCAAGCCGCTACTGAAAAAACTGGAAGATCTGCCGAAGGATTACCAGGAGCCTGACCCGTATCTTGATGAAACGGTTCATATTGCGCTCGACCTGGCCCATGAGGAAAAGGATCGGCCAGCGGTCGAGCCGCCGGCCAGTAAATAATCCCCCAACGGGCACACTAAGTTGTGCCCGTTTTCTTTCTCGCCTTTCCCAACGTTCATTGCCTGATTTCAACAAAATGTCAACGCTTTTGCCCAGCGTCAGCAATATGCTACAAAATGTAAAGTTGTGTCTTTCTCGTGACTTAGCGGGGCCTGATGGTTGAAAATTGGCGTTCTACCCATACCATGTGGGTAATCGCATAGTGCGTTTTGTTAAATCGAGGTTAAAAGAAAATTATGATGCGAATCGCGCTTTTCCTGCTGACCAACCTGGCAGTGATGGTGGTGTTCGGGCTGGTGCTGAGCCTGACGGGAATTCAGTCAAGCAGCATGACCGGGCTGCTGATCATGGCCCTGTTGTTTGGTTTCGGCGGCTCAATCGTTTCGCTGCTGATGTCGAAATGGATGGCGCTGAAATCGGTGGGTGGGGAAGTCATTGAGCAGCCGCGTAACGAAACCGAGCGCTGGCTGATGAATACCGTCGCGCAGCAGGCGCGTCAGGCGGGCATCGCTATGCCGCAGGTCGCTATCTACCATGCGCCGGATATTAACGCCTTCGCGACCGGCGCGCGCCGCGATGCGTCGCTGGTGGCGGTCAGTACCGGGCTGCTGCAGAACATGAGCCGTGATGAAGCGGAAGCGGTTATCGCCCATGAGATTAGCCACATCGCCAACGGTGATATGGTCACCATGACGCTGATCCAGGGGGTAGTGAACACCTTCGTTATCTTTATCTCGCGCGTTATCGCGCAGATTGCGGCGGGCTTCCTCGGCGGCAACCGCGATGAAGGTGAAAGCAGCAACGGCAACCCGCTGATCTACTTTGCGGTCGCCACGGTGCTGGAGCTGGTATTTGGTATTCTGGCCAGCATCATCACCATGTGGTTCTCCCGCTACCGCGAGTTCCATGCGGACGCCGGTTCAGCGAAGCTGGTAGGGCGTGAGAAAATGATCGCCGCGCTGCAGCGGCTGAAAACCAGCTATGAGCCGCAGGAGGCCAGCAGCATGATGGCGTTCTGCATTAACGGCAAAGCGAAATCCATGAGCGAGCTGTTTATGACTCACCCGCCGCTGGATAAACGTATTGAAGCCCTGCGCAGCGGCGAATACCTGAAATAACCGTCGCGCCTGGCCCTGAAAACAAAAATCCGCAACCTTCGGGCTGCGGATTTTTTTATGCCGGTTTTGCGTTACAGCCTGACGCGCGGCTGCGTGACGCGTAGCCCGCTGACGGCGGCCGCGACGACGGCAAACGTTCCGGCCAGCAGAAGCGCGGTGTGGGTTCCGCTATTGCCCAGCAGGTTAAACAGCAGCGCCACCAGCGCGGCGCCAGTGCTCTGTCCAAGCAGGCGCGCGGTCCCCAGCATGCCGCTTGCGCCGCCGCTGCGATGAGCCGGCGCTGACGAGACGATGGTGTGATTGTTGGGGGACTGGAACAGGCCAAAGCCCGCGCCGCAGAGCGCCATTCGCCAGATAATATCCAGGTCCGACGGCGCGGAGGGCAGTAAAGCCAGGCCGAACAGGCCGCAGGCCATGATGATTAGACCCATCGCGCCCAGCAGCCCGGCGTGAACTTTCTCAATCAAATATCCCGCCAGCGGCGCCATGACCATAGTGGCCAGCGGCCACGGCGTCAGGAGCAGACCGGTTTCCACTTCGCTACGCCCCATCATTGACTGCAGGAAGAACGGCAGCGAAACCATCGCCAGCATCTGGGCGCAAAAAGAGCATATCGACGTACAAATTGACAGAGAGAATAGCGGAATGCGCAGCAGGTCAACCGGCAGCAGGGGGACCGGCATTTTGAGCTGGCGGCGGACAAAAAAGAACCCGACGACCAGCATGGCCATAACCTCCGCCGCAACCAGCGCGCCTGACTGGCCCTGAGCGAACCCGCCGAGGGCGGTAATCAGTAAGCCAAAAGTGAGGGCATTCATGATGGCGCTCGGCAGGTCGAAGCGGGTAACCTTGCTGCGGCCGGTGTTAGCTGGCAGATAGCGCATCGCGAGAAGCAGTGAAATAATCCCCAGCGGAACGTTAATCAGAAACAGCCATTGCCATGAAGCCATTGAGAGAATCGCGGCGGCGATGGTCGGCCCCGCCGCGGAGGAGACGGCCACCACGAAAGAGTTGATCCCCATCCCGCGGCCGAGAAAGCGCTGAGGATAAATCAGGCGAATCAGCGCGGTGTTAACGCTCATCAGCGCCGCGCCGCCGAGCCCCTGCGCCACGCGCGCCAGGGTCAGCATTTCCAGGCTTCTGGAGAGCGCGCAGGCCAGTGACGTGAAGGTAAAAAGCACCAGGCCGATTTTATAAATACGCCGGTAGCCGACCATATCGCCGAGGAAAGAGAGCGGCAGCAGCGCGATAACGATAGCAATTTGGTAGGCATTAACTATCCAGATTGAAGAGGCCGGGGATGCGTTTAAATCGCTGGCGATGGTCGGCAGGGCGACGTTGGCGATAGCGCCGTCCAGCACCGCCATCGCCAGGCCTAATACAATGGTCAGAATGGCGCCGTAACGCTGCGGTAAAGGCAGCCCATCGGAGATGTTTTTATCCATGTGAAGTCTGTATCTTATCGGGAACTATTAACTGGTTAATAATTTTAGCATTGATTATTCAGCGGCATGTCGCAGATTTGTAACGAATCGGCAGAAGAACGATTGCGGGTAACGGGATGCGAATTTATAATAAAAACCGGTTCTAATTTTTATAAAACAGTTGCGATGAGGTGATAAATGGCAGTTGCAGATTTGGATAAACAGCCAGATTCTGTCTCTTCGGTATTGAAGGTTTTTGGCATTCTGCAGGCGCTTGGCGAAGAGCGTGAAATTGGCATTACCGAACTGTCCCAGCGCGTCATGATGTCAAAAAGCACCGTTTATCGCTTTTTGCAGACCATGAAATCGCTGGGATACGTAGCTCAGGAAGGTGAGTCCGAGAAATATTCTCTGACCCTGAAACTCTTCGAACTTGGCGCGCGGGCTTTGCAGAACGTTGATTTGGTGCGCAGCGCTGATATTCAGATGCGCGAGCTTTCACGCCTGACGAAAGAGACCGTCCACCTGGGCGCCCTGGATGAAGACAGTATTGTTTACATCCACAAAATCGACTCAATGTACAATTTGCGCATGTATTCGCGCATCGGGCGTCGTAACCCGCTGTACAGCACCGCGATCGGTAAAGTGCTGCTGGCCTGGCGCGATCGTGCCGAGGTTGAGCAGATTCTGGAAGGGGTGGAGTACAAACGCAGCACCGACCGTACTATCACCAGCACCGAAGAGCTGCTGGCGGTTCTCGATAAGGTCCGCGAGCAGGGGTATGGCGAAGATAACGAAGAGCAGGAAGAGGGGCTGCGCTGCATCGGGGTTCCGGTTTTCGACCGCTTCGGCGTGGTTATCGCGGGCCTGAGTATCTCTTTCCCGACGCTGCGTTTCTCGGAAGAGCGCCTGAACGAGTACGTGGCGATGCTGCACACGGCGGCGCGTAAAATTTCAGAACAAATGGGCTACAACGATTATCCGTTCTGACCTTGTGCGTAAATCGGGCTACAGCGTCTGTAGCCCGATCGTGACTAGCCGTTATCGACTACCGTGGCGCTTTTTCGCAGGATAGGGCAATCGGTAATGCCGATAATACCGCTGCTGGAATGAACATATTGTGCGGTACTGATGCCGCGAGCCGTGAGATATTTACACTGCAATCCCAGCCCCCCGGCATTCTCGCTGCTGCCCATTAATACGCCGTAGCCGCTTAATAATACGCCAATCCACAAGATAGCCAGCACCACAATGGTACGAATGATCAATCGCATTGTTGCCTCATTATTTGTATTATCCTTGCGTCCATTCTGGCATGAACATCGTTTGAAACAAGTCTATGATTCCTAAACTTGCCTTTCGTATTACAGTTAGCCGCGGTTTAAGAAGGTCATGTTATCCTGGCGACATCTGGTACTGATGCGGAGTGTGGAGTGAAAAAATTACGCTGGGTTTTGCTGATAGTCATCATCGCAGGTTGTTTACTGCTATGGACTCAGATGCTTAACGTAATGTGCGATCAGGATGTACAGTTCTTCAGCGGCATCTGCACTATCAATAAATTTATTCCCTGGTAAGACATTTTTAATATGACTGATTTTCTTCTGCCGCGCGGGTGGTAGAATAAACGCCTTCTCTTTGAGGTGGTGAAATGAGTGAGTTACTAAATCCTGGGATTGTAAGCCTGGCATCCGTGGCGCTTTCAGTTGTGCTGTTGCTTGTCGGCCTGTTGTTATGGTTTTTTGTTAATCGCGCCAGCTCGCGCGCTAATGAGCAGATAGCGCTGCTGCAGGCGCTGCTGGATCAGCAAAAGCGGCAAAACGCGCTGCTGCGCCGTCTCTGCGAGGCCAATGAGCCAGAGAAGGAGAGTGTCGCAGAACCTTCCATCGCCGAGAAGGGGAAAGGCGACGACGACTTCATTCGTCTGGTCGCAGAGCGCTAATCTGATTGTCAGGTGTACATCGTGACGGTGTGCGCCTGTATCTCCCCGGTGTATAACGTATCCTTATCGATAAATTCTCTTCCGAACGTAAACCTGCCCACCGGCAAGCGGAGGCGGCGCGTTTATGCTCTCTTTAATTAGTTTGTTTAATTCATCAAATAAAAGAACAGGAAAGACCTGACTGTCATCAGGCGTTCATTATTGCGGTGAAGTATAGACAATATTTTAAGTACTTCAATTAACGCGCTTCGATATTATGCCATGGGCCTGTAAAGCAATTTTTCAACTATCGATATGAGCTTTTAAATGCATCTTTATGCAATGCTTTCTGACTCCCCCTAAAATTGGCAGCTTGGCTCTACGCGGGGCCCGGCAAGCTGAAGTCATTGAGCAATGGCGGATAAACTCCCAGGCAGGGGGCCGTCTCAGCGGCGCCAGCGCGGGGGGAGAAGGATAAGCCAGAGGAAGCAAAGTCGCATAAATGTGCAGGTGATCAAATGATTCCCTTATAATTTGTGCGAGCGATCGAGAGCCGTCTAAAAATGGCTTGCCATTATTTACGTAGTATGTGATAACACGTTTCGGGTTAAACGAGGTACAGTTCTGTTTATGTGTGGCATTTTCAGTAAAGAAGTCCTGAGTAAACACGTTGTCGTTGAATACCGCTTCTCTGCCGAACCTTATATTAGTGCCTCATGCAGTCATGTGTCAGTTTTATCTATGTAAGTGCCCCACGGGCGAAGAAAACAGTCTAAGGAATTTTGCAAATGGCAAAGATTAAAGGTCAAGTTAAGTGGTTCAACGAGTCTAAAGGTTTTGGCTTCATTACTCCGGCTGATGGCAGCAAAGATGTGTTCGTACACTTCTCCGCTATCCAGGGTAACGGCTTCAAAACTCTGGCTGAAGGCCAGAACGTTGAGTTCGAAATTCAGGACGGCCAGAAAGGTCCAGCTGCAGTTAACGTAACTGCTATCTGATTTAGACCACTGAATCTTGTAAGAAAGCCTCGCAGCCGCGGGGCTTTTTAGTATTTATTGCAAATCATGTCATTTTTCCTCCCTCTGTTGCGCTTTGTTGCAAAACAACATCCTTATTAGCACTGTTTAGCAACCTGTTTTGTATATATCTGTTAAATCAGGTGGTTGCAAAATAATGATGGAGCTAAGGTGCAAAAGAACAAACTTAAGTCGGCCGCCAACTTTACCCCTCTGCGGTTTGGGTTGTTATGCGTGGCCATTCTTTGCTGTATGGGTCTGCTGCTGGCCCGGGTAGGCTGGCTGCAAATTGTCTCTCCCGACAATTTGGTTAAACAAGAAGATATGCGCTCCTTGCGCGAAGAGCCTATCGACGTGCAGCGCGGCATGATTAGCGATCGCGAGGGCCGCCCGCTGGCGGTTAGCGTGCCGGTGAGCGCCATCTGGATCGATCCGCAAACAACTCTCGCAAAAGGCGGCGTCGGATATGGCCCGCGCTGGCAGGCGATGGCGCAAGCTTTACACCTCAACCTTAGCGAGCTTGCCCATCGCGTGCAGGCGCATCCTCATGCGCGTTTTCTCTATCTGGCGCGCCAGATAAACCCGGAGCAGGCGGAGTGGATCGACAAGCTGCACCTGCCGGGGATTAATCTGCGCGATGAGTCGCGTCGTTTTTATCCCGCGGGGCACGTTGCGGCTAATCTGCTGGGCTTTACCAATATCGATAATCAAGGAATCGAGGGGGTAGAGAAAAGCTTTAATGCCCAGCTAACCGGTCAGCCCGGGCGTCGCCTGGTGCGCAAAGACCGGCACGGCAACGTCATCGAAAATATCACCGAAGTCCCGGCGGTCCCGGCCCACAATTTGCAGCTCAGTATCGATGAGCGTCTGCAAACGGTGACCGAGGACGCGCTGGATAACGCCGTGCGCTGGAACAAAGCGGAATCAGGGGCGGCGGTATTAATTAAAATTGATACCGGGGAAATCCTGTCGATGGCCAGCTACCCCGATTTCAACCCTAACAATCGCGATGACGCGAAGCTGGATGATTTCCGCAATCGCGCGATTAGCGATACTTTCGAGCCGGGGTCGACGGTTAAGCCGCTGGTGCTGATGACCGCGCTCCAGCAGGGCATTGTTCAGCCGGATAGCGTGGTGGATACCCATCCGTTTACCCTCGACGGTCATCGTATTCGCGACGTCGGTTACTACCCTGAGCTGTCCCTCACCGGCATTCTGCAAAAATCCAGCGATACCGGCGTTTCACATTTGTCGCTGGCCATGCCGATTCAACATCTTATCGATACCTATAAAGCGTTCGGTTTCGGCGACTCTACCGGTCTGGGATTAACCGGTGAAAGCGCCGGGCTGATGCCGCAGCGTCGCTACTGGGGACAGCTGGACCGGGCGACATTCGCCTTCGGCTACGGCCTGATGGTTACGCCGCTCCAGCTGGCGCACGTTTACGCAACTATTGGCAGCTACGGTATTGAGCGTCCGCTATCGATCACGCGTATCGATCCGCCGGTCATGGGCACCCGAGTGATGCCGGAGCAGATTGTGCATGAAGTCGAACATATGATGGAGAGCGTTGCCTTGCCGGGCGGCGGGGGCACAAAAGCGGCGGTGCGCGACTATCGGGTGGCGGTAAAAACCGGTACCGCCAAGAAAATTGGCCCTGACGGGAAATATATCGACAAATACGTGGCCTACACCGCAGGGGTGGCGCCCGCCAGTAACCCAAAATTTGCGCTGGTAGTGGTGATGAACGACCCCAGCAACGGTTCGTATTACGGTGGGGCAGTGTCGGCGCCGGTATTCAGCCAGATCATGGGCGATGTCCTGCGCCTGGAAAACGTGATGCCAGATGGGATGCCGCAGGGTTCTGAAAACCTGATCGTCATGCATCATGACGGCGTGCTGCCGCCTGCGCTGTAACGGTGGCCTGGAGGGGCGAATAGCGCTACACTTTCGCCCTTTCAGCACACCGGAGTTGCCATGTCTTACAGTTGCCCACTTTGCCACGCGCCGCTTGAGCGCCGCGATAATAGCTTTATCTGCCCGCAGCGGCATCAGTTCGATCTGGCGAAGGAAGGGTACGTCAATTTACTGCCGGTGCAGTTTAAGCGCTCCCGCGATCCGGGCGACAGCGCTGAAATGATGCAGGCCCGGCGGGCGTTTCTCGATGCGGGTCATTATCAGCCGCTTCGCGACGCGATCTGCGCTTATCTGCACACTTTCGCTCCGACCGATTTACTGGACATCGGCTGCGGGGAAGGCTACTACACGCACGCTTTTGCCGCCATCGCCAGCCGCAGCTGGGGTCTGGACGTGTCGAAATCCGCTATCCGCGCGGCGGCAAAACGGTACCCGCAGGTCAACTTTTGCGTCGCCTCCAGCCAGCGTTTACCGTTTGAGGATGCAAGCCTGGATGCGATAGTACGTATTTACGCCCCCTGCAATGCCGTTGAGCTGGCGCGCGTTGTCCGCCCCGGCGGCTGGGTCATCACCGCGACGCCGGGGCCTCGTCACCTGATGGAGCTGAAAGGGTTGATATACGACGAAGTGCGTTTGCACGAGCAAAACGCGGAAGAGATGGCAGGGTTTACGCTACGTCACCAGCAGCAGCTGGCCTATCCGATGCAGCTTAACGGCAGCGAGGCGGAAGCTTTACTGCAAATGACGCCGTTTGCGTGGCGGGCTAAGCCGCCGGTTCGGGAAGCGCTGCGTCAACGGGTGGGATTTGACTGCCAGACCGATTTTGCCATTCACTGCTGGCAGCGCGACGCCTGAGGATCAGCCGGCGAAATGGCTCCAGAGGATCTGGGCGCCGATGCCAATCAGCACGATACCGCCGAGGATTTCCGCCCGTTTGCCGAGCAGCGGGCCGATAAAACGTCCCACCATCATACCGAGCGTCGACATTATCAGCGTGGCGCAGCCGATAGCCAGCGCGGTGGCGATAATGTTGACCTGCAGAAACGCCAGGCCAACGCCGACGGCCATGGCGTCAAGGCTGGTAGCGAATGCGGTGGTCACCAGCAGCCAGAAACCGTGGCGTCGCGGAGTTTCGCAGTCGTCGTCGTTGCCGCCGCGAAACCCTTCGATAACCATTCGACCGCCGAGAAACACCAGCAGCACAAAGGCAATCCAGTGGTTCCACTCAAGAACAAACTGGCTGGCAAGCATCCCCATTCCCCAACCGACCAGCGGCGTGAGCGTTTCGATAGCGCCAAAGATAAGACCCGTGCGCAGGGCTTCAGAAAATTTAGGTTTATGGAGAGTGGCGCCTTTGCCAATAGAGGCCGCGAAGGCGTCCATGGACATGCCGAAGGCAAGAAGAATTGTAGCGGATACATTCATGAGAGCGTCCTGACCGGGGATAATCCATATGACACATCGCCGCCCCCAGTAAAAATACGCAGCCCATCCTGAAGATGAGGCGCCGCGTACAGCAGCGATGCGTCTATGGTCTCGCCTGATTGAAGACGTTCTTCTTCAACCCGTACGTGCCACGTTTTGCAACGAGTATGTTGACACGTACATTTTCTGGCAGGCAGAAAATTGGCTACTCCCCAACGACGGGCGCAACCTTAACATAATTTTAGAATATAAAACAATAACAGAGTCAGGTTATTTTGCTAACCAAATGATAACGATTTTCATTTAAATTCAGAAGTGAATAATTCGTTAATAAATATCAGCGAATTAAACGAATGGAATATAGCCGCGGCTATATTCCATTCGCCGGGGAATGACAAAATATAGCGCAGGCTATATTTTTAACTCATTGAGTTGAAATGAGAAGTTTGTATATTTTTTCCAGGTCGTCGATATTTTGTACGCGAATTAGCAGGCGACGCTGCTCTAATTGCATGACCAGCACGCCATCTTCCGATAAATTCATCTCTTTAATACGCTTATATTCGATCCAGATATTGGCGAAAAAAAAGCCTTCTTTTTTGAAGATGATTTTGGGTGAACGGATCCAGAAAAGATATAACCCCATCAAGGCCAGGGCAGATAATAGCCAGGTGGTGATAAGTTCGCCCTGGCTGGCAATATTGTTATAAATCAGGATAGCAATGAGGCCGACGAAGATAATGCCATCGACGCGATTGCGGCGGAGCAGGGGGATAGCCAGCAAAACGGGGCCATTGCGGCGCGGCATGATGAACTGATCGTAAATCGCAAACGCGAGCAGAACGAGAATAAACAGGATTAACACCAGGTCCGTGATTGTCATCCATCCTCCAAATAAAAAAGCCGGGGGCAAGCCCCCGGCGCACAGCGTGTAGATTACTGGCCCAGCAGGCCGACAGCGTAGCCCGCGATACCGATGACGAAGAAGCCAACGATGATCCACAGGGCGTTAACTTTCTTGCGCAGCAGCCACATACAGGCGAAGGTCAGCAGCAGCGGCACCAGGCCCGGCATCAGCTGGTCAAGGATAGTCTGCACGGTGGTCACGCGCGTCTGGCCATCCTGACCGGTGATGGTGGAAACCACCAGCGGGATGTTCACGTGCGTCCACTTGTTAACCAATGCCCCCATGACAAACAGGCCGAGAATTGACGCCCCCTCGGTCAGTTTCTGCAGGAAGCCGCCGCCCATATCTTTAACGATATCGATACCTTTACGGTAACCGTACGCTACGCCGTAATAACGGGTCAGCAGACGCACCGCGTTAAACAGGATAAAGAACAGCAGAGGCCCGAGCAGACTGCCGCTCATGGCGATACCTGCGCCCAGCGCGGCGAACACCGGACGAACGGTACCCCAGAAGATAGGGTCGCCCACGCCGGCCAGCGGGCCCATCAGACCAACTTTGATACCGTTGATAGCACCATCGTCGATCTCTGCGCCGTTAGCACGCTGCTCTTCCATCGCCAGCGTTACGCCGAGAACCGGCGCCGCAACGTAGGGATGGGTGTTAAAGAACTCAAGGTGACGTTTAATCGCCTGTTTACGCGCATCGTTGTTCTCCGGATACAGGCGACGAATAGCCGGCACCATGGAGAAGCAGAAGCCCAGCGCCTGCATACGTTCGAAGTTCCATGAACCCTGGAACAGGTTAGAACGAATGAACACGCCACGAATATCACTCTGAGTCAGTTTTTTCTCGGTGGTATTTTTAGTCATATCAACCATTTCGCTCACCTGTTAGTCCAGTTCGTTGTCGAGATCGTTATTACCAGCAGCCTGCACAGGCGCACCCGCTACGCGGTTGTATTTCGGGCTCAGCTGGATGTAGAGCACCGCCATCACGGTACCAATTACACCCAGAGCAACCAGGTTGAAATCGGTGAACGCGGCGGTCACAAAGCCCAGGTAGAAGAACGGCATCAGGTAGCCTGCGCGCATCATGTTGATGACCATCGCGTAACCGACGACCACGATCATGCCGCCCGCGATGTTCAGACCGCCGGTAACCACTTCTGGAATGGCGTTCAGCATACCCTGTACTTCGCTGGTGCCGACGGAAATCGCCACGATAACGGCAGGGATAGCGATACGCATGGCCTGCAGGAACAGCGATGAAACGTGCAGCCAGGATATGGCCGTCAGGTTTCCATTCTCCGCAGCCTTATCCGCCGCGTGCTGGAAGGCAACGGTGATGGTACGAACGATAATGGTCAGAACCTGGCCTGCCGCGGCCAGCGGGATTGCCAGCGCGATACCGGCACCGATGCTTTGATGGCCGGCGATAACCAGAACGGTAGAGATGATAGAAGCAAGGGCGGCATCCGGCGCAACGGCCGCACCGATGTTCATCCAGCCCAGGGCGATCATTTCCAGGGTACCACCGATAATAATACCGGTTTTCATATCCCCGAGAACGGCGCCAATCAGCGTACAGGCCACCAGAGGACGGTGGAACTGAAATTCATCAAGTACCGACTCCATACCCGCAATACACGCGACGATGAACACCAGCACAATCTGAAGAAAGGTAATCTCCATTGTACTTCTCCTGTTGATTAAGTCTTAAGTTGAAAATTGCGTTGCGATCCGCGGGGTGACTTATTTCACCTTGGCGATCAGATCCATCATTTTCAGTTTCTGGTCGGTGGAAACTTTGCGGGCCTCCAGTTCGATACCGCGGGCATTCAGCTTTTTGAACGCTTCGATATCTTTCTCATCGACCGAAATGGCGTTGTTCACCTGCGTTTTACCCTGGCGGAAAGCCATGCCGCCGATGTTGACGCTGGTGATTTTCACACCGCCTTCAACCACGCGTTCAACGTCCGTTGGGTTAGTGAACAGCAGCATAATGCGCTCGCCTGCGTATTTGGGATTGTTATAGACGCGGATCATTTTCGCGACGTCTACAACGTGGGCGGTAACGCCCGGAGGAGCAACCTGAGTCAGCAGCGTTTTACGTACGGTATCCGCCGCAACTTCGTCGCTGACGACGATAATGCGGGAAACGTTGGTTTCTTTAGTCCAGCGAGTGGCGACCTGGCCGTGGATTAAACGGTCATCGATACGCGCAAGCCCGATAACCATGTAGTCGTTTGGACCCATTGGTTTCAATGGCGCAGCCGCTTTCGGTGCAGCCGCCTGAACCGGAGCAGGGGCGGCCTTTTCCACCGGCTTCGCTTTCAGCGCCTTAACGCCCTCGCGACCGGTTTCTACCGCCAGGGCAACCAGCTCATCGAACGACGGGTTGTCGTCACGCGCCATCAGCGTTTCAACCAGCATCGGAATATTAACGCCCGCGATGACTTCATAGTGTTCTTTATCGACGACAATGCGGCTGGCCGCGTTAAACGGGCTGCCTCCCCATGTATCGACGAGAAATAACACGCCTTTTGCTGTATCCAGCTTTGCCAACTGAGCGTTGTACTTTTCGATTAACGTTTCTGCGTTTTCGCCAGGGACGAAATCAATCCAGCCTACGTTTTCCTGTTCGCCCAGCAGCATTTCTGCCGTTTTTAACAGCTGTTCTGCAGCCCAACCATGTGTGCCTATTACAATAGCAATCGTCACTTGCTACCTCCTTTATAATCGTGAATGCATCATCTGTTCTGATACATCCTGAATCACTCTTGCGAACAAAATCGATTCAGTAAGGGTGTAAGATATAAAGTAATTACTACAGCGAATTATTTTAGACAGTGAAAAAATAATTAATGTGATGAAGCTCCGCTAATTATGCATCTGTTGGTAATTATTTTGCAGCGCAAAAAATAGTCTTAGCTATTGCAAAGACAGGTAAATTTTTTCCAATTATGCTCTATATTTTGCTATGTTTACGTTCCGTTTAATTACTCAGGAGTATAGGGCATAGCCCGCTATATGGACCGTCACCGACGTCTTTTCACCTTCCGGCACGCGTTTGCCGCCGCCACCTGCTACGTCTTATCACCAGCAACAAGTGTCTCGTCTGTGCATGACACAGCGATGACTACGTCTGTCGTTAACTGGAGCTGCTCATGGAATTCTTAATGGATCCCTCTATTTGGGCCGGTTTGCTGACGCTTGTCGTCCTTGAAATCGTACTGGGTATCGACAACCTGGTGTTTATCGCCATCCTTGCCGACAAGCTGCCGCCAAAGCAGCGGGACAAGGCGCGCCTGATCGGCCTCTCGCTTGCGCTGTTTATGCGCCTGGGTCTGCTGTCGGTTATTTCGTGGATGGTGACCCTGACGAAACCGCTTTTCAGCGTTGCCGATTTCTCGTTTTCCGGACGCGACCTGATCATGCTGCTCGGGGGGATATTCCTGCTGTTTAAGGCGACCACCGAACTGCATGAACGGCTGGAGAACCGCCAGCATGACTCCGGTCATGGTAAAGGCTATGCCAGCTTCTGGGTGGTGGTACTACAAATCGTGGTGCTGGACGCCGTGTTCTCGCTGGACGCCGTGATTACCGCGGTCGGGATGGTTAACCACCTGCCGGTGATGATGGCGGCGGTGGTGATCGCGATGGCGGTGATGCTGCTGGCTTCGAAGCCGTTGACTAATTTTGTCAACCAGCATCCGACGGTGGTAGTGCTCTGTCTGAGCTTCCTGCTGATGATCGGCCTGAGCCTGGTGGCTGAAGGTTTTGGTTTCCATATACCGAAAGGTTACCTGTACGCCGCGATTGGCTTCTCGATAACCATCGAGTTCTTTAACCAGATTGCGCGCCGTAACTTTATTCGTCATCAATCGACCCTGCCTCTGCGCGCGCGCACTGCCGATGCGATCCTCCGTCTGATGGGCGGGCGTAAGCAAAGCGCCGCGGCGCATGATAGCGATAGCGCGTCGGTCGTGCCGATCCCCGAAGGCGCGTTTGCGGAAGAAGAGCGCTATATGATTAACGGCGTGCTGACCCTGGCCCAGCGTTCGTTGCGCAGCATTATGACCCCGCGCGGGGAAATTAGCTGGGTAAACGCCGAGCAAAGCGAAGAGGAAATTCGCCGTCAGCTGCTCTCTTCACCGCACAGCCTGTTCCCGGTCTGCCGCGGCGAGCTGGATGAAATCATCGGTATCGTGCGGGCGAAAGAGATGCTGGTGGCGCTGGAAGCGGGTGACAATGTTGCCGCTCTGGCTTCCGCCTCGCCGGCGATTGTGGTCCCGGAAACGCTGGACCCGATCAATCTGCTGGGCGTGCTGCGCCGCGCCCGCGGTAGCTTTGTCATCGTGACTAACGAGTTTGGCGTCGTACAGGGGCTGGTTACGCCGCTGGACGTACTGGAGGCGATTGCCGGCGAGTTCCCGGACGCTGACGAAACGCCGGAAATTGTCATCGACGGCGACGGCTGGCTGGTGAAAGGTTCAACCGACGTGCATGCGTTGCAGCAGGCGTTGGGGGTAGACGATCTGGTTGATGAGGACGAAGATATTGCCACGGTTGCCGGCCTGGTGATTGCCGTCAACGGCCATATTCCGCGTCCGGGCGACGTGCTTGAGCTATCACCTCTGCAGTTCACGATTGTTGAAGCCAACGACTATCGCGTCGATCTGGTACGCGTCGTCAAGCTGCGACAGTATAACGACGAAGAAGAGTAACGGCTGATGCCCGTCGGCCCTCGGGCCGACGGGCATTTTTAAGCGTTCAGCTCCCGACGCTTTTCCGCCGCCAGCCACTGCGGAAAGTCCTCTACCGGCATCGGCCGGGCGTAGTAAAATCCCTGCAATAAATCGACGCCGTTGCCGCGCAGATACTCTTCCTGATCCCGGGTCTCTACCCCTTCCGCGACCGTCACAATCTTCAGCCGATGGGCGAGAGCAATGATCATGTCGGTCACCGTTGCGTTGACGCTATCAATCCCAATTGCGCTGGTGAAGGATTTATCGATCTTCAATACATCAGGACGCAGCTTTTCCAGCCAGGAGAGGGAGCTGTTGCCGGTGCCGAAATCATCGATAGCCAGCTGCACCCCTTTGAAATGCAGATGCTCGGCCATATGGTGGTCGCCATCCTGAAGCACGTCGCGTTCGGTGAGCTCCACCACCAGCTGCTGTACCGGATGGGCGCTGAACCAGTAGTGATGCAGATCGCGCAGCAGTTCGCCGTTGGCGAAATGGCGGGCGGCGACGTTGATGCTGATGTGAAAATGTTTGTCCTGCGGAAAAAGGGCTAATTTGTGGGCCGTCTGGGAGATGACATAGCGGGTGAGGGGAACGATCAGATTATAACCTTCGGCTATGGGGATAAATACCTCCGGCGAAATAGCGCCTCTGCGTGGATTATTCCACCGCAGCAGTATCTCCACGCCGCAGCACTGACGGGTGCGCAAGTCCTGCAGGGGCTGGCACCAAAGCGTGAACTCGTGGGCGGCAATACCGAGATTAATTTCCCGGGAAAAGCTCATTCTTCCCGCGGTCGCCAGCCAGGCGATGCCGGTCATTAACAGGCTGATTATCAGCGCCAGCGGCAGTTCGGCCGGTAGCTCATTGAGGGCGACCGCTGAGGCGCCCGGCCCGCTGACGTTAATGGTGAAGGGAAACTGCGTCGACGACTGGCGGTAGATGATTTGCTCGCCCGGCAAGGATTCCTGTTTAATCAGCCCGGAACCGCTAATAAAGCTTTTATCGCCAATGCTGAGGCCAATGCCGGTAATTAATGGCGATTTTGCGTTAAAAATTAACTCGCCCAGCAGCTCGATATTGATCACCAGCAGCACGCCGTCGGCGCCGCTAAGCGAAGCGGGGTACCACTGGATAAGTACCGGCGTCCCTTTAAGCAGCGATGCGTCGTAGCTGAAGGTGAGCAGGGCGTGATTGGTGGGGAGCGCCGGCTGTAACTGGTGAACCGGAATATTTCGTTGGCCAAAAATACTCGAGCAATAGAGCAGGTCAGACTGGACCAGCGCGATAGAACGTACCGTTTGCAGCGACGCCGCCAGCTTACGTAACGTGAGGTGGACGTCCTGACAGGGATGGTTCACAAGTTGCAGCAGCGTGGCGTGCTGGGCCGCCAGGGGCCGCAGAATATTATCCATCGCGGCCACCATTTTATTGGTGCTGAGCTGGACGCGCTGCTGATTTAAGCTACGCTGCGAAATAAATCGTATCACTAATGTTGTCGTCAGGGTCAGTAGCGCGACCAGCAAGCAAACCAGGATACGTTTCCTGCGGTAGGTTGTGATAACTTTTTGTGCAGTCTGCATGCGCGACGCCCTGTCGGCTAAAAGTGTTAATGAGAGTAACAGCCGTTATAGAGCAAGTGTAGTGGGCGCAGCTAATAATATAGCGTGGAAAAAGAAGAATGCGCCCGGGGGCGCATTCTGTAGGACACGGATTAGTCGCACTGAACTTTAATTGCCAGGCCGCCGCGCGACGTTTCCCGGTATTTGGCGTTCATGTCTTTACCGGTCTCGTACATGGTCTCAATGACTTTATCGAGCGAGACGCGCGGCTCGCTGGTGCGGCGCATGGCCATCCGGCTGGCGTTGATCGCTTTGACGGAGGCAATGGCGTTACGTTCGATGCACGGCACCTGTACCTGGCCGGCCACCGGGTCGCAGGTGAGGCCAAGGTTGTGCTCCATGCCGATTTCCGCCGCCACGCAGACCTGCTCGGGGCTGGCGCCAAGGATTTCCGCCAGGCCCGCAGCGGCCATCGAGCAGGCCACGCCCACTTCGCCCTGACAGCCCACCTCCGCGCCGGAAATGGACGCGTTCATTTTATACAGCGTGCCGATAGCCCCTGACGCCAGGAAGTAACGAATATAGATATCCGGGCTGACGGGCTCGATAAAGTGGTCGTAGTAAGCCAGCACCGCCGGTACGATACCGCAGGCGCCGTTCGTCGGTGCCGTCACCACGCGGCCACCGGCGGCGTTTTCTTCGTTGACCGCCAGCGCGAACATGTTGACCCAGTCCACCACGTTCATCGGATCGTGGGAGAGTTTATCGCTGGCAACCAGCATCCGCCGCAGCGCCGAGGCGCGACGAGGCACGCGCAGCGGGCCGGGCAGAACGCCTTCGGTATTCATTCCGCGATCGATACAGGCGCGCATGGTCTGCCAGATATTGGCAAAATAGTCTTCAATCTCTTTTTTGCTGTGCAGCGCCAGCTCATTCTGCATCACCATGCCGGAGAGAGACATGCCGGTCTCTTTGCAGTAGCCCAGCATTTCCTGAGCGGATTTAAACGGATAGGGTACGGCGAGTTCGCTGGCGCTCTCTTTGCCGAAATGCTCTTCATCGACGATAAAACCGCCGCCGATGGAGTAATAGGTTTTGCTGTAGATTTCTTTCTCGCCAGCCCAGGCATGAATGGTCATACCGTTTTCATGCAGCGGCAGGTTGTCGCTGCGAAAACGCATGCCGTCATTCTGCGGGAAATCGACCTCATGCTGCCCCTGGGCCAGCAGCAGGCGACCGCGCGTTTCAACGTCGCGGATAAATGCCGGTATCGCGTCAATATCGACCGTATCGGGCTGATTGCCCGCCAGTCCCATAATAATGGCGATATCCGTATGGTGGCCTTTGCCGGTTAATGACAGTGAGCCGTAGACGTCAACCGCTACGCGCGTCACTTCATTAAGCAATCCCTTTTCGACCAGGTCATCGACGAACTGTTTACCGGCCTTCATCGGCCCTACAGTATGGGAAGATGAGGGGCCGATCCCCACCTTGAACATGTCGAATATACTAATCACGCTAACACTCCTGACAGGGTTGTCGCGGGTGCGACAACGATGTAATCACTGCGCATAGTGTAAGAGGGAACCGGGTCATCAGCTTATCTATTCACATGAATTAAACTAATGGATAACCGCGGATTTACTAATGCTGAGAACGCCGTCTCAGTTTGAGTATAGCTAAGGACGGGCGCCTATCTGTAGCGCCAGCTCGCGAATAATGCCGGCGGTCATTCCCCAGACAAAATAATGCTGGTACCAGGAGAGCCAGACGCGATGCGAATTGCCGCGGCGATGGATATCCAGCGGATGGTAGCGCCCCAGGCGCAGCGCTTCGGCCAGCGGCATTTCGAAGACCGCGGCCACTTCATCCTGGCTGGCGTGATAGTGCAAATTGGGTGGGATAATCCCTACCACCGGAGTAACCTGAAAGCCGGTCACGCTATCGACCGGCGGCAGAACGCCAATCACCTCAACCGACTCCGGCGGGATCGCCACCTCTTCCTGCGCTTCACGCAGCGCGGCGGCGATTAGCGTTGCATCGCTGTTATCTACCGCGCCGCCGGGGAAGGCCACCTGACCCGCATGCTTGCGCATCAGCGGCGAACGCTGGGTCAGCAGCAGCCCCGGCTGCGGGCGGCGAACTATCGGTACCAGCACCGCGGCCTGGCGCTGGTTGAGCGCGTGGCGCGTGGGCTGCGGACGCAGAAGCTGAAAACGTGAGAGGAAATCGTCAAGTTCGAGGGCGCTGTCCGCCATGTTCTAGCTCTCCAGTTGATGCAGGATACGATTAACTTTATCAAAAGTTTCCTGATATTCCGCTGCCTCTTCGCTATCGGCCACAATTCCGCCGCCGGCGGAGCAGTAGAGGTGTCCCTGCCAGGCCGTCAGCGTACGGATAGTGATACTGGTATCCATGTTGCCGCAGAAGCTGAGATAGCCGATGCTGCCGCACCACGCGTTGCGCCGCTGCGGTTCCAGTTCATCGATGATCTCCATCGCTCTGACCTTCGGCGCGCCGGTGATTGAGCCGCCGGGAAAGGCCGCGCGCAGCAGGTCGGCGGCGTGCAGATGAGCGGGCAGCCTGGCGGTGACGGTGCTCACCAGATGATGCACGGCGGGGAAGGGTTCCACCACAAACAGCTCAGGAACGCGAACGCTACCGGGTACCGCAACCCGGCCAATATCGTTACGCATTAAATCGACGATCATCAGATTTTCGGCGCGGTCTTTTGGTGAGTTCGCCAGCTTTTGCGCCTGCAGCGCGTCCTGCTCAGGGTCGGTCAGCCTGGGTAATGTCCCCTTAATGGGCCGGGTCTGAATTTCGCCTTGCCGGAGCTGAATAAAACGCTCGGGCGACAGGCTTAATACGGCCCCTTCATCCAGGCGAATAAAGGCGCTGAACGGCGCGCGATTGGCGCGGTTAAGCTGACGGAAGGCCTGCCACTCATCCCCGCGATAGCTCGCCGTAAACCGCTGCGCCAGGTTGACCTGATAGCAGTCGCCGCTGTGCAGATAAGCCTGAATCTGGCGGAACTTCTCGCCATACTCCTCGCGGCTCATATTAGCGCGCCACGCTGAGCTCAGGGTAAAGGTTGCAGCGACAGGCGCAGTCTGTGCTTCCAGCCACGCCAGGCGCGCCTGCGGATCGTCATAGCTGAATAACGATACCTCCCGGCGCTGATGATCGACGATTAACGCCCAGTCATAAATACCTACCGCCATATCCGGCAGTTCGATATCCGCGTCGGCCCGCGCCGGCAGATGTTCAAAACGACGACCCAAATCGTAGCCGAACAGTCCCAGCGCGCCGCCGAGAAACGGCAGATGCGGATGAGGCTGCGGCTGCAGGTTACAGTGCGCCAGCTGCTGATGCACCAGCCTAAGCGGATCGGCGGCGGAGGTTGAGACGGTTTCCCCTTCGCGTAGGGTGGTTAGTTGACCGTGAGTCACCAGCGTGGCGCGCGGCTGGGCGACAATGATGTCAAAACGGTTATGCGCATGTTCGGCAAAACCGGAATGCAGCAGCATCGCCCAGGGCTGGGAACTTAACGGGCTAAAATAGTATTCAGCGGCATCCGGACGCCAGGGCAGGGAAATCATAGCGGGGGACAACATCGTCTTCTTCAATCCTGAACGTTACCGTCCGCTGGTATACGCGCGGACGGCGTGAAATAATTACGCCCCACAATGTAGCAGGAGTCAGTCATGTTTGCAGGTTTACCTTCGCTGAGCCACGAGCAGCAGCAAAAAGCAGTGGAACGAATTCAGGAGCTGATGTCGCAGGGCATGAGCAGCGGCCAGGCGATTGCTTTAGTGGCGGATGAACTGCGCGCCTCGCATACCGGGGATCGGATTGTGGCGCGCTTTGAGGATGAAGACGAGTAAATCCCCCGTTGCGATCAGATGCCGCTTTCCGGGAGCGGAAGGATCGCATCAGGTCGTTTCCCGGGATCGTCATACAGCGTCACGTGCGTGACGCGATCGCCGCGCCAGAAGGTAATGTGCGTACCGGCTGGCGTATGGTGCACATTCACCTCCGTCAGCGGCGCGCGGTTAGCGAAATCCCACAGGCAGACGAAACGCGCCTGCGGCAGGTGATTGCGCATCACCAGATAGCTGAGATCGCGAATCGCCGGGTTATCGGGCGCCAGCCCTTGCCAGAGTTCACCATCGCCGGAAAGCCAGAGCGCAACGGTGTCTTTGTCGCGCGCAAAGTGGCGCGGCTGGCAGCCGTTCAGCGGGGTCATGGTGGCATTGGCCATATGCCGCAGCGGTCCGCTGAGCGAAAAAGGCTGCGGCGTACCGCTCTGGTCCAGCGCCCGCGCCGCCAGGTGCAGTGTCCAGTCAAGCTGCTGGCGATGCGGATTTTCCACGGTAGAGAGATCGATCAGTACCTCTTCAAGCCACAGCAGGCGACGGCGAAAGCGCACGCCTCGCCAGGCCGCCGCGTCCCACTCGACGCGGCTATGGCTGTTGAGCTCCGGCGGCGGCTTTCCCCAGTCAACCTCGCTATCCAGCCACAGAGAGTCGCTATCCATATGCCAGCCTAGCACCTGCGGATTGGCCGGAGGCTGGTTGGTCTGATTGACCGAAAGCGTATTGTGGGTGGCGCTGTTTTTATAATAGTCATAGTGCATTTTCGCACCATAGCCGGTGGTGCCCATATCCGTGAGCAGCCAGCCGTCGCGATGCCAGAGCATCAGCCCCAGCCTGTCGTAATGGTCGTGCTCGCCGCCCCAGGGGCTGTGCTTAATCAGCAGCGCCTGCTGCGGTCGCCGCCATAACGTCAGGCCGGCGCCGGGCGCAAACAGCGACTGCTGCGGGATCAGCGGCAGGGGCGTTTCCGGCAGGGGGCGTTCGCGCCACAGTAAGGTTTCACGCTCGTCGGGCGTCGTTTCGGTAAACTGCAGCACCGCGGCGTACTGCGGGTCACGCCAGATAAACCAGGCGAACTCGTAAAGATCCTGATGATTGAGCTTCTCCTGCCCGGCGAGACAGTCATTAAGCCGCGGGAAGGTGCCGTCCGGCAGCAGCAGCGACAGCGGGAACGTCAGCATCGCCTGATACCACGGGCCGTCCAGCAGGCTCCAGCGGGTGCCGCGCGCCAGCTTCTCAAAGGCCAGAAACCCCTGCAGCGCGTAGTAGTGATAGTGAATGGAGCCTTCAAACCATAGCCCCTCCGCCAGCAGGCCATTTTCCAGCTGCCAGCGCAGGCCGTACGGCTGGTTCACGGCAAACTCCAGCAGCGTCTCATCTTCTAGGATGAAACCCAGTACGCCAAGCGCCGCGCTGATTTTAACCTCATGGTTATGGATCTGCGGGCTACGATGGTCGCGCAAAAACGCTGCAGCGCAGCGCAGCAGGTTTTCACTGATGTGCCGCTGCTCGCCGGGCGCCAGGCTGTCGCGAATGAAGTCATAACCCAGCGCCATTTCCAGAATGCAGTTGGCTTCGCACAGCGTCTGGGCGTTCATCTTGCCCGGTCCGTTGTTGGGAATATCGCCGTGGATCTCATAGCCGGGATAGACATCCGCGTAGCCCATCAGCAGCGTGCGAACTTTATCGCGATACGCCGTTTCGCCGGTCAGCCGCCATAACAGGCCAAGCTGCTGACAGGCGCTGGCGTTACGGCCATTCATCTCGCGCCACCATGCGCCATCCCACGGTTCACCGCTAAATATTTCCCCATCGACCGGGCAGGCATGCTGGTGGGGCGTATCCGCCCGCCACGCCAGGCGCACGCCGTGGTGCGGACAAAAGTAGTAGAGATTCCAGCTGGCGATCCCTGACTGCGGAATGCGAACCGCTGTATCTAATATCGGCTGAGCATCCTTCACCAGCCGTTCAAGCAGTCCGCTATTCGCGGCTGCACGTCCGACAATGTCGGGCCAGAGCCCGGAGAATTGTTTCATTAGCGGTTATCCCTGACCTCTGACGATGCGGAAAGCGGGGCGATGAGCGTAGTGATATCGTCGGGGTATTTCGCCCGCAGCCACTGCGCTTTGTCACGGAACAGCGGATCTTCCGGCCAGGCGTGCGCGGCGGTGGCGATATTGCGCAGCGCTTTCTTGTCATCCATTTTATCCAGGTCCTTCCAGGGCCACGGCGTATCGCTGTTAATAAACCCGGCGATGTATTGATAGCCTTTGCGCAGGCTATGGTCGTCGAGGGTGAAGTTCCAGATATCGACGCCCGCCTTCTCGCCGAGCCTTCCCAGGCGGTTGTAGGCTTCAAGGTTAAAATTGCTGTAGTGCCACGGGCGCGTGCGCTCCAGTTCGGCCATCTGGCGGCCTTCAATATCAAATTGCCCCGCAATACGCCGCAGCTGGGTGATGTACAGGCGCTTTTTCGCCTCGTCGGTTTTCCCACTGAACAGGGCGAAGGCGGCGGCCTGCATATCGAAATAGCTGCCGTGATTGTTATGCCAGTTCTCTTCTTCAAAGCCGTTCTGGCTGGTGGTCATCCAGTGATAATAGTCACCAAACCACTGCTTCAATGCGCTAACGTCGTTTTCGCTCAGCGCATCAGAGGATTGCAGCAGGGCGATGGCGTCAACGACGTCAACCAGCGCGCGGCTATCAATAATGCCGATACCGCGTCCGGTATTGATGCCGGGAATGGCCTGGGCATGCTGCAGGTTGGGGGTCATGCGCGTTTTGGGATCGAGGAACCAGGTCTTTAACTGCGCCGCCGCCTTTTGCGCGTAGCGATCGTCGTGAGAGAAGTACCACGCCAGCGCCAGCGTTGACACGTCGTTACTCATCTTCACCAGCCGGTTCTTATCGGTGGCGTCGCTATTGGCGTCAGGGTTGGTTTGCCCATCTTTGCGAATATAAGGAAGCCCGTCTTTGGTATCGGGATTCGGCCACCAGTAAGGCGGAAAGCTGTAGTAGTCGTGCTTATTGCCGCTGGCGGCGACCAGCGTTTTGTCCATCACCGAGAACAGCGGATGATTGAGCGCCAGATCGGCTTTTTTTAGCAGCGCCGCTTGCGCCTGAACAAATAGCGGATCTTTCGCGGCGATCTGCTGCCGGCTAAAAGCTAAATCCTTTCCGTCTAGCGTGTACGGCTCGGCGGCATACGAGGCGGCGGTCAGGCCGGAACAAAACAGCGCAATGCCTAACAAACCTCGGCGAGGTATTGAGTTCATCGTGATAACCCTTCTGCAAATATGAGAAAAGATAACAACAGAATTATACCTGACGCGTATTTAAAGAACGCGTGAAACAGGCGGTGTAATTAAAAACAATATATTTAAATATTCGATGGCGAGCAGTGTAAAAGACAAAGTGATTTTTTTTGTGATGTCCTTCAAGTTTAACGTTTTGGATAAATAATGACGCTTTTAATGCAGTGTACATCACGTTTTTTGCCGTTTTTCTCTATTTTTTGAATCTTTTAACAAAATCAGTAAAAATATAACAAATTGATTTTTATGATTATTTATTTTCTGTCACTTTTTTTGTCACTTCCCTGTGTGATCTGTCTCAATTTTCTTGTTTTTGAAACGTAATTTCTTTTTTATACGGTTGTATTGGGAAATACATTTCTATCTAATGAATGGAAATAATTCTTGCGCCAGCTGTATTAACGCCTGAGCGATATTCAAATTCTTTTTCGTGTATTAATTGAGAATTTAATTACCTTTGTGCCCTACAATAAAGGATATGCCATCATGTCTGCCTGTAAATTACGTTCACTGTTACTTCTCACCGCACTCGGGCTCGGCGTTAGTCAAAGTTACGCCGCCACCACTCTCAACGTCTGGATCCGCGCCAGCAATGACTCGAAGAATATCTACAAACAGGAGGCGGAAAAATTTGAAGAAAAAACCGGTATCAAAATCGCGTATTTCAACGCCACCACCGACTTTGAACAGCGGCTGGCGCGCGCCACGGCGGGCAACGCCTTACCCGATTTGATTTTTAACGATGCGGCGTCGCTAGGGCAGTTCATCCAGCTGGGTATTGCCGAAGAAATTGACCCGCAGGCGATCGCGGGCGGCGACCAGCTATTCCAGACGGCATGGAAGAGTACCCGCTATATCGACGGTAAGTATTACGGCGTGCCGACCTCGGCGCAAACTTTCGCGCTCTTCGTGCGTAAAGACTGGCGTGAAAAACTGGGGCTGCCGCAGCCTAAGAGCTGGGATGATATCCAGACGCTGGCGAAAGCCTTCACCACTCAGGATCCCGATGGTAACGGCAAAAATGATACCTACGGCTTTATCGTTCCCGCTTCCACGACGCGCGGCTACGCCAGCTGGTTTATGAGCAGCTTTATCTGGCAGGCGGGTGGTGATTTCGTTAAAGAAGAGAACGGAAAATTCAGCGCTTCGCTCAATACGCCGGAAGTGGCTCAGGCGATGACCTTTATGCGCACCATGATGTGCGACAAAGTCACCCAGCCGGGCGCGATTAACGCCACCACCGCCGACGTTATTCCCTCCTTCCGCTCCGGGCAAAGCGGCATGTTCTTCAGCGGGCCGTACCATATCGCCCTGTTCGATAAAGACCCCGGTAAAGACAACTTCGAAGTGATCCCGGTGGCGGGGCCGAAAGGCGAAGCCACCCTCGCCGAGGGCACCACGGTCTTTATGATGAAGAGCAGCATACAGAAAGAGGCGGCGCGAAAATTTATCGAATTTATGATCTCTGCGGAAGGTCAGGAGATCGGCATGGGTAAAGGCAGCCAGCATATTCCGGTAGTGCGTCTGCCGGTGAATAAGAACGTCGACGTCAAAGCCGTGTATCAGGACGCGCGCTGGGAAACTTTCGCCAGACTTTACAACGAACAGGGACGCTACGTGCCGCAAATTCCCAACTGGACGCCGGTGCGCCAGGTGGTTGCCGACGGTTTTAACCGGATTTTTGCCGACTGCGGCAGCGATATTCCCGGCGAGCTGAAGACGCTCGACGGCAAGGTGAACGCTGAGCTGAAAAAACAAAATGTGCTGGCTAACTGAGGACATAGGTTATGACGCTGCATGAGACGAAGTCCTCGCCGATAAAGCAGGCCGCTTCGCCTGACTCGACCGGATGGCTGAGCGCAAAGCGTAAGCGGGCGCTGATCCCGTGGCTGTTTTTAGCGCCTGCGCTGATTATTTTTAGCTGGTTTAAGTTTATCCCGATGATTCAGGGTCTGGTGATGAGCTTTTACAAGGTTAACTTTAATCAGCCCAACGAGTGGGTGGGGCTCGATAACTTCACCCGCGCTTTTGCCGACGCAGAGCTGCACGCGGCGGTGGTGAATACCCTGCTTTACGTGGTGGTAACGATGTTCGCCGCGGCTATCCTGGCGTTTTTCCTCGCCATGCTGCTGGAAGGCCCGGCGCGCCATCTGCGCTTTATTCGAACCGCCATCTTTTTACCGGCGGTTACCAGCGCGGCGATCGTCGCCGAAATGTGGCGCATTTTGTTTAACCCGACGCCCAACGGCGTGGTTAACCACATCCTCAGCTGGTTTGGCGTCGCCGACCAGGGCTTTCTTGCCAGCTCCGATCAGGCGCTGGGCGTCATCATGCTGCTGCATATCTGGAAAGCGGTGCCCTACAACATGGTGATCTTTATTGCCGGCCTGGCGGGAATCAGCCGCGATTTATACGATGCGGCGAACGTCGACGGCGCCAGCTGGTGGAACCGCCTGCGCTACGTCACGCTGCCCGGCATGATCCCGGCGCTCTCGGTGGTACTGATGCTCTCCTTCATTCGTGGTTTCCGCGTGTTTGCCGAGGTGTACGCCACCACCGGAGGGGGGCCTTCTAACGCCACGGAAATGGTCATGACCCACATCTACAAGCTGGGCTTTGAGCAGTTTGACTATGGCTACGCTTCGGCGGTGTCGTTCCTGCTGTTCACCTTCACGGTTATCTTAACCCTCTGTCATCTGACGCTGAAAAAACGTATCGCCCGTTACTAAGGAGCCGCGATGTTAAGCAAACGTTGGGATACAGCAGGGCGCTGGTGCATCTACGCGCTGCTGCTGATTGTCTTTGTCGGGCCGTTCTGGGGCATCGTCGCCACGGCATTCAGCGGCGCGCCGGTGAAGCCGGGCGAGCTGCTGGCCTGGCCGCATCAGTTCTCGTTGGAAAACTTCATCTTCGCGTGGATGGATATCGGCGTCTGGCAGTATCTGCTGAACTCCATTCTGGTGGTGTTCTTCGGCACCGTTCTGCAGGTGTCGGTCAGCGCGCTGGCGGCGTACGCCCTGGCGCGGAAGAAGTTTCGCGGCGTAGCGCTGGTGAGCCTGGTGATTTTGTCCACCATGATGCTGCCGGAAGAGGTCATCGCCATTCCGCTGTACATGATTATCAACTGGCGGCTGCCGCTGATCGACGCCTCGCTCTACAACAGCTATCTCGGAATGATTTTACCGGTCGTCGGCTGGGCGTTCTCCATCTTTGTCCTGACCGAATTTATGTCAGCGATACCGAAAGAGCTGGAAGAGGCGGCGCGGATTGACGGCGCCAACGAATGGCAGATTTTCTTCCACGTCATTCTGCCGCTGGTAAAACCGGCGCTCGGCACGGTGGTGACCTTCGGCTTTATTATGATTTGGGACCAGTACCTGCTGCCGCTGATTGTGGTCAACCAGGACAGCCTGAATACCATTCCGGTGATCCTCGGCACGCTGCGTACCGATGAGAGCATCACGCCGAACATTTTTATCGCCATTACGCTGCTGGCGATGCTGCCCAGCATCATCGTCTATCTGGGTCTGCAAAAACATTTCAATCGCGGGATTATGTCCGGCGCGGTCAAAGGATAAGGGGTTAACGATGGGATCGGTTGTATTAAATAGCGTGCGCAAATCATACGGGGATGTCCACGTCATTAAAGATGTGTCGCTGACGATTCCGGACGGCGAGTTCTGCGTCCTCGTTGGCCCCAGCGGCTGCGGCAAATCCACGCTGCTGCGCATGATTGCCGGGCTGGAGGAGATCTCCGGCGGCGAAGTACATATCAACGAGCGTAACGTCACCGAGGTGGAGCCGAAGCTGCGCGACATTGCGATGGTGTTCCAGAGCTATGCGCTCTACCCGCAGATGACGGTGCGTGAAAATATGGGCTTTGCCCTGAAGATGGCTAAGCTGCCGAAAGCGGAAATCAGCCAGAAGGTGAATGAAGCGGCGGCGCTACTGGGGCTGGAGCCGCTGCTGGAGCGCCTGCCCAAAGATCTCTCCGGCGGCCAGCGCCAGCGCGTGGCGATGGGGCGGGCGATCGTGCGTAAGCCGCAGGTGTTCTTGTTCGATGAACCGCTCTCCAACCTTGACGCCAAGCTGCGAACCCAGGTACGCGGTGAGATCCGCGAACTGCATCGTCGGCTGAAAACCACCTCGGTGTACGTCACCCACGATCAGATTGAAGCCATGACCATGGGGCAGATGATTGTGGTGCTGCGCGACGGGCGAATAGAGCAGGCGGGGACCCCGCTGGAACTGTACGACCGGCCGGCGAATCTGTTTGTCGCCGGGTTTATCGGCTCGCCGGAGATTAACCAGCTGCCGGGCGTCGTGGTCTTGAACGGTAGCGCCACCAGCCTGCGTCTGAAAGATGGCTCCCTGCTGGCTTTGCCCGCCGGTTTACGGGTCACCGATGGCCAGCAGGTGGTGTACGCCATTCGCCCCGAACAGGTCAACGTGGTTCATGAAGCGCGGGACGATGCGCTGGCGGCGAAGGTGACGGCGGTGGAGAACACCGGCTCGGATATGCAGCTCTTCTGCGATACCGGCGGCGGGGCGTTTACATCGGTGTTCAAACAGCGTCTGGCCGTAAAAGAGGGCGATAAGATCTGGCTGCAGCCGAAGCTCGCCGGCGTGCACCTGTTCGATGCGCAAAGCGGCCAGCGCATAGCCTGCCGGGAGGGAAATTAAGGTGGCGATGAAGCTGTACACCCTTGACGAAACCTGCCTGGAAAACGCCCGGGCGGGCCTGAAGCAGCCCTTCTCGCCGCTGCAGCTGGCGCTAAGCAAGCTGGTATCGGAGGCGGATATCCTGCGTCGGGAAGCGCCGGAAAGCGTGGTACATAAAAAGCTGCGCCCGGCGAGCGGCGACGCGCACGATTACTACAGCCTGGGGACCTACTGGTGGCCAAACCCGCGGCGGCCCAACGGACTGCCCTATATTCGCCGCGACGGGCATATTAATCCGCAGTGTGAGAACAACGACACGGATACCTCGCGCATTATCCGCATGTGCGAACGGTGCCTGACCCTCGGGCTGGCGTGGTACTTCACCGGTCAGCGCCAGTACGCGCAGGCGGCGGCTGCGCAGATCCGCTGCTGGTTCCTTGATGCGGAAACGCGGATGAACCCGCATCTGAATTATGGCCAGGCGATCCCGGGGATTGTTTCCGGTCGCGGTACCGGGCTTATTGATACCCGCTTAATGTGGATGGTGGTGGACACCATCGGTTTGATTAACGCGGCGAGCGTGCTTGATACCGACGATATCATCGGCCTGCACCAGTGGTTCCGCGACTTTAACCACTGGATGTACTACAGCGACATCGGCCACTCTGAGTACGTCTGGCACAACAACCACGGCACCTGGTACGACGCTCAGCGGACGGTTAACGCGCTATTTTATGGCGATAAAGGGCTGGCGGCGCGGATCATCGAGCAGGGGATCACCCAGCGGATGGCGGCGCAGATTGACCAGGACGGCAGGCAGACGATGGAGCTGGAACGTACCATTCCGTTCCACTACTCGCTGTTTAATCTGGAGGCGCATCTGCTGCTCAACCGCTACGCCGAACACGTTGAGTTCGATCGCTGGAACGCCATCCGCGATGGGCGAGGCGTGAAGCAGGGGATTGATTACCTGGTGCCGTTTATCCGGGAACCGGATCTCTGGCCCTATAGCGACCTGCAGGGAATCGTGTGGGATAGCGCGCTGCGCGTGCTGCTGCAGTCAGTGCGGGGCTATGCAAAACAATCTGCCAGCTATCGTGAAGCGCTGAAATGTGTGCCGCAGGAGACGCTGCAGCTGAAGGAACAGCTGATGTGGTGTCCGGGCTGATAGAACAATACTTCTTGCCTCGCGACGGCGCTGTGCCCGATCGGCCTGGCTGCTATGTAGCCCGGATAAGGCGTTTACGCCGCTATCCGGGGAATGCGCCGGATAACGGCTTTGGCGCGGCTTCTTCCCGGGCGGCGCTACGCTTGCCCGGGCTACGGGGCCACGCTGTCTTACACGGCGGCGATGATTTTAATCTCGACTTTGTACTTCGGATTCATCAGCTTCGCCTGCACCGTACAGCGCACCGGGGCATGACCGGCGACGACCCACGCATCCCAGGCCTGGTTCATCGCCGCAAAGTCTGCGCCGTCGGCAAGAAAAATCGTCGCATCAAGAATACGCGACTTGCTGCTGCCCTGTTTCTCCAGCACGGCGTCAATCTGCGCCAGGGTATCGGCGGTTTGCGCGCAGGCATCGGCATCAAGGTTGGACGGCACGCCGGTGTAGTACAGCGTCTGGTTGTGAATCACCACATCAGACCAGCGGGCTTCGGCATCAATACGCGTAATGGTCATGTTTATTTCCTCTTTGTTCCGGTTCATTAAGCTGCGGCAAGACTGCCATAATGTTTCACCTGCGTCACTACCCGCACTGGCGAAAACGACTCCACCCTGACATAATCACTGTCCAAATAACCAGGGGGTAATGTGATCGACGATTTTGCAGCAGACGGCCAGCTGGCCAGCGCGATTGCGGGATTTAAACCACGCGAGCCGCAGCGTCAGATGGCTTTCGCCGTCGCCAGCGCGATTGAAGAAACCCGTCCGCTGGTGGTTGAGGCGGGGACCGGGACCGGGAAAACCTACGCCTACCTGGCGCCTGCGCTCCGCGCCAATAAGAAAGTCATTATCTCCACCGGCTCGAAAGCGCTACAGGATCAGCTCTACAGTCGGGATTTACCCACTGTCGCCAAAGCGCTGAAGTACACCGGTAAGCTGGCCCTGCTGAAAGGGCGTTCGAACTACCTGTGCCTGGAGCGGCTGGAACAGCAGGCGCTCGCCGGCGGCGACCTGCCGGTGCAAACCCTCAGCGATGTCATTCTGCTGCGTTCGTGGTCTAACCAGACCGTTGATGGCGATATCAGCACCTGCGTTAGCGTGGCCGAAGATTCCCAGGCCTGGCCGCTGGTCACCAGTACCAACGATAACTGCCTCGGCAGCGACTGCCCGTTATATAAAGACTGTTTTGTTGTGAAGGCGCGGAAAAAGGCGATGGATGCTGACGTGGTCGTCGTCAACCACCATCTGTTCCTCGCCGATATGGTGGTCAAAGAGAGCGGATTTGCCGAGCTGATTCCCGAAGCGGAAGTGATGATCTTCGACGAAGCGCATCAGCTACCGGACATCGCCAGCCAGTACTTCGGCCAGTCGCTCTCCAGCCGTCAGCTGCTGGACCTGGCGAAAGATATCACCATTGCTTATCGCACCGAACTCAAAGACACCCAGCAGCTGCAGAAGTGCGCCGACCGCCTGGCCCAGAGCGCGCAGGATTTTCGCCTGCAGCTGGGGGAACCCGGCTATCGCGGCAACCTGCGCGAGCTGCTGGCGGATAACAACATTCAGCGCGCGCTGCTGCTGCTTGATGATGCGCTCGAGCTCTGTTACGACGTGGCAAAGCTGTCGCTGGGCCGCTCGGCGCTGCTCGACGCCGCCTTTGAGCGGGCCACCGTCTACCGCGGCCGCCTGAAGCGGCTCAAAGAGACCAACCAGCCCGGCTTTAGCTACTGGTATGAGTGCACTTCGCGTAATTTTACTCTGGCGCTGACCCCGCTGACGGTGGCGGATAAGTTTAAAGAGGTGATGGCGCAAAAATCGGGGAGCTGGATTTTTACCTCGGCGACGCTCTCGGTCAATGACGATTTGCACCACTTTACCGATCGCCTGGGGATTGGCGAAGCGCAAACCCTGCTGCTGCCCAGCCCCTTTGATTATGCCCATCAGGCGCTGCTGTGCGTACCGCGCAATTTACCTTTGCCGAACCAGCCCGGCGCGGCGCGCCATCTGGCGGCGATGCTCAAACCGCTTATTGAGGCCAACGATGGGCGCTGCTTTATGCTCTGCACCTCGCACGCCATGATGCGCGATCTGGCGGAACAGTTCCGTGCCACCATGACGCTGCCGGTGCTCCTGCAGGGAGAAACCAGCAAAGGTCAGCTTTTGCAGCAGTTCGTCAGCGCCGGGAATGCGCTGCTGGTGGCGACCAGCAGCTTCTGGGAAGGGGTGGACGTGCGCGGCGATGCGCTTTCGTTGGTGATTATCGACAAACTGCCGTTCACCTCGCCGGACGATCCGCTACTCAAAGCGCGGATGGAAGATTGTCGCCTGCGCGGCGGCGATCCTTTTGACGAGGTCCAGCTACCGGACGCGGTGATTACCCTTAAACAGGGGGTGGGGCGCCTGATTCGCGACATCGACGATCGCGGGGTACTGGTTATCTGCGACAACCGTCTGGTGATGCGTCCCTACGGCGCGGTCTTCCTCGCGAGCCTTCCGCCTGCGCCGCGCACGCGCGATATCCGCCGGGCGGTGCGTTTTCTTGCGGTGCCGCCGGCGAGGTAATCCGGCGCAAAATGTGGTAAGCTGCGCGCCATTTTGTCAATCTGCTAGAGCGAGAGCGCGACAACCCATGCGAATTTTAGCTATCGATACCGCCACGGAGGCCTGCTCCGCGGCGCTGTGGAATGATGGCACCCTCAGTGCTCATTTTGAAATCTGCCCCCGTGAACATACCCAACGTATCCTGCCCCTGGTGCAGGATGTCCTCAATGAAAGCGGAACGCTATTGACCGAGCTTGATGCGCTGGCCTTTGGCCGCGGGCCGGGGAGCTTCACCGGCGTGCGTATCGGCATCGGTATCGCGCAGGGGCTGGCGCTGGGGGCCGGGCTGCCGATGATCGGCGTATCTACGCTGGCGACCATGGCGCAGGGCGCGTGGCGGAAAAACGGCGCCACCCGCGTGCTGGCGGCCATCGACGCCAGAATGGGCGAAGTCTACTGGGCGGAATATCAGCGCAATGAGCAGGGCGTCTGGCACGGCGAAGAGAGCGAGGCGGTGCTGAAGCCGGAAGCGGTTCGCGAGCGGCTTCAGCGGCTGGAAGGCGAGTGGGCCACCGTGGGCACCGGCTGGCAGGCGTGGCCGGATATGGCTCGCGACTGCGGTTTAACGCTCGTCGATGGCGACATTCAGCTGCCTGAGGCGCAGGATATGCTGCCGCTGGCCTGCCACCTGTTTACGGCGGGAAAAACCGTGGCCGTCGAACACGCTGAGCCAGTTTATTTACGTAATGAAGTGGCGTGGAAGAAACTTCCTGGCCGCGAGTGAATCTCAGTAACTATATGTCTGAGAAGAAGGAAGGAGTCGCGTCATGGCGGGTCAAAAAAGGGTAGTGCGTTGGTTAGTCGCGGCAGCAGTCGTTGCTGCGCTGAGCGGGTGCGCTTCGGTGCCGGATGCCATTAAGGGCACCACCCCGACGCCGCAGCAGGATTTAGTCCGCGTGATGAACGCGCCGCAGCTGTATGTCGGCCAGGAGGCGCGTTTTGGCGGTAAGGTCGTCAGCGTGCAGAATCAGCAGGGTAAAACTCGCCTGGAAATTGCCACCGTTCAGCTTGACGACGCCGCGCGTCCGGAGCTGGGCGAAGCGTCGCGCGGGCGTATTTTTGCCGACGTGAACGGCTTTATCGACCCGGTGGATTTTCGCGGACAGCTGGTTACCGTGGTTGGCCCGATCGTCGGCGTCGTCGACGGTAAAGTGGGCAATACGCCGTATAAATTCATGCTGATGAACGCCACTGGCTACAAACGCTGGAACGTAGTCCAGCAGGTGGTCATGCCGCCGCAGCCGATGATGGACCCGTGGATGTTCGGCCCGCGCCCGTGGGGCTACGGGTACGGCGGCTGGGGCTGGTATAACCCCGGTCCTGCCGAAGTCAGAAACGTTGTAACCGAATGATTTTGTAGTCTTTGTAAGCAAAAAGAAACAGCGGCTGGTCCGCTGTTTCTTCGTTTTCAGTCAAATAAGAAAAATAAATAGTGACGCGCTTCGCAACCTGTACAACGGCTAATTAATAAACTGGTACGCTGAGTTAATATAATGTTAACAAAATGTTTGTTGATCAGGGGCTGTGATGACGACGAATAACTATTTCAGAGGTGATGCAGTGAAAAAGGTTTGGCTAAACCGTTATCCCGCGGACGTTCCTGCGGAGATAAACCCTGACCGCTATCAATCCCTGGTTGAACTGTTTGAACACGCCGTCCGCCGCTATGCCGATCAGCCGGCCTTTATCAATATGGGCGAGGTGATGACCTACCGTAAGCTGGAGGAGCGCAGTCGGGCGTTCGCCGCTTATCTACAGGAAGGATTAGGCCTGCAAAAAGGCGATCGCGTCGCCCTGATGATGCCTAACCTGCTGCAGTATCCGGTAGCGCTGTTTGGTATTCTGCGCGCCGGCATGATCGTGGTGAACGTTAATCCGCTCTACACCCCGCGCGAACTGGAGCACCAGCTCAACGACAGCGGCGCCGCCGCCATTGTGATCGTTTCCAACTTCGCGCATACCCTGGAAAAGGTGGTTGATAAAACCCAGGTCAAGCACGTGATCTTAACCCGCATGGGCGATCAGCTTTCCACGGCGAAAGGGACGCTGGTTAACTTTGTGGTGAAGTACATCAAACGGCTGGTGCCAAAATATCATCTGCCGGACGCCATCTCGTTTCGCAGCGCGCTGCAGCACGGCTACCGTATGCAGTACATTAAGCCGGAAATCGTCTCCCAGGATCTCGCTTTTCTCCAGTACACCGGCGGGACCACCGGCGTGGCGAAGGGGGCGATGCTGACCCATCGTAATATGCTGGCGAACCTTGAGCAGGTTAACGGTACCTACGGGCCGCTGCTGCACCGCGGTAAAGAGCTGGTTGTTACCGCGCTACCGCTGTACCACATTTTTGCCCTGACCATGAACTGTCTGCTGTTTATAGAGCTGGGCGGGCAGAACCTGCTGATCACCAATCCGCGCGATATTCCAGGCCTGGTCAAAGAGCTGGCGAAATATCCCTTCACCGCGATGACCGGGGTCAACACCCTGTTTAACGCGCTGCTCAATAACAAAGAGTTTCAGCAGCTAGACTTCTCTTCACTGCATCTCTCCGCCGGCGGCGGAATGCCGGTACAGCAGGTGGTGGCGGAGCGCTGGGTTAAGCTGACCGGGCAGTATCTGCTGGAAGGCTATGGCCTGACGGAGTGCGCGCCGCTGGTGAGCGTCAATCCGCACGATATCGATTATCACAGCGGCAGTATCGGCCTGCCGGTGCCCTCCACCGAAGCGAAGCTGGTGGATGATGACGATAATGAAGTCGCGCCGGGAGAACCGGGAGAGCTGTGCGTGAAAGGGCCGCAGGTGATGCTGGGCTACTGGCAGCGTCCGGACGCGACCGCTGAAATTATCAAGGACGGCTGGCTGCATACCGGCGATATCGCGGTGATGGATGAAGAGGGCTTCCTGCGTATCGTCGATCGCAAAAAAGATATGATTCTTGTCTCGGGCTTCAACGTCTATCCGAATGAAATCGAAGATGTGGTGATGCAGCACGCCGGGGTTCAGGAAGTGGCCGCGGTCGGCGTGCCGTCCGGCAGCAGCGGTGAAGCGGTGAAGATTTTCGTGGTCAAGAAAGATCCGGCGCTGACGGAAGAGATGCTGATCGCTTTCTGCCGTCGCCAGCTAACCGGCTACAAGGTGCCGAAGCTGGTGGAGTTTCGCGATGAGCTGCCGAAATCCAACGTCGGGAAAATTTTACGTCGAGAACTGCGTGACGAAGCCCGTGCTAAAGTAGACAATAAAGCCTGAGCTAAGAGTGAATCGCCAGACGCCGGCTAAGCCGGCGTTTTTTATGGGCGCAAGTTAAGAGAGTATGATTTGAACTATCAGATGATCACCACCAACGATGGCCTTCGCGCCGTCTGCGACGCGGCAAGCGCGGTTTCCGCCATCGCGCTGGATACGGAATTTGTCCGTACTCGTACCTACTACCCGCAGCTCGGTCTGCTCCAGCTGTTCGACGGCAGCCAGGTTTCGCTGATTGACCCGCTGGCCATCACCGACTGGGAACCGATGCGTGAACTGCTGCTGAATAAAGATGTGACCAAATTTCTGCACGCCGGCAGTGAAGATCTGGAAGTATTCCTCAATGCTTTTCATTTGATGCCGCAGCCGCTGATCGACACGCAAATTCTCGCCGCTTTTTGCGGCCGCCCGATGTCGTGGGGCTTTGCGTCGATGGTGGAAGAGTTTACCGGCGTGGCGCTGGACAAGAGCGAGTCCCGCACCGACTGGCTGGCGCGCCCGCTGACCGAACGCCAGTGCATTTATGCCGCGGCCGACGTCTGGTACCTGCTGCCGATTGCCGGAAAGCTGATGGCTGAAACAGACAGCGCAGGCTGGCTCTCCGCCGCCCTGGATGAATGTCAGCTGATGCAGCAGCGGCGTCAGGAGATTCAGGATCCCGCAGAGGCGTGGCGCGATATCGGTAATGCCTGGCAGCTGCGTACTCGTCAGCTGGGCTGCCTGCAGCTGCTGGCGGAGTGGCGTCTGCGCAAAGCGCGCGAGCGCGACCTGGCCGTCAACTTTGTGATCCGGGAAGAGCATTTGTGGAACGTGGCGCGCTATATGCCCACCAGCCTCGGGGAGCTTGACAGCCTCGGACTTTCGGGCAGCGAAATTCGTTTCCACGGCAAGACGCTGATTGGCCTCGTCGAGAAAGCGCAGGCGCTGCCGGAAGAGGCGCTGCCAGAGCCGCTGCAGAACCTGATCGACATGCCGGGCTACCGCAAGCTGTTTAAGGATATCAAAGCGCTTGTGCAGACCGTGAGCGCCGAGAAGGGCGTCAGCGCGGAGCTGCTGGCCTCAAGAAGACAGATTAACCAGCTGCTGAACTGGCACTGGGGGCTTAAAAACGGCAACGGGCAGCCTGAACTGGTTTCCGGCTGGCGCGGAGAATTGATGGCCGATCGCCTGAATGCGCTATTGAGCGACTACCCGCGCTAGCGCCGAACGGCATAGTGAAAAACCGGCTTCGCGCAGCGTTGCCGGTTTTTTTATACCTTCAGGCTCAGGACTTCGACTCTTCAGTTTCCGGCAGGGTCACGTTCAGCTCCAGAATCGAAATATCACCGTCCCTCTGCTCCAGCTGTACGCTGACCATTTCCGGGTCGATTTGCACATACTTGCAAATCACTTCGAGAATGTCTTTGCGCAGCTGCGGAAGATAGTGCGGTTCAGCGTCGCCGCGGCGGCGCTCCGCGACGATAATTTGCAGGCGCTCTTTCGCAATGTTGGCCGTGTTCTTTTTCCGCGAGAGAAAAAAGTCGAGTAATGCCATAATTTATCCTCCGAACAGGCGTTTGAGGAAACCTTTCTTCTCTTCTTCTACGAAGCGGAAAGGGCGTTCTTCTCCGAGCAGACGTTCAACGGTATCGGCATAGGCTTTACCCGCATCCGAGGCGTCATCCAGAATAACCGGTTCGCCCTGGTTAGACGCGCGCAGCACGGACTGATCTTCCGGAATCACGCCCACCAGATTGATGCGCAGAATTTCCAGCACGTCTTCCATGCTCAGCATGTCACCTTTGTTCACGCGGCCTGGGTTATAGCGCGTCAGCAGCAGATGCTCTTTAATCGGATCTTCGCCCCTTTCCGCGCGGCGGGATTTGGAGGCCAGGATGCCAAGGATACGGTCGGAGTCGCGAACGGAGGAGACTTCCGGGTTGGTGGTGATGATGGCTTCATCAGCGAAGTACAGCGCCATCAGCGCACCGGTTTCGATGCCTGCAGGGGAGTCACAGACGATAAAATCAAAATCCATTTTTTTCAGTTCTTCGAGAACTTTGTCTACGCCTTCGCGGGTCAGGGCGTCTTTGTCACGCGTCTGGGAGGCCGGAAGGATGTAGAGGTTCTCCGTGCGCTTGTCTTTAATCAGCGCCTGGTTCAACGTGGCATCGCCCTGGATGACGTTGACGAAGTCATAAACGACCCGGCGTTCACAGCCCATGATCAGATCGAGGTTACGCAGGCCGATGTCGAAGTCGATAACGACCGTTTTCTTTCCCTTCTGGGCCAAACCAGTAGCGATGGCCGCGCTGGAGGTGGTCTTGCCAACGCCTCCTTTACCCGAAGTCACAACAATAATGCGTGCCATAGAAATTCCTTGTTAAAAAGGGATTAATTCAACGATTGAATCGTCAAAGCGCTGTCGTCTAAACGTAGACGGGCCGCTTTGCCATAAAATTCGGCCGGAATGTTATCACTCAGCCAGTATTCCCCGGCGATGGAAACCAGTTCCGCCGAGAGGTTGCTGCAAAATATTTGGGCGTCTCTGTCGCCGCCGGCGCCGGCAAGCGCACGTCCCCGCATCATGCCATATACATGGATATTACCATCGGCAATAAGTTCAGCCCCGGCACTCACATGGTTTGTAACAATTAGATCACAGTGTGGCGCATAAATACGCTGACCGGAACGTACCGGCTGATCGATCAAGCGCGTTTTTGTGATCTGATTAACAGCTGGCGGCGGGGCAACGGGTTCTGGCGCGGCCTGACGGGTAATTTTTTCTTTCCCTTCGGTTAATAAAGGGATCCCGGCGCGGTCAATTTCGGTTTTCAGCCGAGGAAGTTTACATCCGCTTACGCCCATAATACGCAGGCCGGTAGCCGCGATAGCCTCATGAAGAGGGCGCCAGTCGACGTCATCTTCAATGCTGCTGATATTCACCACCACGGGGGCATGACGTAAAAAGGCGGGAGCCTGGGCGATTTTGTCTTCTAACGCCTGACGAATAACCTCGGGATTTGCATCGTGCAAATGAATCACAGATAAGGTGAAGCTACTGCCCTTAAGTTCGATTGGCGTATTTGACATCCTGGCCTTACTCAATTTGCTGTTTATCACTCGCTGAAGTGCGGTGATATTCCGAAGACTAAAAGGCATGTTATAGTCACTCATATATAGAGGCAAGTGACCACAGGTCTAATTCCGAGTAAAACTATGTTTTGTGTGATCTATCGAAGTACTAAACGTGAGCAAACCTATTTATATGTCGAAAAAAAGGACGATTTCTCCCGCGTTCCTGACGAATTAATGTATAGCTTCGGTACGCCCAAACTGGCAATGATTTTACCGCTCGATGGGCGAAAAAAACTCATCCACGCCGATTTGGATAAAGTGAAACAGGCGCTGGCCGATCAGGGCTATTACCTTCAGCTCCCTCCTCCGTCTGAAAATTTACTCAAGAAACACCTGGCGGAACAGGGGAATAAATCTGATTAACCCACAGAGGGAAAACAATGTACCAACATCATAACTGGCAGGGTGCGCTACTGGATTATCCGGTAAGCAAAGTGGTGTGCGTGGGCAGCAACTACGCAAAACACATCAAGGAGATGGGCAGTGCGACGCCGGAAGAGCCGGTGCTGTTTATTAAACCTGAGACGGCGCTATGCGATATCCGCCAGCCGTTGGTGCTTCCTGAGGGGCTGGGGTCGGTGCACCACGAGGTTGAGCTGGCGGTGCTGATTGGCGGCACGCTGCGTCAGGCGACGGACGATCATGTGCTCAAAGCCATCGCCGGCTATGGCGTGGCGCTGGACCTCACTCTGCGCGATCTGCAGGGCAAAATGAAAAAAGCCGGGCAGCCGTGGGAAAAGGCGAAAGGCTTTGATAACTCCTGCTCGATTTCGGGGTTTATTCCCGCCGGCGAATTTCACGGCGACGCGCAGAATACGCCGCTGAGCCTGAAGGTAAACGGCGAGGTGCGCCAGCAGGGCACGACGGCCGACATGATTCATAAAATTGTGCCGCTGATCGCCTATATGTCGCGCTTCTTCACCCTGAAAGCCGGTGATGTGGTGCTGACCGGCACCCCGGAAGGCGTGGGGCCGCTCGCCAGCGGCGACGAGCTGGAAGTCGGTTTTAACGGGTTTTCGCTGACCACCCGCGTGCTGTAACGACCGCTTGCCGCCTTCTCCGGGCGGCAAAACTTGCATCGGCGTGCCAGACTGGTTATAAGGTGCACCCTGAACTGCAATGACGGACATCCCAATGAGCGAACAACCTTTCTGGCAACACAAAACACTGGATGAAATGAGCGATGCGGAGTGGGAATCACTTTGCGACGGCTGCGGACAGTGCTGCCTGCATAAGCTGATGGATGAGGATACCGACGAAATCTACTTCACCAACGTCGCCTGCCGTCAGCTTAATATCAAAACCTGCCAGTGCCGTAACTATGAGCGCCGTTTCGAATATGAACCGGACTGCATTAAGCTCACCCGCGACAACCTGCCTACGTTTGAATGGCTGCCGCCGACCTGCGCCTATCGTCTGCTGGCGGAAGGTCAACCGCTGCCGCACTGGCACCCGCTGTTAACCGGTTCGAAGGCGGCGATGCATGGCGAACGCATCTCCGTTCGCCATATTGCTGTGAAAGAATCCACGGTGGTTGACTGGCAGGATCATATCCTGAATAAACCAGACTGGGCGATTTGATATATTGATATATAAACATTTTTTCACTACATAGAAATGGCATGGGGCATGGTTGGGGCATCACTGGCGAAATTTGCGTTCAGAATACTCAACTGATCGACATTGTTATCGCTCATCCATTTACCGTAAACGTTGTATACCATCTGGGCTGAAGTGTGTCCCATCTGTGCAGCGATGAAGTTTGGGTTTGCTCCAGCGCTTAGAGCCCAGCAGGCATAAGTATGCCTTGACTCATAAGCTCGCCGATGTCTTATGCCTGCGCGCTTCAGAATATCGTTCCATGTGGCGCCAAATGAGCCGGGCGCGTACCAGTCTCCGCCTTTCCCGTTTCTGGCCGTCAGCCGCGGCACAAAAACAAACGTACAGGCATCAACACGAACGCGGCCAAACTCGCGAAGATTGACGTCTATCTCATGTTGCTTTCCCATGCGGGTATATGCCAATTGGCTTTTCAGTGCCTGGATTGCGGGTTCTGTTAGGTTAACCACCCGATTTCCGCACTCAGTTTTTGGCGGAGTAAAGTGGCCCTGCATAGCTATGTTCCGGCTAATGGTTATGGTGCCTTCTTTCAGGTCGATATCTTCCCAGGCCAGGGCGGCGATTTCTCCATGTCGCATCCCGGTGTTGATGGCCAGCACCCACAGATTTCGAATCTGCTCAGACGGGCTCGCATTGAGTAATCGCCTGTACTCGCTTTTTGTGAGCGGGTCTGGCTCAGCCTTGCTTTTTCGCAGTGGGTCTACACCGGTGAATGGTGATTTCTCTATATAGCCATTCAGTTCAGCGAATTTGAACATCTGGCCAAGGCAATTTAGGTAGACGTTAACTGTCCGTACAGTACGACCTTTTTTCGCTGCTCTGTTTTTCTGGTGTTTTCCGCAAATCTGATATCCGGTAAGCAATTCCTTGCGCACTAGCAGAACATCTTCATTGGAAACTCCGGAAATTGTCTTTTCTGGCCCGAGAATTTCCGTGCAGATTTTGATGTATGAAAGATACCGCAAATGTGAATTCCCGGTTATCTCCATTCGTTTCAGCTCCAGCCATCGAGCTGACAGATCTTTCAGTTTGATGCCCGACTGTATGAATCCAAACCTGCGCAGGTTAGGGGATTGTGGGAACTGCACAGGGTAATTGAATGTGCCTGTTTTAATCGCATAACAGATCGACGTGCGCAGTTCTCCCGCTACTCTTCTGTTTTTTGGCGTATCTGGCACACCAAGACTTTCCCTTACCCTTACACCCTGATAGATAAACCACAGGCGGAGGGTTCCGCCGTGGTTTTCCACTCCTGTTGGGTATTTGCTCATAACGATTCCTCGTTTGTTGATAGGAGTGGGTATTTAAACAGATTGCTTACGGGGTTTCGCCGGCTTCTGGCGATCAATCCACAGGTCTATTTCATCCAGGTTGTAGAAGCATGGACTGTTATCCCAGGGCTCACAATCGTATGAAACGTGCTTATATTCTTTCCCCTCAAGAAATGTATTTTCTCTGGCCTTCTTCAGTGTCCCTTTTTTGATTCCCTTAAGGGCGATCAACTGATCCTCAGCCACCCACTTTCCTGGGGAGACCATTACAACAACTTCACCCATAACCGCCTCCGTCTTACCTGTGGCCTGCTGGTTTTTCAGAATCATCATCCCCTCCGATGCTTACCGCGTAATTCCTCTTCCTCCTGACAGTCAGCGCAGCGCTGACAGCCAGCCACCGCCTCCCGGCGCTGTTCTGGTATCTCTTCCACGCAATCGCAGCAGTGAGTAGCCGAAACAGCCGCATGGTTGATCCGCATGTTCTGGATGGTCATTTCCAGCCGGCGCTCAGCCAGCTCGTTGGCCTGATCGATGATTTCTGCGCTCATGCTGCACCGCCTTCAACGAGCTTGAACTCGATAACCCAAACCCAGGGGTTCGCCTGCCAGCTTTCGTCGCCATAGATGGATTCCCACAGACGCTGGAATGCAACCTTGCCCGTTGCGAAATCACCCTTCGGAGTTAGGAATGTTCCCGGGTAATCAGTAAGCAAACTTCCTGCAGTCGGTACGCCTTCGGCAGTGGCATCTTCCCCGCTGATAGCGTTCAACCTTTCCACCCGCACGGCGGTGATTTCCAGCAGAATGCGGCTGGCTGCTCTCGGCATATGAATGGAGGGTTTCCAGCACGAACGACCATCTTCATAACCATCGTCATCACCCCAGGTAAAATCACCATCAGCTGCATAAATGGCGTGGCCAGAGTAATAGCCATTGCCAAACGGCATTTCGTGAATGGCTGTAGCGGGCCGATCTGGAGTCCATGATTGGATTCGACCATCCTCATCTAGTTCGTGGCTGACGACTCCCCACGTCTCACGCACCCAGATGCGATCGCCTACAGCACCAAGCGGGCATGAGATAGCACCCAAAACAGGATTCATTCCTGTGTGGTCTTTTTCGCCGAGAACAACGAAAATTTCTTCTCCGTTGATGTCCCATTCCTTGCAGAACTTCACGGCGCCGTCAGCCCCTTTAACAATCCGCCGGGTCTGCGTCTTCCGACCATCCAGCAGCGCCCGCACCATTTCCCCGTTAAAAATCATTCCACGTTCTTTCATGCTGCACCTGCCTTGTCTTTGAGGTCAGCGCGCAGGTGGATTTCCTTGCCGTTTGCCGCAGGGAAAATAAGCACGTCATCGCGGGCAATCATCAGATGGGCTACAGCAAACAGAACATCATCCGTAACATCGAACTTTTCCCCGGTGAATTCGCGCACGCCAGGTGCTAATTTGCTTGGCTTAGAGCGCCCAGCAAAGATACGGTTAGTTAAGCCTGATAGGCCGACAGTAATAGGGTTGCTCATGATTCCACTCCGTAGCGGCCTTGCATGCGGCCAATAACACTGACAAATTTGACTAAGCTGACGCCCATCGGCTTAACCTTCTCGTAGTGCTTGCGAAGGATGGGGGGGCATACAGCGTTCCACTTCGGTTTAGGCTTTACGCTCATCGCTTTGGTTATCTCTTCTGCGCAGCGGCGAGCCTGGGCGCGGAGAGCGTTTTCTTTTTCTTCTGGCGTCATGCTGCCTCCCGTTTAGCAATCAAACGGGCACCGAAATTCATCAGAGCATCCCGCTCGACCGTCGAGAAATGGCAGTGAGTACGAGGGTAGGGATGCCAGATAATCAGCATCGAGCCTTTGTTATTTCCGCTTACCGGCTTACCTGTCACCGGGTTGATAAATGCCAGTCGTCCCGCGGTAATAAAGCGAACCTCGCTAGCGGTCTGGATTGCCTCCTTGAACCAGCCAACCGAAGTGTCAGCAGGTACCAGCATCACCGTGCCGATCTGATTGGTGCTCTCGGTGGCTGCCTTCTTCACGAATGGCGTGATGTCGCTGTATGGCGGATTCAGCCAGACATAGCCGGGAATGCTCAGGTAGTCACCCCATGGAGTTTCCAGCGTGTTCTGCTCGGCTGTTATGAACTTGCGACACAGCGCGTTATGCGCTGCTGCGGCTGCATCAAGCTGGAAGCAGAACTCAGCATTCAGGCATGCGAAGAGGGCGGGCGGAGTGCGCCAGAGGTCGCGCTGATCCGCTGGCGTTTTGCTGCCGCCATAATCACCCGCAGATTTTTTAACTGGCAATGCGGCCGCAATACGCTCGCCGATCCAGCGCATCACCGGCACTGCCATGCTGTTACCGATGGCGCGATAGCGGGGGCCATCCGGGCATTCTGTCGCTTCTTTCCCGCGCCACGAAATCAGTGTGTGGCTATCAGGGAAGCCCTGCAGGCGTTCGCACTCGACTGGCATAAGACGTCGAACAGATACGCCATGCATGACGGCAGGTGTTAAATTTGTACCGCTACTGGCGCTTGTAAGCGTTGGTGATTGCTCTTCAGCGAATCTAATGCCTCTTGCTTTGGCGCCTGCCCCCGGTTTGAATGCATAAGCAATCGCCGGAGGCTGCCCGCCGTTTGCGTTGCTGTTATCTGAATTTCCTGCGCGCAATGTCGGAGACAGGTCTTCTGATGCGTCTGCTCCATGGTCTTTGTAACTGAACGCAATGCATGCATTCTCCTGCCCGTGGTTACGACCAATCGTATGCGCAAGCTCCAGATTTGTGTCAGGGTCTTGAGTGCCATGCACAGCAAAAGTCTCGACTTCGAAATCAATGCGCTGGCCCTTTGCTGTCAGGCAGGCGGCAACATCGATGTTTCCCCCTGTGTTTCCACCACCGAAAGCGAGGAGGTGTCCTGCTTGGGCCTGATTGTCATCTGCGCCACACGTTCCAACGCCTCTCGCAGTAAGGGCGGCAACTGCCGTTTGCGGTTCTCTGCTCGGCGGAGTATCCCGGCGCACGCCTTCGGACTCAAAAAGTACTTGGCCGGGATCGAATCCTTTTCGAGCACTTGCGACAACGAACACACGCTTGCGTCGTTGGGCCACTCCGAAATATTGGGCGTCTTTGACGATCCAAGCGATTGTCCTTTGGGGTCCATACACACAACCAGAGTGCGACCATTTACCCCCTGATGGCTCAAGTTCACAGCTTTCTCCGGCAAGTCCTGCCAGAAAGCAACCAAAAGCGTTGTCGTGGCTTGTGAGGACGCCGGGGACGTTTTCCCAGACGAAGATCGCTTCTTCTTCCCCGCGCTCGATGCGCTTGTCGTCGATTGCATTGGCTAATTCCACATATGAAAGGGTTAATTGACCGCGGGCATCTGCAAGCCCATTACGCAGACCTGCAATGCTGAATGCCTGGCAAGGTGTGCCGCCGACCATCACATCCGGCGCCTGCACTTCTCCAGCGCGAACCGCGACAGCGATTTTTGTCATATCGCCCAGGTTCACGACTTCTGGCCAGCGTTCAGCCAGTACCGCAGACGGGAACGCTTCAATTTCAGAGAACCATGCCGCCTTCCATCCGAGAGGCTCCCAGGCGACGGTCGCGGCCTCAATGCCGCTGCAAATAGATCCGTAAATCAGGGGGGTATTTCCGCTCATGCCACCACCTTCTTACTGTTCATCAGCTCAGCCAGACGCTGAGCCTTTAATGGGTTTTTGATAACGTCGCCGCTTGGGGCGATCCATCCCCGGCGATTGATGGAATAGGGAAGAGTGATACTTCCAACGGTTATTCCGTCGTGGTGAGTTTTCATCCGAGCTCCAGTATCATTCGCTTGGTCTCTGCCACAAGGGAGAGGAACTCACTCCTTCTCGCTCGAAGGCGGGATATTTCTGATTGGCACTCAGCGGCTGTCAGACGGTAAACAATGAGTTGCTTTCCGTCAGGGAAATCAGAGCAGTAGCTGATGAAGTCAACCCAATCCCGGCCAGAGCAATCAAGGTGGCCGATTAGCTGCCATCTGTATGCCGGATCGAAGGCGCCGCGGGTGAGGGTGGCGTAGTGAGTAGCGGCAATTACCGACTTAATCTCAATCAACCCATCCCGGCCTACGAGTCCGTCTGGACTATCCCCATACGTTTCGTGATCAAAGAAACCGCCGTTATCCACGTCTACAAAGTTCATCTCTTCGTACAGCATGCGGGCAATTGGCTCCTGTTCGTGTCCGCGCTCCATGTGCTCGTTTGAGAAGCCAAACTCAGACTTGCACCCTTTAATCTGCTCAAGAGCTAACTGAAGCGCATAACGCTTGGCTGGCTCACCAAACGCCTTTCCATCGTTAGCCATAATCAGGCCGAAGTTTGAAGCGGTAGCCTTCCCAAGGCGAAGAGCATCCCACTCTTCCCCGTTTTGCTCGACGTCATGCCAGATCATGCTGAGCACTCCTGTTCCAGTTGGCGGCGATGCTCTGGAGAAATGTCCATCCTCGCCAGAACTGCATCCAGGTTGCCATCGCGCTTGAAGGCGGCCTTAGCGTTATTCCATGCCTGCGTTTTTTCCGGAGAAAGCACAGGTTTGGTAACGCGCGCTGGGCTTAAGCGGAGACCTTCAACCGATTCCTTTCCGAACCGAACATTTTTATCGACGTAAACTGTGACTTTCACGCCGACCCAATCCTCAAGGAATGGTGATCCGGTAATGCTTTTCAGCATCTTGCTGTTGGTGGCATTCAGAATCATCGGCTTAAGCTTTTCACCCGGGCGCAACTCGCGCTCTTCGAAATAAGCGGTGTTAAAAACGTCTTTGGTTTTTTTGGTTTTGTCGCCTTCTAACGTTGCCCGGGCGATCGTCAGTACCGTTGGTTCAACGATGTCGGCACTGCTCAGGTATGGAGAGTCAAAAGCTTTTCGGTAGTGAGTTTTAGATTCAGACATTTCATGCATCCTTAAAACGGGCAGCCGGTGCGGTGATCCCAGTCGTATTCCGCCTGGGCGTAAGCAACTGCCGAAATGAAATCGTTATATGCCTCTCCGGCGGAATCGCTGCGGAGGCCTTCGTATGGGCTTTTGTCCATCGGCACAGAGAAGCGGAACAGGCCTGACGGCTCTTTCGGCAGCGCGTCGATAATTTCCTGCGCCCGATCGTCAACCCACTTTTGCTTCTCTTCGGTGAGCGTTTGCTCGGCCCACTTACGCTCTTCGATCACGTCGTATGCGCGGTATGCGTTCATAGCTCGCTCCTGAAATTTGGTTGTAAGAATCCCCGGCGCGATAAAAGCCGCCTGATAGCTCAGTTAAATTATTTGGTTAGATTACCGGCGGAGACCTTGCCCCAACCCGTTCAGATAAACTTCAACCAGCAAGTCGGTTGTGTAAGTCCGCTCAATCCCGCGATGCAGGTACAGGCGGCCGCGTTTATTTGCTGATGCTGTCCAGGTACTTTCCCGATGCTTAACGAGCATCCCAGGAAGAACGGCGCCGCGGTTAACGGTCTGTGTTCCGTAATGATGACTAACCATTGAACACCCCCGTAGCATGGAGAATTGAAACAACTATCACCGACCAGAAAACGCCACTCAATGCCAGCACGATAACCAGTGAACGAATGCCATGCTTGCTCATACGCCACCCCAGCACTGAACGCTTACCGATGCGACCGCAATCAAAATCAGAACAACCTTCAACTTGAATCTGTTCCACGCAGGAACCTCATGTTCTCGGATCATCTCTTCACCTTTGCCTTATCGCGGCTAACGGGACGTTTTGACTTCACCCCGGCGTTGCCGGTGTTGTTTGGATGGGTTAAATTTAGCGTGATGCTAAATAGATGGCAATAGCAAAATGCTAAATTATCGCTGTATTATATTTAGCATTTTGATTTAATTAGGATTTAATATTTGAATGAGGTGTAAGAGGAAGTTTTAGGCATAAAAAAACCCGCCGGAGCGGGTTTGATAAAGGGGTATTATCAGGGAATATTCAATATCTTAGCATCGACGACAACCCCTATAATCCTACAGTTTCCGTTAATTTCAATCATCGGGTACTGTGGGTTTAAGGGCTTCAGGAAGCGCCTTCCAGCATCAATTACTAACTTTTTGAAAGTGGCTTCATTATCGCCTTCCAGCTTGGCCACAACCAATTTCCCATTAATAGGCTCTACTTCAGGATCAACCAGGATAGCTGCACCTTCAGGAATGCTAAGGCCGACAGGAGATGTCATAGAATCGCCGTGGACATCTAACCAGAAAGAATCGTCAGAGCATTCGACGGTTGTTTCATACCAGCGGTCAATCGATCTTCGGTGATAAGGCTCCACAGCTTCCATCCACTGCCCGGCACTAACCCAGCTGATCACTGGGTAGCTCCCCTGAGGGGTATTTACTGATCTGAATGTTACGTTCGTGTGGTTCTCTTTGGCATGTAATGTATCCATCCAGCCGAAAGGCAGATTGAGTGCAGATTCAATTTTACGAGCCATTTTATCGCCGATGTTTCTATGAGGTTTATCACCTATCAGCTGACTCAGTGCTGCTGGGCTTGTATCGATAAGCTCTGCAAATTGAGCCTTGTTCAGGCCTGCATCTACACGCTGCTGTTCGACCAAGTTCTCCAGATTCGCTTTTCTAATCTCTTTACTTTCCATCTGCTCATTTTTGTCATTTTTAGCAGAATGATAAATATGCAAATTGCTAAATCTTTCTTGCTTAGTATTTAGCATAACGCTAAACTCCATTTTAAATAAGTCACGGGGAGGTCCCATGAGTAATGAACTTTTACGCTGGCGAAAAGATGCCAGCACAGGCGAGTGGGCTCAGTTGGCAAAACTGGCAAACACAACCGTTGGTTATCTGGATCAAATCGCCTATGGAAATCGTCGGGCATCGCCTGAGAAGGCAGAGGCAATAGAAGAGGCCACCAGAGGGTTTAGCCATTACCAACCCGTATCCAAAGAGAGCCTTGTTTTTTCACGTCCGCGAAGTTCCGCGGCTTAACAACAGGAAATATCACAAATGCAAAGCGCAATAGCCCGCAACTTAGAACCGCCGATCCTCAACCCGATTGAGCTGGAAGGGGTTTTACTCAATCGCCTTTCATCCATCGGGCAGAAGGCTTACGCGGAGATATTGGGTATCAGTGAATCAACAGTCAGTCGCAGAAAGGGGGAAGGGCATTTCGCTGACATAGCAAAAGAGTTGTCCGTGCTTGGTCTGCAGGTTGTACCGCCTGAAGCGGTAGTGGTTTCCCGGCATTACCTGCAGTCGGTAGAAACGCTGGCAGATATCGGATTACGTGCAGAGCGGTGCCGACCAGGACCGTTGGGATGGGACTAATGAAGGGTAGAAAAGGCGAAAGCCGCAGTGCTCGAACACTAACGGCTTTCTACGCGAATTAACTGGATCAATTCACAGGAGTAATTATGGCAAATACTGCCGAAGTAATCAATTTCCCTGTGCCTGTCGTGGCACTACAGGAGCTGCGAGTGGCAGATCTCGACGATGGGTTTACGCGCATCGCCAATGAGCTCCTTGAGGCTGTCATGCATGCAGGTTTGTCGCAGCATCAGCTTTTGGTGTTCATGGCTGTCATGCGCAAAACATACGGCTTCAATAAGAAATCTGACTGGGTCAGTAACGAGCAGATTTCAGAGCTGACCGGCATTCTCCCGCATAAGTGCTCAGCTGCAAAAAGCGCCCTGGTTAAGCGGGGGATATTAACTCAAACCGGTCGTGTTATCGGGATTAATAAAACGGTCAGCGAATGGTCATCTTTACCTGTAAAAGGTACAGAAAAAAAACCTTACCTGAAAAAGGTAAATTTACCTGAATCAGGTAAGAAATGTTTACCCGAATCAGGTAACGGCCATTACCCAAATCAGGTAAACACAAAAGACAAACATACAAAAGACAATAAAGACAATAGTAATAAAACCCCTAAATCCCCCCGGGCGGTTTCGTTCGATGCATCCAGTGTTCAGCTGCCTGACTGGCTGTCCGTAGTCACCTGGTCTTCATGGGTTGAATACCGTCGTGACCTGAAAAAGCCGATCAAGTCTCAGCAGACCGTGACGCAAGCCATCAATCTGCTCGACCGCTGCAGGCTGAACGGATACGCGCCTGAAGAAATCATTAACCGCAGTATTGCGAATGGCTGGCAGGGTCTGTTTGAGCCTGACGGACAGGCGAAGCGCAGCCGAGATGCAGGGCAGGAAGGCCTCCACTGGAACAGCCCGGATGCATGGAGGGATTTCCTGTGAAACCTGAACTCTACCGCGCAATAAACAATCGGGATGGCGAAGCGATGGCGAGCATGGCCGGTGGCAACCCTGAGCATGGCCGGGTTGTGAATTCAGACGCTGAGCGCCTTGTCGATGCGCTGTTCATGCAGCTGAAGCAGATTTTCCCGGCAGCGACGCATACCAACCTCCGGTCAGATGCTGACGAGCGAGTGGCTAAGCAGCAGTGGATAGCGGCGTTTTCGGAAAACGGCATCCGCACCCGCGATCAGTTATCCGCCGGCGTACGCCATGCGAGAGCAAGTGAATCGCCGTTCTGGCCATCGCCGGGCCAGTTCATCAAGTGGTGCAAGGACAGCGGCACAGTCCTTGGTATCAAGCTGGCTGATGTGATGGGTGAATTTCAACGATACAACCGCGAGAAGGGGCTTCACACCGGCGGCGCCGAGCGCTTCCCCTGGTCTCACCCGGTCATGTACTGGATTGTCACCGATACCCGGCGGGCAATGTATCAGCGCCAGCTCAGCGAGGCAGAAACGGAGAAATATGCTGCTAAAAAGCTGGAAGACTGGGCGCTTAAAGTGGCCGCCGGAGAGCAGATACCGTCACCGGTACTGGCGCTGGAGAACAACCAGGAAGTGATCCCCACAAACCACGCCAGCAGGCAGCGCGGTTATCACCCGGAAGGCAAAAGCTTTGGCTGCATGCCAAGTGCCGCATCACTCGGCGCGCTAACCCCGGCTCAGTGGCTGCGGGACGAATACCTGATTGGCAAAGAAAAAGGGCTGATTCAATGAAACGTATATCCGGTACTCAAATCGTCATCAATTTTATCGGCAGCAATCCTGGTTGCACTTTTTCAGAGATACGCACCGGTACAGGACTTGATTCTTCTGTCGTCAACTCAGCCATTTGGGCCACGTTCAACGACGGCCGGGCTTTGCGAGCAGGTGAGCGCAAAGTCTATCGCTACACCCTTGCTGAGCAGACAACCGTAACCGAAAGCACGTCGGCGGATTTTCTGTTTAGCAATCGCCATTGCGGCGCCAACAAGCTGACCAACCTTTTTAACCAGTGCCTGGCGGGAGTAAGAAAATGAACATCGAAACAGTAAACGAGCTCATCGCCTCCCTGGAGAGCGCAGGCGAGCTGTCGATCAGAGAGCAGAAGTTCCTGAAGCTGGCTAAAGCGTACCAGCAGCTGGCTGCGGAGAATGTGGCGCTGAAGACGTTCTGCAAAAACGCTGCATTTGATGCCGACTATGAAGCCGAACTTGGCATGGAAAGGGGCGGGTTTACTGACGCTCTCAACAATATCGAAACCCCCGCCACCGATCGCATCGTAGCCGGGATTAAGGCTGATGGGGTGGAGTGGACTGAGGGAAGTGAGCCCAGCGAGTTTGGGCGCTATTGGGTTCGGTATGAAACCGACATTGGGCCGCAGTATTGCTCGGCGCAATGGATGGAACATAACTTCTGCGCCTCCAGCGATACCAACATCCATAAAATCTGGCTGGCAGACCATTCGCGCTCAATCAACAGACTGAAGGGTGTAACTCATTACACAAAGCTCCCTGCGTCATTAGAAGTCCAGCAACTGCGCGAGGGGGCCGACAAATGAGCAACCGTTTTTACATGCTTTGCACGCGAGAAACTGTGGGGAGCAACGCCTCGTTTCATTGCCATAACGGAAACGGATACAGCTCCAATATCGACCGCGCGCATGTTTATACGCAGGAAGAGGCGCAGAGATGCTGGGACTACGGGAGAGAGATTGACCAGCCGATTTGCGCTGATGCTGTTGATGCCCTGGCTGTATGGCATGTGGATTGCCAGTACATCCCATGCGATAGCGTGGTTGAGCAAGGTTGCAGCGCATACGTTGCGTATAAAAAAGGTGACTGGAACGGGAACGATGTTTACTGGTTACAAAGCGGAGGGTTGCCAACCGATGATTTCAGCAAGGCATTCGTTTTTGTATCCGCCAACACGGATGAGCCAGGCGTTGTGTGGCTGCCCTTCCATATGGCAGATGCAGTAAAGCGCCGCACGTTCAATATCAATGATTTCAACCGCCGAACTATGGTTCAAGGTGCCGGACTGGTGATGCCTGAATGGCTAAAAAAATACAATCGCAGACAGAAGGCAAAAAGTGGAAAGGTTCGCTGGAACTGCCCACATTGTGGCCGCATTACCTGGCAATACAACCCATACGACTTTGATGGATGCAGCAATTATAGCTGCGAAGGATGGCGAGCATGACAACTGATATCACCGAACTGGCGCAGAGAGCCAGAATCAACGCTGAATGTGGTGAGCATCTTTCCCCGGCGGAGACCATGGAGCTGGTAGAGGCGCTGGAGAAGGCGCTGCAGCGCATCGCCGAGCTGGAGTCCCGCAGCGTCACCGTGAAACTGCCAGCAGCATGGTGGGTTAAGCAGGGGGCGCAGTCACTCCTGGCCTACGAAGAACAGATGCTAATCGATGCAGGAATCAAAATTGAAGGAGCCACAAAATGACCAATGCGTTAATTCACATTGAAGCGATCACCATTACTCGCGGTGAAATTATCCGGGTATTTGATGAGGAAGGCGATGAGCGTTTTTCGTTCCCTGCAACTCTTTCTGATGCTGAAGTTAAGGCGATTTTACGCCAGATGAATGCAGCTTATGCGACAGGGTTCGAACGCGGTTCGCACAATCGGGCTCGGTCGATTTGCAATGCTCTGGACCTGAAGCCAGACGCTCTGAGGGATTGATTAAATGACCAGCAAATTAACCAGAGAGTGGTTGCAGGACCGCATCGCCAACATGGAATGTTATGGGGTTGTGGGCGATGAAGCGCTGATATTGCAGGCATACAGAATGGCGCTGGCCGCAATGGACAGCAAGCAGGTGGCGATTAAGCTTCCGCCTAAAATGACGAATGACCGTAAAACTGCGCGTGAATTAAATACAGGCGTGGACGTCTGGAACCGGTGTATTGATGAAGTGGCAAAACTGAACGGCAAAAGCATCCTGTCTGTTCCCCCAGAACTTCATCCGGATACGCAGAAACTGGTGACCGACTTCTGCACTGCCTTGGCTGAAAAGCTGTATAAGGCGCAACTCAAGTACGGACATTCAGATAACTGGTCATATGCAAATTGGGAAATTGAGTGCCAGACAGCTTTCCACGAGCATATCGCTAAAGGTGACCCCCGCGACGTTGCCGCGTACTGTGCATTTATGTGGTATCACGGCTGGAGAACCGAGGTCGAGCGGCGAGAGCAGGTCGTGCCAGATGAGGTCGAGCATGTAGCCGCCGTACTAGAGCTTATCGGTGGTTTTGAGGCTGCTGATATCGATAGCGACACAGTAGATTTACGGTTTGAGATCGACGATGTGGACACTGGCTCTGACGTATCCATTACTGAATATGCCGCACGCGGTTCCGCTATTATCCGTATGCTGGCTGGCAATGCTCCGGTAAATCCAGACAGTTGCATTCTAGAGGCGCTGGAGAACATACAAACCGAGAATGAAGTGGCACGAGACCAGTTAGTCATTCTCCAGCTGACGCTATTAAAGCAGCAGAGAAAGATTGCCGAGCTGGAGTCCCGCACCGTCACCGTGAAGTTTACGCCGATTCCCGTCGAGGAGCTGGGCAATCTTAGCGATGGGAAAAAACATCCTTACATGTTTGGGGCCGGTTATAACAGCGCAGTGATTCACTGTGAAAGCGTTATTCTGCAGGAGTTAGCTGCCAAGGGCATCAAGGTTAGGGTTGAGTAGATGGCTATGACTGAAGGATTCTGCGCGGACCTCTACTGCGACTGTGATGGTTGCCAGTCAGGGAAAATCTACCCGCAGGCGCAGGCTGATTTTATTGGCCGGAATATGACAGACATTTCACAGCAGGCGCGTGAAGCTGGCTGGCGCATCAGCAAAGACCGCCAGCGCTGCTATGCACCGGGCCACAAAATTTCACGGGGAGGCTGAGTAGATGAAAATCAACGTAACTCCCGCCCAGCTTGAGGCCATCAAACAACTTACTGATGATTGTGATTCGATGATTGGCAGCGGAGATAATGAAGTTGATAAGATCTGGTCGCGCCACATAAAACTGATTGACCGAATGCTAGAAAGTAACGGTCACTCCCGTAATTTTAAAGTGGGGGATGAATAGATGGTCAACCTCCAGCTTGCTGTTAACGGTGAGTATTTCGACGCGATGAAGCGAGGCGAGAAAACTGAAGAGTTTCGCCTGGTTAATCCGTATTGGGGCCGTCGCATCTTTGGGCGCGACTATGATCGCCTGATTATTACGCGAGGATACCCCAAAAAGGACGATACCAGCCGCCGCATTGATATCCCGTATGACGGATTCGAAATCAAAACCATCACACACAAACATTTCGGCGACCAGCCTGTGAAGGTATTCGCCATCAAGGTGAATATCGAAGGAGCCAACCAATGACCACAGATGAACTACTGAAACACATTGCCCCGGGCGACTATTACGAAGCGAGCTGCCTGTTGGATGAAAAGTGCCCAACCGCTGAGCGCAGATTTAAACGCCTGACAAAAGGCCTGGCGGAGCTACTGAAGGACGTTCAAAAAGAGTTCCCTGACGCGAATTATTACACCGCCTCCGGTGGTTTTAATTTGTTGCTGGGTAGCGCAAGTGACTGCGGTAGCACCGAGGGCAATCAGCTTATTGCCATTTCTGCCAGTGAATACCTGAGTGTTGGCGACGGAGATTTTTAAATGACCAGCAAATTAACCAGAGCAGAATTGCTCAACATCATCGAGACCGATCACGTTCAATGTGGTGAGGCGTCAGCACTGGCCCGCATGGCGCTGGCCGCAATGGACAGTGAGCCGGTGTGTTTTGTTTCCGAGAGGAATCTTGCCACGTTAACGAAGTACCGAGCAGCGGTAAAGGTAAAAGCTGAGCCGGTGATGGTTAGGCCAGTTGCGCTCTATCGCCACGTGCAGCAGCCGGTAGTGCCGGATGCCGCAGCTGTTTATGCCCAATTGTCAGATCATGAAAAGTGGAGCACAAGCCTTGAGAATGTTAATCACGTTCTTAACGCCTTCCGCGCCGCCATGCTCGCAGCCGCCCCGCAGGAGGTGAAATGATGCCGTACTTCTTCCTGATTTTTCGTCATCAGCAGCCAATCATCGAATATGCAGGTGGTTCCTATGCAGAGCATGGAGCAGTGCAAAGCAGCCGTTAAGGCGATGAAAGTTGCAGATGACAGGAGGGCGTGGAGCGATATTTCACCACACGTAGATAATATTCAATGCGTAGAGGTGAAAGGTGCCTAAATCCCCCGCAGAACGCAAAGCTTCCCGTTGAAATCAAACCCCTCTCCGGAGGGGTTTTTCTCGTATATGCTCATTTTGCTTTTATCCCCATGACGGGCGATAATTACCTCGTCAGTCTGGACAGCTGACAACTTTACCCCGGCGCCAAGTGGGGACACATGGCGCACAAAACCTTACAGCAATCCCTGTCACCGATGGCGAAGGCCACCGGCGATTTTCTGCATTCAGCGTTTAGCCTCCCAGGAGGTGAAGCGTGAACATCCCTCAATGCGGCATAAAGCTGCACAGCGGCAACTTCAGCGCTATAGGCAAGATTCTTCAGGAGCAGCTCTCTGACGGGAAATGCCTGCGCCTGCAGGTCAAAGAGTGGCGCGAAAAACGCAGCCTGAGCCAGAACGCACTTAGTCACATGTGGTACGCGGAAATCAGCGAATACCTGATTAACTCCGGACGTGCCGATGCAACTCCTGAATGGGTTAAACGGAACCTAAAAAAGACCTACCTCGGCTGCGAAGAGGTGACATACACCGACTTCATCACCGGTGAGAAAACCACAACGTGGGAACCCCGGCATACCTCCGATCTTGATACCGGCGAAATGCACATCTTCCTGTGCAAGGTCGAAGCGTGGTGCGCTCAGTTTGGCCTGGCCCTGACTATCCCAAGCGGTTGCGAGTACCAGCAGCTGCGCGATAAGCAGGAGGCCTGATGTCTACTCCACTTTCCCGCATCATCACAAACGAAATATTCCGCGTGCCGGCGCATCGCAAGCGCAAGGTCGAAGTTAAACCGTCTGATATCCCGACACTGAAAGACTACACCGCCCGTCTGGTCGATAAGAAGTGGCTCTGCCTGAGAGCAAGGAGGCAACATGCTTAATCGTACTCAGCGCCGCTGCAAAATCTGTCGGACAAAATTCACCCCAGCATTCGAAAACCATCGTTGGTGCTGCCCTGAGCATGGCGCTGAATTTGCCATGCAGGAACTGGAGAAGAAACGCGAGAAACAGGCCCAGGCAAAAGCGAAGAAAGAGCGCGCAGCCTGGCGCAAACGCAAGGCCGCGGTGAAGCCTCTCCGGCACTGGGAAGATATGACCCAGCGTGTTGTTAACGACTATATCCGTGAGCGTGACCACGATCTGCCGTGCATCAGTTGCGGCACGTTCGAAACGGTTCAGTGGGAGGCCGGCCATTTCAGATCCCGCGGGAAAGCATCTCACCTGCGCTACAACGAGGACAACATTCACAAGCAGTGTCATCACTGCAACGTGCAAATGTCAGGTAACCAGCAGCAGTACCGCATCGCTCTGGTAGAGAAAATCGGCGCTGAGCGCGTCGAGGCGCTCGAAAACAACAACACCCCTCACCGATACACCATCGAAGAACTGGAAGGCATCAGGCGCCATTACAGCGCGCTACGCCGTGCGCTCATAAAACAACGGGAGGCCGCATGAAGATCACCTATAGCGACGAAGGGGCTTACGCCCGCATCTGGCTGACCGGTCCATTTTGGCAACTGGCTAAGGCCAGGCGTATTGCGGATGCAGGTCTGGACGAGTCCCTGGTCAATACCTGGGAGTCTCGCGGCATTACCTTCCAGATCACCCTGTACGGAAAGAGCACGTATATGCTCAGGGCATATAAGGCGATGGCTAAGGCCATGGCGAGGGCATCCAAATGAGCCGTGACGTTATCGAACGCATCCGCGACCGCTGGATAAAGCTTCGCCTTTTACGCAGCAGCGGCACCGTGCTGGTTGACTACCGCATTTTGAAGAATTTCGTTCGCATCTATCAGACCCTGGGAGAGACAGCATGATTAACACTCAATACCTCCAGTATGTTCGCCAGCAGCTGATAGTGGCCACCGCCGATCTGAGCGGCGCGACGAAAGGGCAACTGGTAGCATTTGCTGAGAATGCTCAATTCGCAGCGACGGCGCGCAGCCGGGGAAGGAAGAAAGTAGCCGATCCGGTCACCGGGCGCATGGTAAACCCATCAAACCCGCCAATCCCCGGACAGCAGTCCCGCGCGAAAGGTTCCGCAATCGCCCTCGTTATGCCCGTCGAGTATTCTACGGCCAGCTGGCGCCGCGCGCTGCTGTCGCTGGAAGATCATCAGAAAGCCTGGTTGCTCTGGAACTACAGCGACAATATCCGCTGGGAGCACCAGGAGACGATCACCCGGTGGGCGTGGGAGCAGTTCAGCCAGCAACTGGCCGGCGTGCGCATTGCAAAGAAAACGGTCGAGCGTCTGCGTCAGCTTATCTGGCTGGCGGCTCAGGATGCGAAAGCGGGGCTGGCAGGGCGTGAGCAGTATCAGTACGCGGACCTTGCGGCTATGGTGGGCGTAGAGGTGAAAAACTGGTCCAAGACGTTTACAGCACACTGGGAGGTCATGCTCGCGGTTTTTGGTCAGCTTGATCGTGATGCGTTGCTTTCTTTAACGAAAACACGTTCGGAACAAAAATCGACATTTTCGCAGCAGAGTATTGCAAAAGTAGATTAAATACGTCATATTTGAGTCTACTTTGATATGCTGCCTTAACTTTAAGTGGCGGCATGAAGAATAAAAAGAGCCCTGGCGGAAACGTCGGGGCTTTTGCGTTTCAGGAGGTAGGAAATGTGAATGGGAACGGGTCGACCGCGGCCTAATGGCCATGCTGCAGTAGTGATGCTGCCCCGAGTCGCGTAATGGCGAGCCTATGTGGTGATGGGTAAGGGTTCATAAATAACATAAGCCCCGGTAAAGCAGCGCGATCGCCAGACACGCACCGGTTATAAGCGGCGATGACGCGACAGGTACCCAAGGGCATGGGCGCGGACCACTGCGAGAGTGTGGTTGTGCAATCCGGTCAGGGCTCTTGGGTAGAGACGTGCTGCACGACACGTTAAAGCCCATGCGCGAGAGCCCTGAACAGATTGCTGGTTTAGCTCTGCAGGTAGAGCGCCTTCCTTGTAAGCAGGATGTCGGCGGTTCGATTCCGTCAATCAGCACCAGACCCAGCCAGGGTATCTTCGGCCCAAAGAGCCGACATTGTTCGACCCTCGTTATCTTTTGCCAGCCTTAGTGCTGGCTTTTCTATTTCAGGCTCACGGGAATCATCCTCGACGCGTGTTGTTGTTAATCCAGCCCGTGAAGCCTGACCCCTTCCATAAACACAGCACCCCGAACCCTAATCGGAGGTGAGAGATGCAACGTATGAACCCAACTGACGGTCACAACCTGCCTTACTGGTGGTCAGGGTTGCTTGGTTTATTTTCAATCCTGAGTCTGCAGGATTATGTCTTTATCATTGGTGCCCTGATATCGGCCTTCTTCACGATCAAGACGTATTACGCAAAGCGCAAGGAAGAGCGCGAGCGGCTTGATGAAGAAAAAAAACGAACTCAACTGCTGGCAAGTTACCTGGCTGATGTTTCCACAAAGCCAGGTAGTGACCGTCCGGCATCTGCTGAGGTTGTTACTGAAGCACTGAAACGCATAGCAAGCGATGCTCAGGGGTAGTAATGGCGATAACGACGAGAGCGAAACTCAGTGCGGCCATGCTGGCCCTGATTGCGGCGGGCGCATCAGCACCAACGCTGATGGATCAGTTCCTGAATGAGAAAGAGGGTAACAGCATGACGGCTTACCGTGATGGTTCTGGCGTCTGGACGATATGCCGGGGAGCAACCCGGGTTGATGGCAAGCCTGTAACGCAGGGCATGAAGTTAACGCAGGCCAAGTGCGATCAGGTTAACGCCATTGAGCGCGACAAGGCGCTGGCTTGGGTAGACCGGAATATCAAGGTTCCTCTGACGGCACCGCAAAAGGTCGGTATCGCGTCATTCTGTCCGTACAACATTGGACCTGCCAAGTGCTTCCCCTCAACGTTCTACAAACGAATTAATGCCGGTGACCGAAAAGGTGCGTGCGAAGCGATCCGTTGGTGGATTAAAGACGGTGGTCGCGATTGCCGCCTGACCAAAGGCCAGAAGAACGGTTGCTACGGACAGGTTGATCGCCGGGATCAGGAAAGTGCTTTAACGTGCTGGGGGATAGACCAGTGAAAATATCTTCCGTCGTGATTCTGGTGTTGGCCGAGCTTCTGATTTCGGCGCTGATTATCTTTCTTCTCCTTCATGAGGTGGGGAAAGAGAAACAACGCGCGGATGGTGCAGAAGAGCAGGTGAATAGCGCTCAGACCATCACTGCAAACGTCCTGACCACCATGACCATCTTCAACTCCATCGCAGAGGCCAATCAGCATGCAAAAGAGCAGATCGCACTGGACGCATCGGGAGCCTCGGCTGACATCCGGGTTGCTGTTGCGAATGATGATTGTACTAATCGCCCTGTGCCTGCTGGCGCAGTTAAGCGGCTGCAACAATTCGCGAACGGTCTACGTCAAAGTGCCGGTGGTGTCGTTACCGGCCAGCCTGACAGCTGAGACCCCTCAACCGGCGATCCCCGACAATCTGACCTGGGGCCAAAGCCTGGATTTAAACGTCAGCCTGCTATCAGCGCTCGGGCAATGCAACCGGGATAAGGCTGATATCAGGCAGGCTGACTCTAAGCGTCAATAGCAGGACTACATCCGCACGCAGTGCCAGAAGTAGGGCATTACAGAGCCACTTCCAGAGGTGGCTCGATAATGTCACAGCGAGGTAAGCCATATGCGCACCACTGGAATCCTAATGGCGGAAATTACGCTTCGCCCATACATGAAGCCGCTGCTCATCCTTTCAGTGCTTTTGCGCTGGAGCTGGCTCACTAAGAAATGCATCCGGATTAGCCCTGTAATTGGCAATCAGGTGTAATTATAAAGTTCTGCAAATGGTGTCTGAAAAGCGCCATTGACAGAGTTTTATATAAGTTTGTTGATGCATCTGTGTCGAAATTACCGAGCAAGTATCTTCGGTTGCCAGAGGATTATTCTGCATGACTGAAAATGACAATCGCAGACCATACCCTCCCGTCAACTTCACTGGCGAAAACTGGCTGCCGTATACCCGGCTGATCCCTGCTGCCGAAATCGGCGAATGGGTAAATCAGAACATCCTCTCCGAAGAGGGCCAAATCCATAACCCTGACCATGCGCACTTGGTCGACGCTGATGTGGCGTTCATGTGGGCTTCTGGCTCATTCGCCAAAAGCGGCCGCATTGTGCTTGGTCAGTGTGAGCAGGTAATGATGCGCGCTGGAGGCTGGCAGAAATCCCGCATGGAGCAGCAGATGCATGAATGGTTCGGTCGCATACCGAAGTTCATCATCACCCTGGCTGCCGACTATTGCGAGCAATGCAACGATCTGGAGTTCTGCGCACTGGTAGAGCATGAGCTTTACCACATAGCCCAGGCTACCGATGACTATGGCGCGCCGAAGTTCAACAAAGAGACCGGGATGCCGGTGCTTAAACTTCGCGGCCATGACGTCGAGGAATTCGTTGGAGTGGTCCGGCGTTACGGCGCGAGCAAAGACGTGCAGGAAATGGTTGATGCGGCGAACAGGCCGGCGGAGGTTGCTCATATTGATGTTGCCAGAGCATGCGGGACGTGCATGCTGAGGCTGGCTTAATAACTGGACTGTACTGGACGGATGGTGAAACATGGCTGCACTAAAACCAGAGGTGAAAGCCGCCATCGTTCAAATGCTTGCGTGCTATGACACCCCCTCTCAGGTGGTCGAGGCTGTCCAGAAAGATTTCGGTATCACCATCACCCGTCAGCAGGTTGAAACTCACGATCCGACAAAGGTCAGCGGTAAGACGCTGGCGAAAAAATGGGTCGACATGTTCAATGCCACGCGCGACCGCTTCCTCAATGAAATCTCCGACATCCCGATCGCCAATAAAGCTTATCGCCTGCGCGTCCTGCAGCGAATGTCGACGACTGCCGAGAACATGAAGAACTACGGCATGACCGCACAACTGCTTGAGCAAGCCGCTAAGGATGTTGGCGACGTCTACACGAACAAGCAGAAAGTAGAGCAAAGCGTGGTTGCGACTCATAACGTTATGCCGGTCCCGTCCTGCGATAACGTTGATGACTGGGAAAAGGCGGCACAAAAACAGCAGGGCGAGGTATTGGGTGGATGAATTACAAAGCAGTATGGAAGCCTCTACCTGGCTCGCAATCGCTCTCACTTAGCTGTCCATGTAATGAGATCCTCTACGAGGGAACGCGCGGCCCCGGAAAAACAGCGGCGCAGTTGGCTCGCTTTCGCCGGCTGGTAGGTCTGGGCTATGGCTCATTCTGGCGTGGGGTGATTTTCGATACCGAGTATAAAAACCTCACCGACATCATCACGCAGTCGAAGCGTATGTATCGCCTGTTCAACGACGGGGCACGCTATCTCGCGTCTGCGTCAGAGCTGCGCTGGGTATGGCCTACGGGCGAAGAGCTGCTCTTCCGCTTCGGGAAAGAAGAGAGCGACTACTGGGACTATCACGGGCAGGAATTCCCGTTCATCGGGTTCAACGAACTGACAAAGCAACAATCAGCCGAGTTCTACGAAATGATGTTCTCCTGCAGGCGCTCATCGTTCAGGCCTGAGAATTATCCGCTTGCTAACGGCTCTCTGCTTAGGCCGATCCCGCTTGAAACGTTTAGCACGACTAATCCCTTTGGCATCGGCCATACGTGGGTGAAGAAACGCTTCATTGAGCCTGCGCCGCGCGGAACCGTCATTCGCGAAACGCAAAAGGTGTTTAACCCGCAGACTGAGCGTGAAGAGGACGTGACGCTTACACGCGTTGCTATCCACGGTTCGTTCAAAGAGAACCCGTATCTTGATCCGCAGTACATCGCGACCCTGATGGCTATCAAAGACCCGAACCGGCGTAAAGCGTGGGTAGAAGGTTCATGGGACGTCACCAGCGGCGGCCGTTTCGACCATCTGTGGAATGAATCGCTGCACGTAATAAAGCCGTTTCGCATACCGGATAGCTGGACCGTTGACCGGTCCCATGACTGGGGCGAGTCAAAGCCGTTCTCCAACCTGTGGTGGGCGCAAGCAGATGGCACCGTCGCCGAGCTGCCTGATGGCCGCCAGTTCTGCCCGCCGGCCGGCTCGCTGATCTTGATTGGTGAGTGGTACGGCTGCCCGCCGGATGAGCTGAACAAGGGCCTGAATATGTCGTCCACGAACGTCGCTAAAGGCGTGGCGTGGATAGACAAGCGGTTAGTGGGCGAAGACGTCGACGAACCGGAAGAGATTCAACTCGACGGGGTTACGCAGGGCCAGTTGCACATTATGCCTGGCATCTGCAGCGAGGTTATTCCTGGGCCGGCTGACGGCTCGATATTCAACACCGGGGATAACGAGTTATCGATCGCTCAGAAGATGGAGAGTCAAGGCGTTGAATGGCTTGCAGCCGACAAAAAGCCCGGTTCTCGCATCAATGGCGCGTCGATATTCGCTGACATGCTGGAAGCTGTAATCGAAGGTAAGAGGTTGGAAGCAGGCGTGCCTGAGAAGCCAGCCTTCTACGTTTTCGACTACTGCCGAGGCTGGATTAGCCGTATCCCTGTGCTTGTCCGCGACGATAAAAACCCTGACGACGTAGACACCCAGCAGGAAGATCATGACTGGGATGGCACACGTTACCGCGTACTGCACTCACCTCGCAAAACTGGCGCAATCTTCTTCACATAAGGACAACTCAGTGAGTAACACTACAGAAATGCAAGTCCTCGCTGGGCTCATTGTGAACAGCCTTAACGAGGTTGGCCGTGCGCGCCAGCTATATGCATCAGGGATCGGTAAATCCGGTAACACGAAGCGTCACCACCTGTGGTGCGAATTCGGCTACCCAGAGCGACTCGACTTTGACCACTTCTACAACATGTATGAGCGTAACGGCGCAGCGTTCGGCGCGGTGCATAAGCTGCTCGATGCATGCTGGACAGATACCCCGGTAATCGTCGACGGCGATGAGACGAAGAAGTCCAAGAAGTCGACGCCGTGGGAAAAGAAAGTCACCAAACTCATGAAGAAGCATTGGGCGAAAGTGAAGGATGCGGATCGGCGAAATCTTGTCGGTCACTATTCAGCGCTCATTCTTCAGTTTGCGGACAGTAAGGAGTGGTGGGAGCCAGTTGATCGCAGCGTGATGCGAAATTCTCGCGAGCGTGGCCTGGTCAAGATGATCCCCGCATGGGAAGCGCAGGTTAAACCTGGTGAGCTTGAGCAGGACCAAAAGTCGCCAGACTACGGCATGCCGAAGTTCTACTATTTCCAGGAGCAGCAGGTCGGCGATAACGGAAACATTTCCGGTCCGATGCGGTCGATTAAGATCCACCCTGAGCGCATCATCATGTTTTGCGAGGGGTCAGAAGACGAGACTTCGCTGGCGGGCATTCCTTTCCTGCGAGCTGGTTACAACGACCTGCTCGATATGGCAAAGACCTCCGGTGGTAGCGCAGAGGGCTTTCTGAAGAATGCCAGCAGGCAGCTCGGCATCAACATGTCGAAGGAGACAAACCTCAAGACCATCGTCGATGAGGCGAAGAAAGCCGGATATGCAGGGCTGGCTGAGGCGCTCAATGCCGCTATCCAGAAACTTAACTCAGGCACAGACTCCGCTCTGGTTACGCAGGATGGCGAGGCTAAGGTGCTTTCTGTGGCCGCTGCTGACCCGAGTCCTACCTGGACAGTCTCGGCGAACCAATTCTCTTCATCTGTGCAGATACCGTTCACCATCACTTTTGGTCAACAGACCGGACGATTGGCCTCTGACCAGGATAAAAATGACTTTGCCAAACGCTGCAACGGTCGCCGGTCAGGATTCCAGACTGGACGTGTAACCGCTGTAATTGAACGCCTGTGGACTGTTGAGGTAATCGAGCCACCTAAGTCAGGTGAAATTACCCTGACTTGGTCTGATCTTCTTGCGCCAAGCGAGAAAGAGAAGATTGCCAACATGAAAGAAATGGCGGCAGTGGCTAGGGATACGCAGCAAGCCTATGGTACGCCAGCTGTTGATGAGAACGAGGTGCGAGAGGTCGGTGAGCTTGAACCGCGCAAAGAGGTCACTCCGCCCAACCCCGACGACAAGGTGACAACCGATGATCCTCTTTCCGATGACCCAGGAGCAAAAGAGTAAAGTCGGCACGCCGATAATCCCGCGCAGCAAAGTCGACCCAACGCAATCAGCCAGGCCAGTCAGCAAGATGTTTCAGGATATCGAAGGTCGGTATCTGGATATCAAGCGTCGTTTGAAAGTGCTGTTTGACCAGAGGCTTACTGGCCAGCAGCGGGAAGTTAACGGCGAGCGGTCATGGCTGCTGTGCAATAACGAAGGTGCTGAGCCGTCGCTGTACCAGGTTAACGCCGGCACCTACATTTACGACATGACAGCGGCGCAGTTAGCCGACCTTCTCCAGATCGTGCAAACGATTCTGGACGATGCTCTGCTGGACGGTGGCAGCCAGAACCTCTGGGCGCTGGATTATGTCGCTGCAGAGTATGAACGAGGAACGCAGCAGGCCTACACCAACTTATCGGTGCAGTCGCCGGTCTATGCCAGCCAGACTACGCTGCAGCAACTACTGTCCAGTCCGGCGTATCAGAACCAGATCGCCAGCGCCTACATCAGCACATACAGCGACTGGAAGGGGATAAGCGACACCGCTCGTGCCGATCTTGCCAACGTCATTGCCGACGCGATAGGCCGGGGCATTAACCCCCGAGAAACAGCCAGCATCGTCAGCAAGCGCCTTGATGTCTCGATGTCGCGGGCGAAAAACATCGCCCAGACTGAGCAGGTCGGCGCGCTGCGCCAGGCTCAATGGAACGAAACGGACTGGGCTGCTGACAGGCTGGGACTGAAGACCGGCCTGCTATGGCTGTCAGCGCTCAAGCCTACTACCAGGTGGTGGCATGCAGCCGAACACGGAAAGGTCAAAACGACTGAGTGGGTCAGAGAATTTTATTCTCGCGATGGCAACAAATATCACTGCTATTGCGGCCAGATTCCGGTGCTGCTCAATGACGACGGCAGCATATTCAACAAAGGGCTGGCCGAGAAGTTGGCGGCGGAACGCAAACAATGGCCCAAGGCAGCATAGAGGGAAATTGCATGATAAATAAGGCACCAGACTTAGATAACGGCTTAAGGCTGTTTGAGAAAAACGGCAGTATCGGTGTTTGCACAATGGACGGCAGGCCGATTAACGGCCTCATTTCGGTTATCGCGCACTCCGAATGTGGGGAAATTACCCGCGCCACGATTGAGGTGGAAGTCTTCAACGAAGAAAAGAGTCGCGCTATCCATACCGCCAACCGGCATAGCCACAAGAAAATTTCATAACGAGGACCCAGCATGAAACGCAACCGCGTTAACGTGCTGACCGTCGTCAACTCCGCTTCAAACATCACCACTGAAACCATCGACGGCAAGCCACATATCGTGGTTCGCGGCATCACGCCTGTCGTGGACGATATTGTGATGAACCGGAAGTTGTACCCGGCAGCAGAAATCGAAAAGGCCTACAACACGCTTGAGCGTAACCCGATGCCGCTGGGCCACCCGAAGGTTGACGGCAAGCATGTGTCTGCTCGCGATGTCCGGGCGGTGAATGAATATCACGTAGGCGCTTGGCTGCAGAACGTCAGCCACGAAGGTGGGAAGGTGACGGGTGATATGTACGTTAACCGCCAGTACGCCGAGTCAAGCGAGAAGGGCAAGCGCCTGATAAACCGCCTTGATGAGATGATCGCCGGTACCAACTCAGAACCCATCCATATATCTACCGGACTCCTGTATTCCGGCATTGCCGCTAATGGCGAGTCAAAGGGCAAGAAGTACAACGAGATCGCCACCAACATGATGTTTGACCATGTGGCGGTGCTGCTCGATGAGCCTGGCGCCGGAACTCCGGAAGAAGGCGTGGGCATCTTCGTCAACTCAGAAGGTCATGAGCAGCAGATCGAAGTTGCTCGCCTTGCTGATGGTATCGACTGCACCCGCGAAGGTCTGCTCAACAAGACCAAATTCTTCTTCACCAACGCCTCCAACTTCTCTTTTGACGACATTTCACACGCTATCAGCGACAAGCTGCGTGAGGGTGACACAGAAGATAAGTGGCTATGGCCAGAAACGGTGTGGCCAGACAGCTTCATCTACCGCGATGAAGCCAAGTATTTCAAACAGAAGTACCTCATCGATGACGACGGCAAAGCCGTGTTTGTCGGCGAACCTGTAGAAGTCGTGCGCAAACCCATTGAGTACGAGATTAAAACCAACGGAGAGAACGATCCGATGAAAGAACTGATTATCAATGCGCTGCAAGCCGCGGGTAAGCCGACTGAAGGCAAGTCCGATGCCGAACTGATGGACGCTTACAACCAGCTAGCGGCAGAGAAGGCGGCAGCCAAGAAAGATGGCGGCGACGAAATCGATCCCGCCACCGGCAAGCCTAAGAAAAAAGAGCAGGCCAGCAACAGCGAAGAAGCGCCGGCATGGTTTAAGCCATTTGCTGATGATTTGGCAGCCGTTAAGTCAGGCCTTGCCGTGAACGCTGACAAAGAGAAAGGCGAAAAACGCGCTGCCGTAAAAGCGAAATTCGGGCTGGATGACCTGGCGGTGAATGCGCTTGACGGCGCCGCCCTTGATGGCCTGTTTGCTCAGTGCCAGACCTCTACCGGCCTGAATGGTGCATTCCGTCCGGTCAACAACAACGATTCTTTCAGCGAAATGCCGGAGTAAAAAATGGCTAAAGACGGGAAACACGTAATTCACGCGGGCGGGATTTTCCCCAACCCGCAACTTAATCGTGAAGGTTCTGCGGCCGCAGCGTTTCTGCCGGGTACCGTTATCTTTTTCAGTGCAGCCAAGCCTACACCGTCTGTTGATGGCGCTGAAGACGCGATTCTTTACGTTGCTAACTACGACTATTTGCGCTGCAAAACGGTTGACGATGCCTATGCGATCGGTGACTGGGTGGTAAACATCCAGCCAACGCCGGGCGTTTTCCTCAACGTTCGCGCTGCCGCTGGTACCTACACCAAGGGCCAGCCGGTTTCTGTGGCCAATGGCCAAATTAAAGTACTGGCAGAGGGTGAAACCATCTTTGCCTATGTCGAAGAAGACAAGTCCCTGACCGCCACAGCAGGCGATCTGGTTCGCGTCGTGTTCAAGTAAGGAGAGACTGAATGTTTGTATTTTCCACCCGACGCGCGACTGAGACGGGCAACCTCGAAGCGAACCAGGCGCAGTTCAATGAGCTGCAACTGGCGCGCAATATGAGTGCTCAGGCCGTTGCTGATTTCGTATCCCGCACCCGCTGGCGTGGTGATGCGGCAAACACTCCGGCACTGGACGCGACGAACGCTGTCGACGATATCCGCCGCCTGTATCGCGCTTATGATCAGACTGTGCTGGCTGAATTCGAACCAAATACTGAATTCACTCTGCTTAACGACCTGATCCCGTTGTCCCGCTCTGTCCGTCTTGAAGAGTCCGTGTACGAGTATGCTCGCACCGGTGGCCGCGGCTGGGCGCATACCTCCATGTCCGGCCAGATTGGTGCGGCGCTTGATGCGCGCGCGTACACCTTCGACGGTACGATGGTTCCGATCCACGACTCTGGCTTCAAATTCCAGTGGCGTGACCCTATTTTCAACAAAGGATCCTCTCTGGCTTCTCTGGCCGACGCTCAGCGCGGCTCTGTTGATGATGTTCGTCGTCAGTACGTGGATTACGTCTTCAACGGTTTCCGTGACTCTGCTGGCAACTATATCGCTTTTGATGGCAAGACCTGGAAGGGGGTAAAAGCCGATGAGCGGGTGCAGATTGTCGATCTCAGTGCTTCCGGCCTAAATATCGACTTCACCAGCTCAAGCGCAACGGCTGAGCAAATCCGCAATGCATCCATTGCTCTGCGCGACGTGATGAAGCTGACCAACCTGCAGTATGCACAGCAGAACTGGTATGTTTCAGGCGAGATCACCTCAAATCTGGAACGCTACTTCAGCGACAACTACCAGTCTGACACCATCCTGCAGGAGCTGCTGAAGCTTTCTGGCATTGCAGCCATCAAAGAAGATGCGCAGTTGTCTGGTAACCAGATCCTGATTGTTCCGCTTACCGCCGGCGTTATCGCTCCGATTGTCGGCCAGGCGGTCGGCACCGTTGCTGACCCTCGCCAGTTCTATAACAGTGACTACGTCTGGCGCACCTGGGGTGCGATGGGCTTGATGGTTAAGACCGACATCAACAATCGCAAATCTGTTATTTACGCGCACAGCTAAGGGGTAACTATGGCACTGGTAAAAGTGGTTCGCGATAACCTGCTTTCCGGTGCCAATCTCCAGAAGCTGGAGGTTGGTGCTCAGGTTTCGGTAAGCGGTGATGTCGCTAAGCGTTGGGTAGCTGCTGGTCTGGTTGAAATCATTAGTGATGACGAGCAGACGCTGGAAGTGGCTACACCGGGCAATGATGCTGCAGAGCAGGCAGAGCAGGCAGAGCAGGCAGAGCAGGCAGAGCAGGCAGAGCAGCAGGAAGAATCTGCCAGCAAATCGAAGAAGGCGAAATAACCATGGCTGACCCAATCACAGCGGCAGACGTGCAGGCGTTCCTCGGTGAATTGGGTTACTCCATCCCGGCCGCTCTGCTCGATCCGATTCTCTGCGTGGTGAACAAGATTATCCCGTGCCTCGATGGTGCGGGATACGACGAATGCACGGCAAAGCTCATCCTGATGTATGCCGCTGCGCTCATGGCGACGTCATCCGGTGCCAGGCGAATAAAATCGCAGGGGGCGCCATCAGGAGCGTCGCGCTCGTTCGATTATGGAGACGATGGCATCACCTGGCTGCGCGACTCGCTGGCGAAACTGGATACCAGCGGCTGCACCGGTGAGTTGCCAATCAGCGCCGGCAACAGTGTGGGCCTGTTTATGGTGGTCGGGGGCTGCTAATGGCGTGGGTTTCAGTTCAGCAACGACTGCCGCGGACATTTACCCGGGTGTGGGTGATTACCGATACCGGTGAGCAAACGACAGCGTACGTGAAAAGCGACGGCGAGTGGTACATCAACTGCGACCGCATACGCGCCACAGGCGCTGTTGTGCTGCGATGGAGGGATGCCTGATGTCCTCAGTAGCTAATTGGTCATACACCGCGACGGCGACAATCTGGCGGCGCATACGCGATGCTGACGGTAGTGATACCGACGGCGGAGGTCAGCCGTACGGGTGGGAAGCGCCGATCGCTATCCTCTGCGACTACCAGGGTGGCCTCTCTGCAAAAATCGGTGACCTCGGCCGGGAGATCGTGGTTAAAAACACGATATGGACCGAGTACGCAACGGCGCGGGAGGGAGATTACATCCTGATTGGCGCTTCGACCGATGCTGCACCGCCGGATGAGGCAGATGAGATTCGGCAGATCGTCCAGTTTGCAGATACGTTCGAGCGACTGGCGGACGATTTCGCACTGATTACGGGAGTCTGATTATGGGCGCTAAAGTTCGCGGCATCCGCCAGGCCAAGGCCAACCTCGATCGCATCATCAAAGACGTCCAGGGGCGTAAAGTCGTGCGGGCAATCCAGTCTGCGATGCTTATCGGCAGCGCGCAGGCAGCACTTTACACCCCGATCGATACGTCGACGCTCATCAACAGCCAGTTCCGCGAAATCATGGCTAACGGCACCAGGGTAACCGGGCGCGTTGGTTACTCCGCCAACTATGCGGTGTATGTCCACGACCCGGCAGTGAAGCAGAACTTCCGGCGAGCTACTGCCCGCAAGGAGTTCTTAACGAAGGGCTTCGAAGATACCCGCAGCCAGATTGACGCGGTGGTGAAGAAGGAGCTTTCGCTATGACACCCCCCATGTATATGCGCCTCAAAGACCTCTTTGTGGCTGAGGGGCTTACCGCGGGGTTTAAGGTCCAGTGGCGGCAATGGCGCGACACCGGGAAAGATACCGATCAGTTCATCGTATTCCGGCCTTCAGGCGGCACCGATATCACCTTTGACCTTGGCGGCGACTGGTATGTGATGGTTGATGTGATCTCCTCGAAGGCCAATCCAGATGCTGCTGACGCCGCGGTAAACGCCATTGTCGAGTATATCAGCGCGCAAGCCGGCGCCGATGATTGCGTTGGCGCGCTGCGGCTTGTCGGCAATGTCCCGGCGCCGATCCCTACCGAAGAAGGCCGGTTGGTAACCCGGCTACTCGTCTCCTGCACATACGGCGAATAATCGTCAGAATCACCCATCAGGCTGCCATATGGCGGCCTTTTTTAATTGAGAGGCATACATGCAAGGCTGCGCTAATGACACCGGCAAGCTGATTGGTAAGGTGGCCGTGCTCCGCATGGCTTTTGGCTGTGCTGATACGGTCCCTGCGCTTTCCGAATGGAAGCGACTCGGCGCCATGACCACCAAGGGCTTCGACTACTCCATGAATACCGTCACCTCTGAGGCTGACGATACGAAGGGGCTGGTTGAGAATCTGGTCAACAATATGGACTTTACCATCTCAGGAGAAGGTGAGTTCCGCAAAAAAGACAAGACGACTGAAGTTGGCGCTATTGCCATCTCGAAATATATTTTCGATGAGGTACAGGCCGGCCGTCAGCCGACAGTCTGGGTCCGCTTCGACTTCACTGGTGAAGACGCTGGCACTTATATCATGGGCTACTTCAACACCACCTCCTGGTCTGGTGATTTCGGCACCTCGGATATTTCCACCTTCTCCGGAGAGTGGAAAGTAGCTGATGCAGACACCGTGGTATTTGAGGTCGCCCCGTCGGCGCTGGCGTTCACCACCAACCTGCCGACGACCAAGAGCGTGACGGCCGGATCGGCTCTGACTATGTCTGTAGTGGTTGAGGGTGGTGCAGCGCCTTACACCTACGTCTGGAAGAAAGACGGCACGGTTGTCAGCGGGCAAACAACGGCGACCTTCAACAAGGCCAGCGCTGCTTCTGGTGATGCCGGGATTTATACCTGTGAAGTCACCGACTCTTCCGCGACACCAGTCAAGATCACGTCTGCATCCTGTGCGGTCACTATCAGTTAACCGCCAGGCCATTTCGTGAATAGTACAAAGGGCGTTCTGCGCCCTTGATACTGTTTATGGAGCGACTATGACCCCGATTAAAGAATTAGGCGAATGCGTTATCGGTACCGGTGACCGGGAATTCTTTTTCCGGCCGTCGTTTCGAAACATGGCACGCATTGGAGAGCCGGAGGAAATTGTCCAGGCGTTCTATGACCTGTGCAATGACGAGGCGACGCCATTCGCGCAGCGCGCAGCCGAGGCTTATATTCGCGATGAGTACAGCCGCCTTCCTGATTGCGTCCTGCGGTTTATGCAAAGCGGGCTCCTGTCACGCAAAGCGATCATGGCGGCTCACACGGTACTGACAGCCTGCTGTGACGACGATATCGGCGATCTGGTTGGCTGGATGAAACCGGGGAAATCACGTAAGCGTGGCTTTGTCTGGCGCCCGGGCAGCATGCCGCCGGAAAGCATGGTCATCGTCGCGCAAAACCTGATGATGCACGGCATCATCGGCAAAGCGAAGGTGCGCAAGCTGCAGCGTTATGAAACGAACGAGACAACCGCAGAATTCCGCGCCGCCGACTACATCATGGCGGCCCGCAACCATTTCGGCATAAGCCGGGAAGAGGCTGAGAACCTCACGATGACAGAGTTCGCCATGATGATTAACGCCAAATACCCCAATCAGAACGGCTTCACGCGCGAAGAGTACGACACGGTCATGGACGAAGACGAGCGCCGCTGGCAGACGATGATGGAAAGACAGGCAAATAATCAAGCAAGAAATTAGCAATTCGTGCTATTGAAAAATTTTTTTTCATTCATCCAGGTTCACCATAGTTAATCACATCTCATCATATTTAATGATAGATAACTTAGCGTAAATGGATGAAATTTATGACCTATTTACATGAGCGACGGCAGGCGCTTTAATGGCTCCAGCAGCCGCTCTTTAACAATTAGTTGGGGATTTTACTTTTCTTCATCCAGGTATCCCATACGCCTACCAAGTATTGCTGCAAGTCTTCTTGCGTGCTCTTCACCTTCGCGCAGGATTTCTGCTGTGAACGGATCTTTTTTCGCAAGAGCGTTTAAGAATACTTCTTTTTCTTCAGGCGTAGAGGTTGCATTAAAAGCAGCCTGAGTTGAGTCGAAGTCAACCAGATCGCTTTCAGAAATAGCCTTATTGGTATCAAGCGCTTCTTGAAGTATCTGAACGATCTCTGAGTTCATTGACCTGCCGTTGGCCTTGGCGCGTTCAGCTATTGCTTCACGCATTCCTGAGGGCAGCCTTACGTTAAACCTGTCCATTTCTTGGCTAGGGAATCTGCTCATAAGTCCTCAAATTTGCAATTTTGACGACAAACAATAGCACCAACTTGACATCGTTTTAAATGGTGATAAATTGGTTGTAGAACCAAGTTGACACCATAGAAGGAGATAGTAGATGCAAGACGTACTCTATACCGGCCGTAAAAATGATAGCTTCCAGCTACGCCTGCCAGAGCGAATGAAGGAGGATATCCGGCGCTTAGCTGAGATGGACGGGATTTCGATTAATTCGGCGATTGTGCAGCGCTTAGCAAAAAGCCTGCGTGAGGAACGCGTGAATGGTCAGTAAAAACAGCGAAGCCCGGAAGTGCGCTAACACTAACCGGGCTTCTATCGAAAATAACCGCGAAGGAAATATCGACATGAACAGTGTACAGAACAAAGAGCTAAGTTTCCACAATGTCACATTGGTACCAGTGCCTGTTGCGAATGGTATTTGGCTGACATCTGCAGATGTCGCTAAGGCACTGGGATATGCTTCAAGCAAAAGCGTTTCGACCATTTACTCACGTAATTCCGACGAGTTCACGAGCAGCATGTCAATGGTCATCAAAATGATGACCAACGGAATAAACAATAACTTACGTGAAAAGTCGGTCCGTGTGTTCTCTCTTCGTGGTTGTCATCTAATCGCGATGTTTGCCACTACCGATAAGGCGAAAGAGTTCCGCCGCTGGGTGCTGGATATTCTGGATCGGGAAGTGGCGCATTCGCCGATTGCGAAGCAGTTTACTGACGATGAACTTTCATCACTTGCCTGGTTGTGGCGGGCGAGTGACATCATGTTGACCGCCTGTGAGAGCGTTACTCCATTACTGAAGGTAGCCGAGCATCGACAGGCCGGGCACTTTCACACTATCGGACAGGAGTTGCCACGGACAATCAACAAGGCCAGAGAGATCATTAAGCGTGAGACGGCGCATATCGAATTTCACCCATGGAAGGATGATAACTGGAGCAGGGTATTGCCTCACCTGCGTCGGGAAATGTTGCAATGATGCACAAAGAAAAGCCGATAGTTACGAGCTACCGGCTATCCATAAATCTGTCATAAGGGTCCAACCAATGACTTCATTAAATTTAGCACCAAAAAGCCGTGTTGTCACCGATAAAACCATTGACTCTCAGTCGTTATTACTGATGGTAAATGATGCTCGCAAACAGTGTGGAGAGAAAGAAGTCCGCAATAATGACTTTGTTGGCCGCATTAAGGACGAGCTGGAAGGTGAGCACTACGAAATTTTCGTAGTGCAAAAAGCGAACGGGACCACCTCTGAAAAAGTAGTAATGTCCATCAAGCAAGCACTGCGCGTCGCCGCGCGCGAGTCCAAGGCAGTTCGCCGCTCTTTGGTTGATAAGCTGGAAGACATGCAGGCTATCCAGGTGCCGACCAAAAGCACCTCAGGGCTTACTGAATATCGGCTTGCCAAAGCTGAACAACTCAAAGCTCAGGCGCTGGAGAAAAACATCGCATCGGCCCGCGAGCTGATGTCAATGTTCCCGCGGCTTGGTGAATCGGCTAACCAGGTGATCGTTGCCACCCTTGTTAACCCGCTTCTCGGTCACGAAGTTGTGCCACTGCCGGCGATTGAGGAGCATTACTCAACGGCGGGTGAAGTGGCGGAACAGCTTGGGTGCACGGCGAACAAGGTCGGTCGCGTAGCTAATAAGCACAATCTAAAAACTGAGCAGTACGGCAAATTCTTCCTGGATAAGTCGAGACACTCAGATAAGCAGGTTGAAGCCTTCCGTTACAACACGGAAGGGGTTCAGGCACTTCGTCACCTGATCCATGGCGCTGATGTTGCCTAACTATCTGATAATAAATCTAAGCACTAATTAGTGCTTTGGCCCCAAACCCGCTTAACTGCGGGTTTTGTCGTATCGCTTCCCCTCTGCTACGATTGCCGCATCATTTACTGATGGGGATAGGGATATGCGAATTTTTATTGCACTTAGCCTTTTAATGGTCTCAGGCGCAGCCGTGGCTAGTGAAAAGTTAGTATGTGAGTATGCAGTGGGGGCGTTGTCTACACCTCCAAATCTGCTCACTAAAGGTAATGCGAATGTGATATTCGATGGAAAATCCTTTACGGCATATAGGCTGGATGGTTCTTTTGTTGTAACCCCACCATTGACTGAAAAGAAGGATGGGATGATTTTTGTTGATGATAAAACAAAGGTCTTTGCTGCCAGTCTGGACAGATCTAACTTTGCAGTGTCTGACAGAATAAAAAAAACCACAGAGCAGTGGGCTAAATGTTCGGGCGGGAGTTCTTACAGCAATGAAAGAGATCAAATATCAGGCTCACCGGTAAGCACGTCTGAAATTGAAAAGATAAAAAGATTGCCCGGCATTGCTGAATTACATTGTTCTAACTTTATTGATAAAAGATACTCTCAATCCAAAAATATATTCTATAAAATAAAACCCAGTATATTCGCTAAAATGCCGTTAGTTTCTGGTGGGGATATTACCTGTGAGGTGTCAAGTAATATATGGAACTGGAATGAAACAAATGTAATGGCAGTAGAGCATGGTCTTATTGATCGCATACCTTATACATTATATCACTCAGACGGTTCAGGGAATGTTGGCGTGGCAGATCAGGCGTGGTCGTTCGGGTGCGTAAAAGATTCAATGACGGATAAAAAACAATGCGAGATAACCAATGAAAGCATTAGGATAATTAAAAAGGCAAAAGGATACTCAGCTATTGTAGGTAATGAGCATTTCCCAGGGCGAAGTGCATATATAAGAGTTGGGCAAGGTAAGCCCATTGCCTCCGGCGATAATGGCTACTTTCCGAATGTCACAGGAATTGTCGGCAGCATCAATGGCGGTACAAAGTTGCTCACAAGGTATACCAAATGGCCTTATGATTATGTTGTTGATACTGAGGTTAATACAATTGGATTTGAGCAAGCAAATTTTCTTTTAGGTAAGACATTGTCAGTATACTAAGAGCTAATATGTAATTAACTTAGAACCTCGCTCCGGCGGGGTTTTTTTATTGTCCGGAGAAAGATATGGCAGAGAACGCTGGCGGCATTTATTACGACATTGAGATGGACATACAGGGCCTTCTTGTAGCCCAGCAGCGCGTTAACCAGCGCCTTGATCTGATGGAACGGGGATTTGATAAAACATCACGCTCCATTGATACCACAGAGCGTTCGATGTCGAGCTTGTCACGTGTTGCGGTTGCACTTACCGCAGCTCTTTCTGTCCAGCAGGTGGCTGAATATGCTGACGCATGGGCCACGGTTAATAACAAGTTATCCAACTCTCTTCGCCCGTCTGAACAACTTGCTGATGTAACTGAGCGCGTATTCAACATTACTCAGCAAACTCGCAGTAGTTTAGATGCAACGGCATCCCTCTACGCAAGACTGGAAAGGGCAACCAGGCAGTATGGGACCAGCGCAGATGATCTGGCGAAGTTAACCACAATTATAAACCAAGGGTTCGTTGTATCAGGTGCCACGGCGCAAGAGGCCGAGAACGCGATTATTCAGTTGTCGCAGGGCCTTGCTTCTGGAGCTTTACGCGGTGAGGAATTCAACTCTGTAAACGAACAGGGAAACCGCCTGATTGTTGCTCTCGCTGACTCCATGGGTGTTAGCATCGGCCAGATGCGCAACATGGCGGCACAGGGCAAGTTAACAACCGACGTGGTCGTTAATGGGCTTTTATCCCAGGGAGCGGTAATCGGGAAAGAGTTCGCCAACACTACGACGACGATCAGCCAGGCACTGCAGGTTGCTGGTAACAACATAACTAAATTCTTTGGTGAAAACTCAACCGTAAAAACCAGCGCTGGAATTTTTAATGACGCAGTCGTGACAGCCAGTGAAAATATCGGCTTACTCAGCGGGGCGTTAACTGCCGTGGCTGCAATTATGGGAAGCCGCTATGTTGGCGCACTTACGATGGCAACGGCGGCAAAAGTTCAGGATACGGCTGCATCTATTGCACAAAGCAAAGCTGCGTCGGTAGCAGCAAAAGACGCCGAAATAGAAGCGGCGGCAAAATTAAGATTGGCTGAGGTTGAAAAGGCAGCGGCAATATCGGCCCTTAACCTTGCAGAAGGTCGCTTGGCTACCCTCAAAACAACGAACGCCTCAGTAGCTGCTGAGGTGCAGCTTGCGGAGGCTCAAACGGCGGAAATACGCACGCAGCTTGCGCAGATTCAATCTGAAAAAGCGCTTGAGGCGCAGCGGCTGAAGGCGCAAATCTCAGATCAGGGGAGAATTGCGACAGCGACAAGGATGGCAGAGCTTCGCCAGGCCGAGGCGGCCTTGACAACTCAGTTAGCAAGAGCCGAGTCCGCAACTCAGAACGCAAGAGCAACAGCTATTGTGCAGGCAGAGGCGCAAGTAAGTGCTTCCCGTTTAGCGACAGCTGACGCAACGGCAACCGCTACAGCCGCAAACGCACGCTACATAGCATCCCAGGAAGCCGCGACTATAGCTTCCAGATCGGCATCTGTAGCCGGGGGGGTGTTGAGAGGGGCGCTAGGGTTAATTGGTGGGCCTGCAGGTGTCGCCATGCTTGCGGCGGCGGCTATTTTCTATTTTTGGCAGAAAGCCCAGCAAGCCAGAGAAGAAGCCCTTCGTTTTGCCGATAGCTTGGATCGCGTGAACGCCTCAATGAAGGCGATGAATAATACACAATTACGTGGAACCATCGCCGATGCGAATAAATCTATACGTGCACAGAAGGATGAAATATCTGATCTCCAATCCGAAGTCGATTCCTTAAGGTCACGCTATCAAAACTTCACCCCAGCGGCCCAGGCTGCTGCAGAATCTATGGGGCAAGGCGCTGATTTTGCTCGCCAGCAGGCTGAGATTTCAGATCAGCTAGCTCAGAAATCTCGCGACCTTGCAAATGCTCAGGAAAAACTGGCAAGAACTCAGGACACCGCAGCGGAAGCTAACAGGACCCTAACAAACAACATGCTCACTTCAATGGGTGTGCATGATGGGCTGATCCAAAAGGGTTGGTCACTTGAGCAGGTGCAGAGCGCGGTTGCGAAGGCTTTCGGCAACACTGCTGATGAAATAAACCGAGCAAATCAGGCTGGACAAAACTTCAACCCCAAAGCGCTGCAGGTTTCTCCTCCTACCGCTGATGGCGACAAAGTAATTCTTAACCTCGAAGAGCAGAACGAGTTACTGAAAATTCAGGATGAACGCCAAAGAGCAGTGACAAAAGCCAGAATGCAGGCAGCTAAGGTCACTGATAACCCAAACCAGATATCAAGGGCTGGCGATCTGGCCGGAGAAAACTACGACCTTCAGAAAGCAGAAGAAGCTCGCCAGGAGGCTCAGAGAAAGGGAGAGCAGCAAGACAAGCGTTCAGCATCAGCCGCAGAATCAGTTTCCCAAAAACTTGAAAACCTTCGCCAGCAGTCTGAACTTGCAGCCAGTTCAACTCAAGAATTGAGCCGAGACAGCGCGATATTGCGTGCGCAGCAGTCACTCGGCAGCGCCGCAACTCAGGCGCAGATTCAGGAGGCTGGGCAATACGCCGCTAAAGCGTGGGATGCGGCCGCAGCAGCGAGAGGCGTAACCGAAGCGCTCAAAGCCATGCCGGAGCAGGCGGAGAATAAATCCTACGCCGAATCCATGCAGAACCTGAAAGCGGCCCTGAATGCCGGGAAGATTGACCTTCAGGAGTACAACGCCGCTACCGAGCAGATGGAGCAACAACACCAGGCTAATCTGGCTAAGATACGCGCTCAGCAAGTTGTTAACCCGACACAGCAGGCCGCCGCCGAGGTTGACCCGGTTCAGCAACTGGCTAATCAGCACGCTCAGGAACTGGCCCTCATCCAGCAGTTTGAGCAGCAGGGGGTTTTGGCCCATCAGAACGCGCTGGCCCTCAAAAACGCAGCAGACACGCAGTACGAACAGCAGAGGACCGCAGCTCAATGGGAAATACTCAGCCAGCAAAGCCTCGGCTATAACATGCTGACGAGTGCGGTTGACGCCTTTAGCGGGAATGCATCCAATGCAATTACCGGACTGCTAACCGGCACAATGTCAGCTCAGGAGGCGATGCGGTCACTTGGGAATACCATCCTGAACAGTGTGATCAACAGCATCGTGCAGGTTGGCGTCGAAGCGCTGAAAAACTACATCCTCGGCCAAACTCTCGGCGCGGCTTCTGTCGCTTCATCGGTTGGAATGGCGGCAACGACGGCTTCAGCATGGGCGCCTGCTGCTGCACTGGCATCACTCGCAACGTTGGGTACAAACGCCGCGCCGGCATCAGCAGGCATCACATCAACTGTAGGACTTGCGAGCGGTCTTGCTCTGTCTGGCGCGCGCTATAATGGCGGGCCGGTATCGGCCGGCAGCATGTATCAGGTAGGTGAGAAAGGTAAGCCGGAGATTTACCAGGCCAGCACTGGCAAGCAGTACATGATACCTGGCGATAATGGAAAGGTTATCAGCAATAAGGATATGCAGGGCAATGGCGGCAATATGCGCGTCACCCACAACGTTTACAACTATGCGAGCGGGGTACAGGTTGATACGCAGAGCAGCCAGAATAACGGTGAACTACTGGTAGAAACATTCATTACCGACCTGCAGAACGGCGGCCCAATGTCATCTCAGATGCAGCAGAGTTTTGGCCTACGCCGACAAGCGACAGGCGCTTACTAAACCAACCCGCTTCGGCGGGTTTTTTAATGCCAGGAGGACACGTGGCTACAGTTCAATACCCTCCGTTCCTGCCACTTCCCCAGCGCGCCGATCAGAATATGACGCAAGATACGGCATGGCAGACGACGCAGACTGCTGTCGGCCCTGCGATATTTACACCAATCACTACCGACCTGAAAGCGACCTGGACGCTGCAGTGGATATTCACGCTGGCGCAGGCCGAGCGGTTTAAGTCATGGCTGCGGTCACCGACCTATTGCGACCGTGGGCGCAACTGGTTCCAGATGCCGATCGACCTTGGGGATACACAAGGCGTGCAGCAACAGACGCTTCACTTCGTCAGTATGCCAGTGCAGACCAGCAAAAATGGAAGCGTTGTAACCTGGACGGCGACGGTTATCAGCAACGGTATCGAGGATATGACCGAGGACTACGACGACTGGATTGTCGAAGCGCAGCCGGGTTATGGCTACTGGCTGGATTATCTGGTGACCGAAGTTATGCCGAGGGCCGACTGATGCCGACATTGAGAGAATGGAAGGAGCGGCGGCCGGCCAGTGATATCAAGCAGACTGTGGAGTTTTACCATCCTGCGTTTGGTTATTACCGGGTGGTCAATAACCTGTTCCGCCCGGCGACGTTCGGTGGAAACTCCTTCGAGCCAGCGCGATTCAGTGTGACCGAGCCAGCGCAGGACGGAACGGCAGTTATATCAATGACCATAACGTTTGTCGCCGCGACGGAGCACGTCAGACAGACGCTTAAAAGCTGGCGTGGGGCTGCGCGCATGACGCCGATAAAATGCCTGTATCAGCAGTGGAATGCGATCGGTGACGCATCATCGCTGAAAGACTGGACGCTGTATGTGAACGACATTTCCGCCGACGCTAGCAACGTCACCGTGACCGCCGGAAAAACTAACCCGCTAACGCTGGCCAACTCCATCATTTACACCACGAAAGACTATCCCGGGCTGATCACTGTATGACACAGAGTGAATTTATCGGGCTTGTTAACGGCAAGCCCTGGGCTAACCGCGCCTGCAGTTTTGAGCAGATTGATTGCTGGGGCCTGGTGGTTCTCTATTACCGGCATGTGCTGGGGCTAGAGCTGCACCACATCGCCGGGTACGAATCTGGCGCGGAGTTCATCACCTGCTACGAAGAGGAACGCGCCCACTGGCGGCGAGTGCCGGTGGCGACCACCGGATGCATCGCCGTTTTTTACCGCGGCGAATTACCAGCGCATATCGGTGTGATGATCAGCCCGGTGAAATGCCTGCATGCCCGCGGTGAATTTGGTTTCGTACGCTGCGACAGCCCGCTGGCATTACTGAAGGTTTACAGCAAAGTGGAGTACATGGTGCATGGTTCGATATGAATTGCAGCGACTGCCCGGCGCTCCGCTGCAGCGAGGAACGGTAGAACCCGGAACCGCACTGATTAATCTCCTGGATTCTCTGCAACTGCACCGTGATGTGGTCGTTAAACTTAATGGTCGCGCGCTGTCGGACGACTACGATATCAGTCGTCCATTGAGTACCGGTGACGTCGTGGCGGTGTTCGATCAGCCGGAGGGCGGGGTCGGAAAGTTGGTCACCACAATATTGCGTCCAGTATCAAAAATCCTCTCCGGCGCGCTGAAAGTATTCGGCCTGTCAAACAAGCCCAGCGCTTCGGTATCGGTGGCGACCGGCGAATCCCCAAATAATGACTTAACCGGCCAGACGAACCGCGCGCGACTCTACAAGGGGCGCCCGAACATTTACGGCCAGTGCCGCGTCTTTCCTGACCTGATTCAGGAGGCGCTGTTCGAGTTTGTCGACAATAACAAACAGCTTACGGAATGGTTCGAGGTCGGTTACGGCCGGTACACCATCTCCTCGATCCGCTACTCCGAATCGAACCTCGGCAGCCTGGCGGGCGCCAGTTCTGCGATTTATAACCCGGGTGACGTGATCGGCACGATTGAAGTCGGCTATCAGTTCGATGACGTCGATAACGAAACTGTACCGGGCCTGAACGAAAGCGAGGATTTCCCGGCTCAGACCGCCACAACGACTGCGCCGACCTCAGTAGCTATAGAGAGTAATCAGCTCAAGGCTGTTGTGCTGTCAAACGATGACAACTTCGCCTACTTCGCGGCGCTGGCGGTACCGCACCCGGTTACGTTCGTCATCAACGCCACATGGAACGACGGCGGCACAAGCGTTACTCGAAACGTCACCGGCGCCGGGAACATCATCTCCTCAGAGAGCGCTATCGGCGACGACACGCTGTCGTACACGACGTTTTATATCGGCGAGCTCTCAGGTGAAATTACGTCGCTTCCGGGCAATGCTGTTATCAACTCGACGCTGTTCACACTGAATGATCAGACGCCGCTTGTTATCGGTCCGTCAGTGTCGCCGATTGTCTCGACGCAGGTCTGGGTGCATGTGCTGGTTCAACTTGGCGCGACCGCTGGCACAACGCAATACAGGATTAAGTTCTGGAAGGTTGATGATGACAACAATCAGGTGCCGGGGACGTCTGAACAGTATGATTATTTCTTCGATAACGACTTCCAGGTGACGACCCGGTATTTCCGCACAACGCATAAATTCACTCCGGCTGCCGGGGCGGGGCGTTATGCGGTGACAATCGAGCGACTCGACAACAGCAACGATGCCAACGTCGTAACGCTGATGGCAATCCACGCGGTGAACGTGCGCGAAAACGTCGTGTATCAGGAAGACACGATTGCCCGCATCACGATTAAGGGGGCGAACGATAGCAACAGCAATCGCGAGCAGAAGTACAACATGCTGGCGCAGCGGCATACCATCAGCTACGACAGGACCACCGGCGCGGTCGATTACACGCTGCGGCCGAGTCGTTCGTTTGCCGACGCCATCCTTCACGAATGGGTGGTTGTCGGTAAACAGGACGTTGCCAGTATTGACGTCGTCGCTCTGTATGCCATTGCTGACTCACTGCCGGATGCCCAGCTTGGATATTTCGATTACACCTTCTCGGATGAGAAACAGCCTCTTGGTGAGCGCATAGCGACGATCGCCAATGTGGCCCGCGTTGACGGCAATAACATCGGCGATGTGCTGACGTTCTGGCGTGATGAGAAAGTGACAAATCCCGATGCGGTTTTTGCGCGCTCAAACATGTTCTGGGACGAGTACAAAGTAGCCTGGCAAATGTCTCTCCCTGGTGGTTACGACGGCGTGGCGCTGGATTACGTTGACCCGCTGACGAACAAGAAGGCGTACATCTACCTGCAGATCGACAGCAGCGGCATCACTGAGGTTGAGGATGCCACTGTTAACGCGATGCAGATCAGCCTGGATGGCTGCCGCAACGCCACTCAGGCAACCGATCGGGCCTGGCTTGAGGCGAGAAAAATCCTTTACTCACGCCTGACCATGACGGTGAAAGTGCTGGAAGAAACGCAGGTCGTGCGCGGCACGGTGGTTCAGTGTCCGGACATGTACGACAACGCGCAGCAAACCGGATACATCACTGGGCGCTCCGGAGACGAGTTTGCGACCTCAGAGCGTATCGACTTCTCACTCGGCGATATGTGGGTGGTTATGACCGACAGCCTCGGAAATTACCGCGGGCGCTGGCGGGCCTATCCGGTAAGCGGCAAGCCCAAAGTATTTCAGGCTGCAGCCGACACCTTCGATCTGAACATTTATGACCGCGAAAATGTGCAAAACCCCAGCCGTTATTTCATTGCTACCGACTCGGAACTGAACTCCACAATCTGGCGCGTCGATAGCGCTAAACCCAACGGTGACGATACTCAAACCCTCTCACTCACTGAGTATTCAGACTCGATTTATCCGTAACACACAGCAGTAATTACCAACCTTCGCGCACACCATCAGGTTAATTTCTGAGGGCTTCGTGCGCCTTTTATAGGGCGACATGCACAATGGCAGAAGTACCGTTACCAGCTCCAACCGACAATCAGGTGCCAAGCACTGATATCCGGGATGCAGTTTATGCCGGCGCCATGCTGGATAAGGTTGTCACCAGTACAGAGCTGACATACACCGATCGCCTCGGCGGTGAACATTACACCGTTGACGGCATCAAGGCAGAAGGGGATAAAGTCGTTGAGGAAACGCGGCAGAACCTGATCCCTCTCAGCCGCCAGTATATGACCCTGGCTGCAGCGCAGGCGGATATAGCGAACATCCCAGTGGGGTCGACCACATATTACCGAAGCCCGGATGACAGCGCTCTTGCGGTTGAGGTAATTAATAACGCAGGAACGTTGATCGAAACCGGTCGTAAAATGCCTTCTCAGGCTGCTTTATTCCCTTTGCGCCTGTCTAATATGTTTGACGATGGTGGTTTCCGATCAGGAATTCCGCCGAAAATGAAAAATGCATCGTCAACGTACGTTACCGGAAAACTTGTATCGATAACCGATTCTTACCTTATGGGGATAGGCTGTAAATATGGAGCTCGCCTGCCTGATGGTGATACATATACCAGCGTTCTGGCCTCACCGGTAAAAATTCCTGAGCCGCAGTATGGTAAATACGTGCTGATGTCAGCACTTGTTTATGCTGCTGATGGCAACTTTGGTTCTGATTCAACGTGCTCATATCTGGCAGATGCTGGTCTGAACAACATCACCAGTCCAACTGTGCCATATGTAAATTATCGCCGTGATATTTCCTCTACGGTTCGTTGCTATGCCACTCTGGCATTTGTTCCTGCTGATGGCAGCGCGCGCTATCTCCACATAGGCAAGGGTGGGCTTGGGGCACCTTCAGATACGCGGCTCATTACCGGCCTGTGCTATGTATTCAGCGAATCGGTAATGAATCTGGACAGTATTAAATGGGACGCTCCGTACCCGGCCAGCGACTTTGCAATCAACCATCGCGAACTGGATAAAAAGTTTAATTATCACGGCAACATCATCCCGTTCGGCGATATGGATGGCGGGGCATTTAACCCGCTTATTCGTTCCGGCTCATCCGTAGTTGCTCTCACCACGCAGCAAACCCTTATTGAGCGCGGGTATAAAAACGCCGTGCAGGCACGCACTGGCGGGACTGAGTTTATCCGTAGTACAGGAAATGCCGACCTCCGTGGAAAAACTGTCTGCGGGTATTTTCTGATCTACGCAGAAAATCAGAGCGACGTCGACAATCTGGATTACGCCAACATTTTCCAGAGCAATGACGGAGCTCTTGCGCAGATCACCTACAGCAACGATATCGGTAAGAAAAAAGTCGGCGATTACCTGTGGCTGTTGTGGGCGAAAGGCACCGTTAACGCGTATACCAACCCGGTTACCGAACTTTGTCTGGGCTGGGCGACGGCGCCTGTCACCGCGAACCGGTTTGCCACCGCCTTTTATCTTTCTGTCGGAGCAACGGACTACGATATTCAGCCGCTGCTCTGGCGTCTGACAGAGCGCAACGTTGCCAAGCGTGTAGTCAACGAACTGGACACATTGAACCAGGTCCGCTTCACGAACCAGGATGTGCTGCAGTTTAATTTCGAGCGCAACCTGCTGACGTATGGTGACATGGATGGGGGAAGCCTGAATCCTCCGGTTCGTGGTGGGTCGACTGTTGTATCCCTGACCACTCAGCAGTCATTGCTGGATCGCGGATATACCAGGGCAATTAAGTGGCGCACCGACGGGTCAGCGACGGAGTTTGTTGGCTATACCAGCACTGCCGATCTGCGCGGTAAATACGTCGGTGCCTATTTCCTGATTTATGCCGAAAATCCCGCTGATGTCGCAGGTATCGCCCGGGCGCAGATTTTCCAGGTTAATGGTGCATCTCTGGTTGAGATCACCTACACCACTGAGCGCGGTATCAAAACCGTAGGGCCGAACTTGTATCTTGTGTGGCAGGCCGGCCAGGTTAGCACCTACACCTCAGCTGTTTACACTCTTTGGGTGGGGTCAGGCGTTGCACCTGCCACGTCTGAGCGCTATGCCACAGGGTTCTTCCTGATGGCTGCGGATACCGCAATAACAATGGACCCTGTGCTGCGCCGCCTGACAGAGCGTAATATGGCAAAGCTCGTTAATGAGCAATACACCAGTGCATCTGCAGAGTTCATCAGCGAGAAAATCACCGTCAAAAACAGCAGTAAAATTGTCATTCTGGGTGACAGTTACACTGAGTCAATGCACGCTCTGAAAGACAAGTCGTATGCGGCGATGATCTCCATGCTTACCGACTGGCGAATCGAGCCGTATGGCGTCTCCGGAAATGACTGTGTGATGATGAACCAGCGCATCATCAGTAACAGCCCGACATTTGGGTGGGGTATTCGCGATATGGGGGCTTCTCATGTTGTGATTATCAGTCAGACAAATGATGCGGCAAAACGCAGCATATCCTACCGGTACTGGCAGGAGGACATGCAGCGGGTTATTCAGTCAGTCAGGGCTCTTGGCGCGAAGCCCATTTTCAGCACTGAGCATCCGCAAATTGATAACTGGGCGTATGCGCAGACCCGTCAGGTTGCCGAGAAATTTGGCGCTGAATTCTGGGATATTACTACTGAAGCTCGAAACTTTGAGTTCAATAGCGATGGTCGTTTATGGGTAGGTTCTCACCCAGGGACCAGAACGAACACGCAGTTGTGGTCAGGTATGCTGAAGGGCGTTAACGGAATGCCGCGACCCAGAAGCGGGCTTAAAATCTTCCGTGTCCGTCCTGGGTATACCGTCGGTACTGTTGCCGATCTGGTCTATGACGATGTAACTGACCGCGCGCAACGATTTAAAGAAATAACGCTGGGGCATACCGCCATTCCGACGGCAGACCAGAGTTATTTCGATAATCTGAGCGTGTATAACGCGATCAACACTACCCGTACCCGCTATAACTCTGAGTATGGGCAACTTGCTCAGGGCACGGCGCTGGCATTCACAAATTATGCTCTGGTGGAAGCCATTCTTCCGTCGTCTGCTGATGGGGTGCAGTCTGTACGCCTGGTCACTGCGGGTAGCACTGTAACTGTGTACGCATTAAACCGCCTGACACAGCCAGCGTTCACCACAGCTATCTATAAGGCATTCACGGGGGTTACGGCGACACCAACTGTTGGTGATGTTTACAGTGATGGGACCACCTCATTTACTGTTGTTGGGCAGTATCAGGATAAATTGATTTGCAATCCGAATGCGGCCACAGCAAGCAGCGGGACGCTAACGAAAGTCAGTGGTTCCGGGCCATCATCAATTACCTATACAGGCGCAGAGCAGGGCTTCGACCCGGCGTATTACACGCACTACGCGGATAAAAAAGGAACCTGGGAAGCTATAACTGGTGCGATCACGTCACCAAATATAGTGAAGTACATGCAGGGGGACAAAATATCGTTCCTGATCGCCGCGTCAGGTAGTTTTAGCCTGTCAGATATTCATGTCGAATATACAGGACGTGACAGCAAAGGCCTGGATAACTGGCAGCCGGTGGAGCGTCGGGCGAGGGGAGCGGAGCTTCTTACTCAGGGCAAGTTTGGTGATGATGAAATCTCCGGATGGACCCGGATCGGAAGCGTACCTCGTTATGTTCCATCTGGCGGAAATCCGCCGGCAGGATGCACAAAGGTGGTGGTCGTTGACGACACCAATTATATCACCCAGGACTTTACGGCACCGACTGAAGCAGATGCCGTGGAGCTGGAGATAAAAGTATGGTGCCGTCGATGGGTATCGCTGTTCGATTCCTCGTCCAGTTTTTCTACTTCAACTATTACCCCTGACTCATATGACCTGTCAAAGCTTCGCGTTCTGATAGGTCAGCAAGCCACTGGTAAAGAAGTTGTTGCCACTGAATTCTCTTCATCTGCAGCTCTGGGATGGAGAGAGATAAAATTCAGATACTGGCATACCGGTAACAATGCGTCTCCGACCAAAAACCTGCGACTGACCGTAATGGGTGAGGCAGGGAAGCAGACCGAGATAGCGTGGGTTTCCATCAGGGAAGTTTAATTCTTTGCCACGGACGGCAATTCAATAACAAACAGAGCATTGCGGCTGTCATTGATATTGATAGCCGCTTCCTTTCTTGATCTTCTCGCTCAATGAAATTACTGTATATATAAACAGTATTTATATGAGCGAGTCTATTATGCAGTTCTACACGCCCGTTGAGTTACGTAAGATCATCCTGATCCCATTGTACAGCGACCTTGTGCAGTGTGGTTTTCCGAGTCCCGCGCAGGATTATGTTGAGCAGCGCATCGATCTGAACGAACTATTAGTCAATCACCCCAGCGCGACGTATTTTGTCAAAGCTGCCGGCGATAGCATGAAGGATGCTGGGATCGGGGAGGGGGATTTACTGGTTGTGGATAGCTCAAGAACCGCAGTACATGGTGATATCGTGATTGCAGCTGTGGATGGGGAATTCACTGTAAAGAAACTGCAGCTGCATCCGCGGGTTCAGCTTAACCCAATGAACCCTGCATATTCGCCGATAGTTGTGGGTAGCGAGGACACTCTCGACGTGTTCGGGGTCGTCACTTACATCATTAAATCAGCGGGCTAAGATGTTTGCGCTTTGCGATGTGAATTCATTTTACGCATCGTGCGAGACGGTGTTTCGTCCTGACCTGAAAGGGCGGCCAGTGGTCGTCCTTTCCAATAATGATGGTTGTGTGATTGCACGTAGCGCAGAAGCCAAGCCGTTTGTCAAAATGGGTGAGCCGTACTTCAAGCAAAGGGATCTGTTTCTCCGGCACGGCATTATCGCGTTTAGTAGCAACTATGAGCTCTATGCCGATATGTCCAATCGTGTGATGACCACGCTGGAAGAACTGTCTCCGCGCTGCGAAATTTACAGTATAGATGAGGCATTTTGCGACCTGACAGGGGTTCGTAACTGTCGAGATCTTACCGACTTTGGCCGGGAAATTCGTGAGACAGTTCTACGCAGGACGCATCTCACGGTCGGCGTTGGTATTGCTCAGACCAAGACGCTGGCAAAGCTTGCCAATCACGCCGCGAAACAGTGGCAGCGCCAGACCGGAGGTGTGGTTGATTTGTCGAACCTGGAGCGGCAGAGAAAGCTAATGGCGATCTTGCCAGTTGATGAAGTGTGGGGCGTTGGCCGCCGTATCAGTAAAAAACTGGAGTCTATGGGGATAGACACAGTGTTAAAACTTGCCGACACGGATATCCGTTTCATCAGGAAGCACTTTAATGTTGTGTTGGAAAGAACGGTGCGGGAGCTGCGCGGCGAGGCATGCCTTGGTCTTGAGGAATTCGCGCCGGTAAAGCAGGAAATCGTGTGCAGCCGTTCGTTCGGCGGCCGCATCACTGAATATCATGAAATGCGCCAGGCGATATGCAGCTACGCATCGCGCGCAGCCGAGAAACTTCGCGGCGAGCATCAGTATTGCCGGTTTATCTCAGCGTTCGTTAAAACCAGTCCCTTTGCGCTTAATGAGCCATATTACGGAAACAGCGCATCGGTAAAGCTGCTTACGCCAACCCAGGACAGCAGAGACATAATCACCGCGGCGGCGAAATGCCTCGATGCAATCTGGCGAGACGGACATCGTTATCAGAAAGCAGGGGTAATGCTGGGTGATTTTTACAGCCAGGGTGTGGCACAGCTGAATCTATTCGACGACAACGCACCGCGGCAGAACAGTGAGAAATTGATGGAAGTCCTCGACCACCTCAACGCGAAGGATGGCAGAGGGACGCTCTATTTTGCAGGGCAGGGAATCCAGGCCGCATGGCAGATGAAGCGAGAAATGCTATCACCCCGCTATACAACGAGATACAGCGACCTGTTGAAAGTTAAGTGATCGGCTCTATTAATTCCGGCCCCTGATTCTTAACGTTACCCACCGCGCGGGATACAGGGTGCCAGGTGAAATGGTCCGCTGACACAGCGCCATCAGCAATTATTTCCTCCGCCTCTTTCCCTCCGATATCCTGCCTCATCCATTCGCGCGCTGCTTCCGGCACTAACACTAACGGCCGGCGGTCGTGAATATCGACCAGCCCCTGGTCGGCAGCTGCAGTCACAATCAAAAATCCCTCAGCTTCATCTCCGCGTTCGAAGGGGACGCTTCCAATCGCCGCCATAAAAATCGGCTGACCATCCTTACGATGGATGAAATAGGGCTGCTTCTTGTCACCTTCACGCTTCCACTCAAACCAGCCATCCGCAAAGCAGATAGCCCGGCCATGTTGCCACAGTGGTTTAAACATTCTGCTTGTTGCCGCGGTTTCTACGCGAGCGTTAATAAGCGCTGGCTTATCCCACCACCCTGGTGCGTAACCCCAGTGAACTGGATCGAGGTGCAGCTGTTCGTTACGTTCGCTCAGCAATAGAACTTTGGTACCGGGGGCGACGTTGAAGCGTCCTATTGGCTCTGGATCAAAGGCGATATCCCGCTCGACCTCTTCAGCCAGATAAGCCAAGTATTCTTCACGGGTTTGTGATTGGGCAAAGCGTCCGCACATAGCTACCTCCAGTCGGTAAGACTAAAGTATAGACGTCACGGTTGAGTACAGATCGAGGGATAAAGCTTAGATATAGAGTGTCATCATGAAAGAGTGGTGCGCACCGAAATTTACATGATTAACGCAGAAAAGGATGCCACGGGATTGCGTTGCAGTAAACAGTCTCGTTTCCATTCTGGAAAGCCGCTTCCAGTTTGGGGCATGAGTGGGACAGAAAAGTACCGCAGATGATTCACAGAAGAACATAGAGAGTGAAATCCTCTGCGGTAACTTATTAAGATTTACCCAGATACTGCCGAAGATAACGCAGGACTAAAAAATACTCCTGCCTATCCTGAACAAACCAGACTGGGCGCAGTAGGCGCTCAGTTAGCCTTTCTTCGCGTGGAATAGCCCGCTTTCACCGTCGGCGTCATCTGCAACCCAAAAATTAATATTGAACTGCGCGTCGTCGCTAAGCTCAATGCGGTGCCAGTACTGCGGCGGGCTGGTCGCGAACTGTCCGGCGTTGATAACGACCTTTGCTTCAGGCTCTGTCGCCTGTTCGTCGGCGAAACCATAATAGGTTACCGTACCTTCCATCACGCAAAGCTGGCCGAAAACACCCGCAGCGGTGTTGTGGTGCGTCAGCAGAGCGGCAGGGACGTTCTGTTTGGTAAAGAATGGGGTGGAGCGTTTTACCTTCCAGCTAGCGGGAATACGCAAATGAGACATCATGTGCTCCTTAGTTAACATCGATAAGTTGCATTTAATATGCAACTTTATGTGACCGACGTCAACGTGCAGGCAAAAAAAACGCTCCCGGAGGAGCGCTTTATCAGCAATTGTTCTTAGCGGCCAAACAGATCGCGCTTTTTAGGTTTAAACGGCTGTGCGATAAGCACCAGCGCGCCGACAACCAGATAGGCGGCGAAGATCCCGACCAGCCACTGCGGCATTTCCAGCGTCAGGAATTCCCACTGGCGTACGGAGCAGTCACCGGTTGCGACAAATACCTGAGGCAGCCATTTATCCAGCGGCAGCCACGTGGGGAAACGAGCGGCGAAATCGCAGGTCTGGAAGGGGGAAGGGTGAAGCTGAATCATGGTGTGTTCCCATGCCAGCTGCAGCCCGCGCAGGGCGCTGTAGAGCCAGATAATAATCGCCACATAGCGCAGAGGCGATTTTGGCGCGATGGCGCCGACAATACCTGCACCCATAATGCCAAAAAGCGCGCAGCGTTCGTAAATACAGAGTACGCAGGGTTGCAGCAGCATGACGTGCTGGAACCACAAAGCAACCAATTCAAGAACAAACGCGGTAAGCGCCATCAGGAGCCAGGCACCGCGTCCCCTTGAGCACTGGTTTAAATATCGCAACATAATCATTTCCCTGGAACATGCTAAATCATGGCAGTGTAAACGAAAACCGAAGCGACGCCAGCAGCTAGTCTGAAAATATTACGTAAGCGAATATGGAATACCCGGATTTTTGATCCGGGTATTGCTTTTTTATTTCAGCAGCTGAGGCGTCACCAGCCAACCCTGCTCCAGCATCCACTGGGTCGCCGGCATCAAGGTAAACTCGACGCACGCCAGGCCCACCAGGGTCAGGACGAGAGTATACGGCAGCGCCATCCACACCATACGGCCATAGGAGAGGCGAATCAGCGGGGCCAGCGCGGAGGTGAGCAGGAACAGAAACGCGGCCTGACCGTTCGGCGTGGCGACGGATGGCAGGTTAGTACCGGTATTAATGGCCACCGCCAGCAGCTCAAACTGCGGCAGGCCGATCGTCCCATGCTCCAGGGCCGTCTTCACTTCGTTGATGTACACGGTGCCGACGAAGACGTTATCCGAAATCGACGATAGCAGGCCGTTAAACAGATAGAACAGCGATAGCTGGGCGTGCGGCGAGGCCTGGAGAACAAATTCGATCACCGGGGCAAACAGGTGCTGATCGATGATCACCGCCACGACGGCAAAAAAGACCGTCAGCAGCGCGGTAAACGGCAGCGCTTCGGTAAACGCTTTGCCGATGGCGTGTTCATCGGTGACGCCGGAAAAAGTCGTTGCCAGAATGATGACCGACAGGCCAATCAGGCCGACTTCCGCCAGATGCAGCGCCAGCGCGACGATCAGCCAGACGCCAATAACCCCCTGGGCGATAAGACGCAGGCGATCCTGACGGCTGCGGCTCTGACGGCTACGATCGTCGAAATCCTGCAGCACTTTGCGCACCGTAGGCGGCAGCGGTTCGCCGTAGCCAAACAGGCGGAATTTCTCCAGCAGCAGGCAGGTGAGCAGGCCGCATACCAGCACCGGTAAGCTTACCGGCAGCATGCGTATGAAGAATTCACCGAAGTGCCAGCCCGCGGCTTTGGCGATAATCAGGTTCTGCGGCTCGCCGACCATCGTCATTACGCCGCCGAGCGCGGTGCCGACCCCGGCGTGCATCATCAGGCTGCGCAAGAAGCCGCGAAACTGCTCCAGAACATCGCGATAGTGCTGCTCGATATGGCTGTCGTCGAGCATGTTGTCATCGTCCGGCCGCGCCGAAGCGGCTTTGTGATAAATACCGTAGAAGCCAACGGCCACGCTGATCACGACGGCGACAACGGTCAACGCGTCGAGAAAGGCGGAGAGGAAAGCGGACGCGACGCAAAACGCCAGCGACAGCAGCATCTTGCTGCGAATGCCGAGCAGCAAACGGGTGAAGATGAACAGCAGCAGCTGCTTCATGAAGTAGATACCCGCCACCATAAACATCAGCAGCAGCAGGACTTCAAGATTACTGGCCACTTCTTCGCGAATATGCCCGGGCGTGGTCATACCGATAAATACCGCTTCAATAGCCAGCAGGCCGCCCGGCAGCAGCGGATAACATTTAAGCGCCATCGCCAGGGTGAAGATAAATTCGATAACCAGCAGCCATCCGGCAATAAACGGATGAAGATAAAAGACCAGCGGATTAACGATCAGGAAAATGATGAGAGTGAGTTTGTACCAGTCCGGGGACTGACCAAGAAAGTTGCGCCACAGGGCGCGGCCATACGACATTTCCACGACAGACATCCTTTCTCCGTCAAATTCTGAAACATGATTTTATGCGTAACTATACGCAAGATTACCAGTTGCGCAAAACGAGACGCAACTTTCTTCGCATCACGTTCTTTAGCCACAGAAAGTGTGAAATGAAAAGTTGAAAATGAAACGGCGATCCCTTTTTAATTACTTTCTGGCGCTATCTGCCTTATGGCCGCTCTGGTATGATGAGTCGAATAGCAACGCTGTGTAATGGAAATCTTATTATGGTCATTAAGGCGCAAAGCCCTGCGGGTTTCGCTGAAGAGTACATCATTGAAAGTATCTGGAATAACCGCTTCCCTCCTGGTTCAATTCTTCCCGCTGAACGTGAACTTTCTGAACTGATTGGTGTTACCCGTACAACCTTACGTGAAGTGTTGCAGCGTCTGGCCCGCGATGGCTGGTTAACCATTCAGCACGGTAAGCCTACCAAAGTGAACAACTTCTGGGAAACGTCAGGTCTGAATATTCTCGAAACCCTCGCGCGTCTCGATCACGACAGCGTTCCGCAGCTGATTGATAATCTGCTGTCCGTGCGTACCAATATTTCGACTATTTTTATCCGCACCGCTTTCCGTCAGCACCCGGATAAGGCGCTGGAGGTTCTGGCGAGCGCGCGTGAAATTGAAGACCACGCCGATGCGTTTGCCGAGCTGGATTATAATATCTTCCGCGGTCTGGCCTTTGCTTCAGGTAACCCTATCTACGGCCTGATCCTCAACGGGATGAAAGGTCTGTACACCCGCATAGGTCGTCACTATTTTGCCAACCCGGAAGCGCGTAGCCTGGCGCTCGGCTTCTATCATCAGCTGGCGAAAGTATGTGAAGAAGGGCTTCATGAACAGGTTTATGAAATCGTTCGCCGCTACGGGCATGACAGCGGGGAGATTTGGCATCGTATGCAGAAGAATTTGCCGGGTGACCTGGCGATTAATATGCGCTAGACCCCGCCCACGAATAAACAACGCCCGGTGCTGTCACCGGGCGTTTTGCTGTTTACGCGCTACAGCGGATTGGGCCGCGGCGGCGTACGTTCCAGCAGCTCAACGCTACCATCGGCGTTTTGCTGCTCCAGAAGAACGTCAAATCCCCACAGGCGGTGGACGTGCTTCAGCACCTCGCGGCGTCCTTTATCCAGCGGCACGCGGTTGTGCGGCACGTAGCGCAGGGTGAGCGAACGGTCGCCGCGCAGATCCACATTCCATACCTGAATGTTCGGCTCGAGGTTGCTCAGGTTGTACTGCGCTGAAAGCTTCGAACGAATCTCACGATATCCCTCTTCATTATGAATGGCGGATATTTCCAGATAGTTGTTGTGATCGTCATCGAGCACGGTAAAGAAGCGGAAATCGCGCATGATTTTCGGCGACAGGAACTGGCTGATAAAGCTTTCATCCTTGAAATCGCGCATGGCGAAGTGCAGGGTTTCGAGCCAGTCGGATCCGGCAATATCCGGGAACCAGTACCTGTCCTCTTCCGTCGGCGACTGACAAATACGTTTGATATCCTGGAACATGGCGAAACCCAGCGCATAGGGGTTAATGCCGCTATACCACTGGCTGTTATAGGGCGGCTGGAACACCACGTTGGTGTGGCTGTGCAGAAACTCCAGCATAAAGCGCTCGGTGACTTTTCCTTCATCATAAAGATGATTCAGGATGGTGTAGTGCCAGAAGGTCGCCCAGCCTTCGTTCATCACCTGAGTCTGCTTCTGTGGATAAAAATACTGGCTGACCTTACGCACGATACGCAGGATCTCACGCTGCCATGGCTCCAGCAGGGGCGCGTTTTTCTCCATAAAGTAGAGCAGGTTTTCCTGCGGCTCAGAGGGATAGCGGCGTGCCGCTTCAATGGTCTTTTCCTCTTCGCGCTTCGGCAGGGTGCGCCACAGCATATTCACCTGGCTTTGCAGATACTCTTCCCGGCTTTTTTGCCGCGCCTTTTCCTCCTGCAGCGAGATTTTCTGCGGGCGTTTATAGCGGTCAACGCCGTAGTTCATCAAGGCGTGGCAGGAGTCGAGCAGCTTCTCGACTTCATCAACGCCGTAGCGCTCTTCACATTCGGTGATGTATTTACGCGCGAAGATGAGATAGTCGATGATGGAGCTGGCGTCGGTCCAGCTGCGAAAGAGGTAGTTATTTTTGAAAAACGAGTTGTGCCCATAGCAGGCGTGCGCCATCACCAGCGCCTGCATGGTGATGGTGTTCTCTTCCATCAAATAGGCGATACAGGGGTTGGAGTTAATGACGATTTCATAGGCCAGCCCCTGTTGCCCGTGCTTATAGGCCTGTTCGGTCTCAATGAATTTTTTACCAAACGACCAGTGCGGATAGTTAATCGGCATCCCGACGCTGGAGTAGGCATCCATCATCTGTTCGGAAGTAATGACTTCGATTTGGTGCGGATAGGTGTCAAGACGATACAGCTTCGCCACCCGATCGACTTCTGCCAGATAGGTCTCCAGCAGCTCAAAAGTCCAGTCGGGTCCATCGCTTAAACGGGTTGTGTCCTTGTTCATGGAATCAATCGTAGCCATTAGCGCGCCCTCGTTGTTGATGGTTCTCTCTGTACGGAAAACCTCTTAACAAGCATAGAACACGGCGTCGCAAACTGCGTGCATCCACATTTTCTTTTCTTCGCGATTTCACAATCTTAAAGGCGTTGTTTTACGGTTTAAACAGGATTTTATTCTGTAGAAAAATGAGGCGCAGCAGGAGATGGTAAACCGACGGGGGCAGTGCTGGCGCAGAACCCTGTGAGATAAGTCACCATAAATAAAGCGTATGTTGAATAATATTTTCATCTGAGTTATCAATTTGTAATCAGATGATTGTTCTTTAACGATTACGGAGCCGCTATGCGCGTCGTCATACTGGGAAGTGGGGTAGTTGGAGTGGCTAGCGCCTGGTACTTAAGCCAGGCAGGACATGAAGTGACGGTTATCGATCGTCAGCCGGGGCCGGCCGAAGAGACCAGCGCCGCTAACGCCGGGCAGATCTCTCCCGGCTACGCTGCGCCGTGGGCGGCGCCGGGCGTACCGTTGAAGGCGATTAAGTGGATGTTCCAGCGCCACGCGCCGCTGGCTATTGGGCTGGATGGCACGCCGTTCCAGCTGAAATGGATGTGGCAGATGCTGCGCAACTGCGACACTCGCCACTATATGGAAAACAAAGGACGTATGGTGCGCCTGGCGGAGTACAGCCGCGACTGCCTGAAGGCGCTGCGCGAGAGCACCGGTATCCAGTATGAAGGCCGGCAGGGCGGCACGCTGCAGCTTTTCCGCACCGACAAGCAGTTCGAAAACGCGACCCGCGATATCGCGGTACTGCAGGAGGCGGGCGTGCCTTACCAGCTGCTGGAGGCAAACCGCCTGCTGGACGTTGAACCGGCGCTGGCGGAAGTGAGCCATAAACTGACGGGCGGTTTACGTTTACCTAATGATGAAACCGGCGACTGCCAGCTTTTCACCACGCGTCTGGCCCTGATGGCGGAACAGGCGGGCGTGACTTTCCGTTTTAATACACCGGTGGATGAACTGCTCTATGAAGGGGATCTCATCTCCGGCGTGAAGTGCGGCGCTGAAATCATCAAAGCCGACGCTTACGTGATGGCATTCGGTTCATATTCGACGGCCATGCTGAAAGGGCTGGTGGATATTCCGGTCTACCCGCTGAAAGGCTATTCGCTAACGATTCCGATCGCGGAAGAAGACGGCGCGCCGGTTTCGACTATCCTTGATGAAACCTACAAAATCGCCATCACCCGTTTCGACAGGCGTATTCGCGTTGGCGGAATGGCTGAAATTGTGGGATTTAATAAAGAACTGCTGCAGCCGCGGCGTGAAACCCTGGAGATGGTGGTGCGCGATCTGTTCCCGCGCGGCGGCCACGTTGAACAGGCAACCTTCTGGACCGGACTGCGTCCGATGACCCCGGACGGTACGCCGGTGGTGGGCCGCACGGCGTATAAAAATCTGTGGCTCAACACCGGCCACGGCACGCTGGGATGGACCATGGCCTGCGGTTCAGGCCAGCTGATCAGCGATCTGATCTCCGGGCGTACGCCGGCGATCCCGTATGACGATCTTGCCGTCGCCCGCTACGGCCGCGGCTTTACGCCGGCCCGCGCTCAGCATCTGCATGGCGTTCACAATTAACAAGGAGCTTTCATGTCTCGTCCTGTAAAGGCCAGCATTGATATGTCAGCCTTACGCCAGAATCAACAAATTGTTCGCCGCGCGGCGCCCGGCTCGCGCCTGTGGGCGGTGGTCAAAGCCAATGCTTATGGCCACGGCCTGGCAAGGGTCTGGAACGCGCTTAGCGCCGCGGACGGTTTCGCGATGCTCAATCTTGAAGAGGCGATCCTGCTGCGCGAGCTCGGCTGGAAAGGGCCGATACTGATGCTGGAAGGTTTCTTCAATGCCGATGAGCTGGCGCTGTTTGATAAATACCGATTGACTACCAGCGTGCACAGTAACTGGCAAATCAAGGCGCTGCAGCAGGCGAAGCTGCACGCGCCCCTCGATATTTACGTCAAGGTGAATAGCGGGATGAATCGGCTGGGTTTTATGCCGGACCGTTTGCACATCGTCTGGCAGCAGCTGCGAGCGCTCGGTAACGTCAGCGAAATGACGTTAATGTCGCATTTCGCCGAAGCGGAAAACCCGGACGGCATTGTCGAGCCGATGCGGCGCATTGAGCAGGCGGCGGAAGGGCTGGATTGCCCGCGCTCGCTGGCGAACTCGGCGGCAACCTTGTGGCATCCGGAGTCGCATTTTAACTGGGTGAGGCCGGGGATCGTGCTGTACGGCGCCTCGCCTTCCGGCCTGTGGCAGGACGTGGCCAACACCGGGCTGAAACCGGTGATGACGCTAAGCAGCGAAATTATTGCCGTACAGAACCTGAAAGCCGGTGAAGCGGTCGGCTACGGCGCAACCTGGCGCGCGGCGGAGGAGCGGCGTATCGGCATCGTTGCCTGCGGCTATGCTGATGGTTACCCGCGGCTGGCGCCGAGCGGTACGCCGGTGCTGGTTGACGGCGTACGCACCGTGACGGTCGGGCGCATCTCAATGGATATGCTGGCCGTGGATTTAACCCCATGCCCGCAGGCAGGGATCGGCGCGCCGGTTGAGCTGTGGGGCAAAGAGATCAAAATTGACGATGTCGCGGCCTCCTGCGGCACCGTCGGATATGAATTAATGTGCGCGCTCGCGCCGCGCGTACCGGTTGTGACGGTGTAACTTAGCCTGAGGCGGATCACTCCGCCTCATCTTCCGCCATCCGTACGCCAACCCGCAGTACGTGATCCTCTTCTTTTTCCGCCACCGTCCACACCATCCCAGCAAATTCCACCTGGTCGCCGACCACCGGGGCGGCGCCTAACAGGTGCTGTATGACGTCACCCAGAGACTGCTGGCGATCGCGAAACTCTTCTCCCCCGTCAATGCCGTAAATCTGCGCGACGTCGGCAAATCTGGCACTGGCATCGAGAATAAAATCACCGAAGAAGCGCTGATCCAGCGCCACCGGCGGCGACTGGCTGAACAGTTTACCCAGCGCGGGCAGGTCGCGCTCGCGGCCAATCACGCAGAGAATATCGCCTTCCAGCAGCCGGGTACTGCCGGTAGGGTGCAGGAGTACGTTGTCGCGAAACAGCGCGGCAATCCGCGTCTCCGGCGGCATATGCAGGTCGCGCAGCGCCGCGCCGACGCACCATTTTTCGGCGCTAAGCTGGTACACGAACTGCTCCCACGGGTTTTCCGGATGGATATCCAGCCCGACGCGGGAGATGGGCGAGCCGACCGGCGGCACCACCACTTTGGCTTTCTTCGCCGCCCAGGAGAGCGAGGTCCCCTGTAACAGCAGCGAGACCAGCACCACGAAGAAGGCCACGTTAAAGAACAACCGCGCATTCTCCAGGCCCGCCATCATCGGGAAGACGGCGAGAATAATCGGCACCGCGCCGCGCAGGCCCACCCAACTGATAAATATCCGCTCGCGCAGGTTGAAGCCGCGAAACGGCAGCAGACCGGCAAACACCGACAGCGGACGGGCGATAAAGATCATCCACATCGACAGAATGAGCGCCGGGATGGCGATAGGCCACAGGTCGGACGGGGTGACCAGCAGGCCGAGCACCAGGAACATGGCGATCTGCGCCAGCCACGCCAGGCCGTCGAAGTTTTGCAGGATACCGTGGCGGTTGCGAATCGGCCGGTTGCCGAGCAGGAATCCGCACAGGTAGACCGCGAGGATGCCGCTGCCGTCCAGCGAGGTGGTGGCGGCGAAAATCATGATCCCGCCGCTCAGCGCCAGCAGAGGATAAAGCCCGGCCGGCAGCACAATGCGATTAATCATCTGCAGCAGCAGATAGCCGCCGCCGAGGCCGATAGCGATACCCAACCCGAATTGCTGCACGATATGCACCGCGAACATCCAGCTCAGGCCGGTCTCGTGCTGCTGAATCATCTCGATAAGGGTAATGGTCAGGAACACCGCCATCGGGTCGTTGCTGCCGGATTCAATTTCCAGCGTCGAGCCGACGCGTTCGTTCAGCCCTTTACCGCCGAGGAGTGAGAATACCGCCGCGGCATCGGTTGAGCCGACGATAGCGCCGATCAGCAGCCCTTCAATCAGGTTGAGATGAAACAGCCAGGCCGCCATCAGTCCGGTCAGAGCCGAGGTGATCAGCACCCCGACCGTGGCGAGCGAGAGGGCGGGCCACAGCGCCACGCGAAAAGAGCTGGCCTGAGTGCGCATCCCGCCGTCAAGCAGGATAACCGCCAGCGCCAGGTTGCTCACCATGTAGGCGAAAGGGTAGTTGTCAAACGGAATGCCGCCGATACCGTCAATGCCCGCCAGCATCCCAATCGCCAGGAAGATAACCAGAATCGGGATGCCGAGGCGTGAGGAAAAGGAACTTAATAAAATACTACAGGTTACTAAAACAGAACCCAGGATAAACAGACTGATGACCGCAGCGGCGTCCAATGTTGACGTACTCCTTACCGGCGTGAAGATAAATTAAAAACTACACCATTTTAACAATCTGACGCCGATCGGGATATGCGTTAGAGGAATTTTTATTCCGCCAGAACCGGGTGGCCGCTGATGCTTAACGTGGTGATGGATGCGTTGTTGACCAGCAATGCTCTGGCGCCAAGCGGCAGGGTGACCGTACGCTGCTCGTGACCGAAATCCAGGCCGCTGATGACCGGAATGTTAAGCTGCTGGCGAAGGTAGTCGTATACCATCGGCAGATCGTATCCGGCATCGTAGTCGTTGGCGTTTGCGCCGGTAAAACTGCCGAGGATAATCGCCCGCTGGCGCGCGAGAATACCGCTGTTGAGCAGCTGTAATAGCATGCGTTCGACGCGGAACGGGTGTTCGTTAATATCTTCCACCACCAGAATTCCGTCGCTAATCTGCGGCATCCACGGGGTGCCGATAAGCGAGGTCAGCATCGCCAGGTTGCCGCCCCACAGCGTGCCGTCGGCGCGACAGTCCGGGCCTTCGCCGTGCCATTCAAGCGTAAACGCCGGGTTGCGCAGCGCCTGCCAGAAATGGTGCTCGGTAAATTCGTTCAGCGTTTCAGCGCCGAAGTTTCCCGCCAGCATCGGCCCGCTAAAAGTGATTATGCTACCCTTTGCCAGCAGCCCCAGCTGGATGGCGGTGAAATCGCTGTGGCCGCAAATAAGCAGCGGAACCTGCTGCTGGCGGGCGATCAGCGCCTGCCAGTCAATCTGCGGCAGCAGGCGAGTCGCGCCGTAGCCGCCGCGTACCGCCAGCACGATGCGGTTTTTACCGGCGAGGGCGGCGAGCTGGTTGATATCGGCAAGGCGTTCATTCTCAGTTCCGGCAAAGCGCAGCGCCCGGCGGGGAATGACTTCCTGGTGCGCGACCTGGTGCCCGGCCTCCTGCAGACGCTGCACGCCGCGATACGCCGCCTCCTGGTTGATGCAGTAACCGGAAGGGGCGACGAGATAAAACTGAGACATGACAATTCCTTGCTAAGAATGAAAGGGTTATCATGCCGCCTGGAGCGTTTATTGTCATCTCCGTGCGGCAAACTTCAGCCAATAAGGATAGATGTGTGAAATTGAGATGGTGTGTTTTTTTATGTGTATTGTTGGCCGGTTGTAGTTCAAAACACGATTATCGTAACCCGCCGTGGAACCCGGAAGTCCCGGTTAAGCGGGCGATGCAGTGGATGCCAATCAGCGAAAAAGCCGGTGCGGCGTGGGGCGTCGATCCCCAGCTGATTACCGCCATCATCGCCATTGAATCCGGCGGTAACCCGACGGTGGTCAGCAAATCCGGCGCGGTTGGCCTGATGCAGCTGAAGCCCTCGACCTCCGGTCGCGATGTTTACCGGCGGATGGGCTGGAGCGGGGATCCTTCGGTGAGCGAGCTGAAGAATCCCGAGCGCAATATTTCGATGGGGGCGGCCTACCTCAGCATCCTCGAAAACGGTCCGCTGGCGGGGATTAAAGACCCGCAGGTGATGCGCTATGCGGTGGTGGTGTCCTATGCCAACGGCGCGGGCGCGCTGCTGCGGACGTTCTCGTCCAATCGCCAGGATGCGATTGAAGAGATTAACGATATGGACGCCGATGATTTCTTTGAGCACGTGGTGAAAAAGCACCCGGCACCGCAGGCGCCGCGCTATATCTGGAAGCTGCAGAAGGCGCTGGACGCCATGTAAAGGGCGCTCCCCGCAGGCTCAGCTTGCCGGGGAGCCATCGGCCCGGCCGATTCTGGAACTGCAAATTGATAAAGACGCGCGGCGGGCCCCCGCCGCGCGGAGGTTTACGGCGCGACTTTTTTCTCCTCTACCGCAGCCGGCTGCTGAGCGGCAGGCTGCGCCGAGACGTCCGCCGCTTTGCCGTTGTCGTCATTCGCCGCCGGGCGCGCGGTGGGGACGGAGTCACACGGCTTCTCTTTCGGACACACCAGGTCCAGCATCTTCAGGGTGACGCCGTTGGTCCAGCCAAAGCCGTCCTGTAGCGGATACTCTCCGCCACCGCCGCCGGTTCCGGTCGAGCTGACATCATATTTTTCCACCAGCTTCTGTTCGCTGTTGTAGGTGTGCTGAACGTTGCTGAGGAACCGCCAGCTCACCTCCATTGCGATTTTCTGCTGGCCATACTTTTGCAGGCCTTCAGCGGCGACCCACTGCAGCGGCGCCCAGCCGTTCGGCGCATCCCACTGCTGGCCGCTATTGACGGTCGTGGTGGTCAGGCCGCCGGGCTTGAGCAGTCGCGCTTCGGTGGCGGCGGCGACCTTCGCGGCGCGTTCGCTGGAGGCGGCGTTGACGTACAGCGGGAACAGCGCCGCGGCGGTCAGCTGATTGCGCACCTTATGACTTTTCAGATCGTAATCGGCGTACCAGCCCTCTTTATCGTTCCACAGATATTTCTCCAGCGCTTTCTGACGGGCGTTGGCTAATGCGTCATACTGCGCGGATTTAGCGCTATCCCCTGCCGCTTTACTGGCGCGGGCGATGGTTTTTTCCATGTGGAACATCAGCGAGTTCAGATCGACCGGAACAATCGAGGTGGTGCGGATGGTGCCGAGCTGCTGCGGGTTATCCATCCAGCGGGAGCTGAAGTCCCAGCCGGATGCCGCGGCGGAGCGCAGATCTCGGTAGATTTCAGTCGCCGGGCGGTTGGGATTGTTTTTGGCGGTCGTGACGTCGTCCAGCCAGGATTCCGGACGCGGCGTGTCGTTATCGTCCCAGTAGCGGTTGAGCAGGGCGCCGTCGGCCATCCGCACCACGCGCTTACTGGCGCTGCCGGGCTCAAGCGCCTCAGCGCCATCCATCCAGTACTGGTACTCTTTCTCCATCTGCGGCAGCCATTTTTTGAGCGCCTCATCGCCCTCGTGCGTGGCCAGCAGTTCAACCATAAACGGGAAGAACGGCGGCTGCGAGCGGCTCAGATAGTAGGTGCGGTTGCCGTTGGGAATATGGCCCCAGGCGTCGATCTCCGCGGCGAAGTTGGTCACCATATCTTCAATTTTATCCCAGTGACCGCTCTCAGCCAGGCCGAGCATGGTGAAGTAGCTGTCCCAGTAATAGACTTCGCGAAAGCGTCCGCCGGGCACCACGTAGGGCTTTGGCAGCGGCAGCAGCGAATCCCATTTTTCGACGTCGACGGTACTGCGGGTCAGTACGGGCCATAATCCGTTGATATGCTGGCGCAGCGTTTGTCCTTTTGGCGGAACGTACTGGTCGTTTTCGCGAGGCAGGGTAAAGTTGAGTTCTACGAAGTGCCGCAAATCAAAGCTGGTCTGGCTTTTCTGCATACGATAATCGGCAAGGATCATCAGCGGGTCGCCGTTCGGAATGGCGTCAGCAAACGTTTTCTGGTCAGAAAAAAGTTTCGCGCTTTGCACATCGTTAAATAGCGGACCGAGCAGGATATCGGGTGATTGCGGGGTGGGACGGGTTTCTTCAGCCTGAGCCGTCAACGTCGCCAGGGCGACAAACGCGCCCCCTAGCGCCAGACGAAGAGCAAAAGGCAGGGTAGCGGGGCGACGGGAAACGGGACTCGTCATAGATTGTTCTCCTTATCATTGCAGACTATGTGCCACTGCATTCGGCCATCAGAAAACCTTAGACGAATATCCGCCGCTGCGCGTGTCCGAGGTAACATTTTAAGTGAAAACAGAGTATTTACCGGGCACTGCTCTGTTCCGCACCGACAAAATATTGGCGGTTAAAACAGCGCTGTCTTGTAGGGTTCTTCGGGGGATATTTTCGCTGAATATCTGGCAATTGATAAAAAACATAATCCGCGAATAAGAAAAATAAATAGACAAGCGGCATGGTATTCCTATATGGCATTTTTATCTGCTCATCCCTGTCGCCTGAAAAAAGTTAGCGAAGTATTAAAACATGTGATCTGCCAAACAAAAAAACGGGTTCTAATACCATTGAAGGCTGACAGGATCACATAAATAAAAAAACATAAATAATTAATAAAAAAACATAATGGCATCTGTAGGAGAGAAAAGTAAAAAATGCAGACATTACAGAAACCGGTTTCATTTTTTCGTAAAGGAGTGATGTATGTCTGCTGGCGACAAAATTTCTGTCAGAGAAAAAGTAGGTTACAGCCTGGGGGACGCAGCGAGCCATATTGTATTTGACTCCTCCGTTGCCATCTTAGCCTACTTCTATACCGATATTTATGGTCTACCGCCCGCCGTGATGGGGACGATGTTTTTGCTGGTTCGTCTGCTGGATGCGATTACCGATCCGATTATGGGGGCGATTGCGGATGCCACCTCAACCCGCTGGGGGCGCTTCCGTCCGTGGCTGCTGGCTATCTGCGTACCTTTTGCCGTGAGCTGCGTGCTGGTTTACTCCATACCGTCTTTCTCCGACTCGGGGAAAGTGGTTTATGCGGTTGCGGCATATATATTTATGACGTTGATGTACACCGCCATTAATATTCCTTACTGCTCGCTGGGTGCGGCGCTGACTTCCGATCCGCGTGAAAGCCTCTCTCTGCAATCCTGGCGTTTTGCCATCACGCCGATTGGCGGCGCGCTGGGTACCGCGTTTATTTTACCGCTGGCCGATCTTCTTTATCCTGGCGATCGGGCGACGGGTATTCAGGTCTCCATGGCGATATTTGGCGTTATCGGCTGCCTGATGTTTGTCGTCTGTTTCGCGACCACTAAAGAGCGCGTCCAGCCGATCAAAGAAGAAAATCTGAATATTGCCCGCGATGTGAAAATTCTTTTCCGCAACGATCAGTGGCGTATTCTCTCCGTTTACAACTTTATGATGCTGGTTGCCGTGGTGATTCGCGGCGGGGCGGTGGTATATTACGTCAATAGCGTGCTGAATAAAGGTGCGGACGTTATTACAATATTCATGCTCGGCGGGATGTTTGCCTCCATGCTGGGTTCGGTGCTGGCAAAACCGTTTGGTACGCGTTTCTGTAAGGTCAGACTCTCTTTCTGGATTAATCTCGTCACCGCTGCGCTGGGCGTCGTATGCTTTATGGTGCCGGTACAATATTGGGTGCTGGTGCTCGGCGTGCATATTCTGATCTCCATTATTCAGGGCGGCAACGGCGCGCTACAGTGGTCAATGATAACCGACGTTAATAACTATGGTGAATGGAAAACCCAGCGTCGTATCACTGGAATGAACGTCGCGGCGAATATTTTTGTGATTAAGCTCGGTGTAGCCGTTGGTGGTGCGATTCTTGGATGGGTGCTGGCTTACTACCATTACGCGGCTAACACCACGGTGCAACCAGCCTCTGCGGTACATGGCGTAGTGCTATTGTTCACCCTGGTACCGTCAATTTTCTATGTTCTTACCGCAGTCTCTATTAAATTCTATGGCTTAACAGAAAATAGAATGAATGGCATTGTTGATGATTTGAAAAAAGGAACTTTTGCCGAGTCCTGAAAATAACAGAATAACACTTGTGGCGTTGTGAATTCATCTTCACATAGCCACAGGTGTATCCTGAATGAAATAAACAATAATTAATTTAGGGATATTCAAATGAAAATAAAATATATGGCTTTGGCTATTGGCGCCATTATGTCCTCTAATGTGATAGCAGCAAAAAATAATACCTCTGCCGATATTGACCAGCGCCTTGCGCAACTGGAGCAAAGATTAATTAACGCTGAACAGCGCGCCGCGGACGCTGAAGCGCAGATACAAACGCTTAAACAACAGCAAACAACGCCAGCAAAAACCGCGCCGGCGGTGAAAGTCGATGCCGCTGAGCCGGTCGCTCCCGGCGCGACTCCTACGAAACTTACGCTCTCTGGCTATGGCGACCTGAAGTTTTATGGTGATGTGGAATTCAATATGGATGGTGCCAGCGGTAGCGGTAGCCTGACGTCGGTAAAAACCTCTTCGAATAAAAACTGGGCGCCGGGTACTAAAGAACGTTGGGATATTAACGGCCGTATTCTGCTGGGCTTCGATGGTATGCGCAAAATGGATAACGGCAATTTTGCCGGTTTCTCCGCCCAGCCGCTGGCTGATATGACCGGTAAAATGAACCTTGACGATGCGGTATTCTTCTTTGGCAGGGAAGATGACTGGAAGGTGAAAGTTGGTCGTTTCGAGGCCTACGATATGTTCCCGCTGAATCAGGATACGTTTATCGAATATTCCGGCAATACGGCTAACGACCTCTATAGCGATGGCTACGGCTATATTTACATGATGAAAGAGGGCCGCGGCCGTAGCAGCAGCGGCGGCAACTTCCTGCTCAGTAAAACGATAGATAACTGGTATTTCGAACTTAATAACCTGGTGGAAAACGGCAGTACGCTGTTCCAGGACTCCAGCTATCACGGCAATACCCTGGAAAATGAGAAAAACGTCGCCTATTTACGTCCGGTGATTGCGTGGAATAGCGGTCGCTTCTCTACCGCAGTAGCGATGGAAAAGAACGTCGTGAAGAATGCTTACGGTTATTACGACAATCGCGGCAGTTGGGTCGACCAGTCGGACCGTACCGGCTATGGCTTGACGATGTCATGGAATGGACAAAAAACCGATCCGGAAGATGGGGTCACCACTAACCTGAACGTGGCCTATATGGATGCCTCCGATGAGAAGGATTTCACCGCAGCTATTAACTCCCTCTGGCATCGTTTTGAACTGGGTTACATCTACGCCCACAACAAAATCGACAAGTTTAACTCGGCTAATTATGTCTCTACCTGCGACGATGGCTGCTGGATCTCCAACGTGGGTGACTACGATATCCACACCATTCACGCATCGTACCTGTTCCCCAATGTCATGGATATGAAGAACTTCAACATCTACCTTGGCGCTTACGCCTCGTGGATTGAAGCGAAACCAACGGATGGCGACAAACATGAAGACTCCCGCTACGGCGGCCGTCTACGTTTCAAATATTTCTTCTGATCAAAGCAGAGCCCGCATTGTGCGGGCTCTGTTCATTATGCCATTACGCCTCCTGCGGAGGCTCGAGTTAACAGGACTACACCATGTTTGACAGTAAAGCGGGCACTCCGCTGGAAGGGTTTGCCGAATTTGCCACTGCCGCTGCCGCCGAAGGCGCGGTATTGCTGAGAAACGATCGCGGAATGCTCCCACTTAATCCTCAGCAGCCAGTTTCGTTATTTGGCCGTACGCAGATTGACTACTATCGCAGCGGTACCGGTTCCGGTGGGGCTGTTAACGTGGTGAGTCGTACAACTTTGTTGCAGGCAATGCGGGAGCGAAGCGGGGGCAGGCTCAATGAGCAACTGGCCGCGCTTTACGAAAGCTGGATTGAACAACACCCCTTCGACAACGGTGGAGGGGGCTGGGCAGCGGAACCCTGGTATCAGCAGGAGATGCCGCTGGGCGATGAGCAGATTCGTCAGGCCCGCGCCGTCTCGACCCAGGCGGTTATTGTCCTTGGTCGTACGGCGGGCGAAGATCAGGATAATGCCGATGTTGAAGGCGGGTACCGGCTCACGGCCGATGAGAAGCACATGCTACACCAGGTATGCCGAGAGTTTGATGAAGTGGCAGTCGTGTTGAATACCGCCGGGCTTATCGATCTCTCATGGGCTGACGATCCGCTGCTGCGTCAACGCATTCGCGCGCTTCTGTATGTCTGGCACGGTGGCGCGCACGGCGCACAGGCCGCAGCCTCGTTGCTATACGGTGATGTGACCCCTTCAGGTAAGCTGGTTGGCAGCATTGTGATATCGCTGGACGATCATCCGGCATCCCCCTGCTGGGGTGCGGAAGAAAAAAATCTCTACCAGGAAGATATCTACGTTGGCTATCGCTATTTCGAAACCTTCTCTGCGCAGAGCCTGCAGTTCCCCTTTGGCTTTGGTCTCTCATACACCTCTTTCACCCTGCAATCGGCGCGGGCGGAGACCTTTGGCGACCTGATCAAGGCGACCGTCACCGTGACCAATCGCGGGGAGCGCTTCGCGGGAAAAGAAGTGGTGCAAATCTACCTCCAGGCGCCGCAGGGGGCGCTCGGCAAACCGGCCAAAGCGCTGGTGGCTTTTGCCAAAACTCGCCTGCTGCAACCGGGGGAAAGCGAGACCTTAACGTTATCAATTCCGCTGTAACGCTTTGCTTCTCTGGACGATAGCGGGGCGACCGGGCATCCACACTGTTATGTAATGGAGCCAGGGCTTTATCGCTTGCTGCTTGGTAACAGCGTGCGCGATCTACAGCCGCTGCCGGTTGACGGCGAGGCGGGGTACGCGCAGAAAACGCTGCGAATCCTCTCCTGCCATCAGCAGGTGCTGGCGCCGACGGTGCCTTTCGTACGTATAAAACCGGTCGCGGACGGCGATGATGGGCGCTATCAGATCGAGTGGGAGGACGTGCCGCGGCGGGAGATTAATCTGCGCGCGCGCATTGAGGAGCGTTTGCCAGAGGCTATCACCCTTACCGGCAACCAGGGACTGACCCTCAACGACGTGGCTGAAGGGCGTACCACGATGAATGCCTTTGTTGCTCAGCTGTCTGTTGAGGAGCTGGCCTGCCTGGTGCGCGGAGAAGGCATGTGTAGCCACAAAGTGACGCCCGGCGTCGCGTCGGCTTTTGGCGGCGTAGCCGACAGCCTGCTGGAAAAAGGTATTCCTCTGGCATCGACCGCCGACGGCCCATCCGGGATTCGCATGGATAACGGCGCGAAGGCCACTTTGCTTCCCAGCGGTACATTATTGGCCTCCAGCTGGGACCCGATCCTCGTGGAACGCTTATACGTGATGGAAGGCAAAGAGCTGCTGCGCAACGGTATCGACCTGCTTTTAGGGCCGGGGATGAACATCCAGCGCCATCCGCTGAACGGGCGTAATTTTGAGTACTTTTCCGAAGATCCGCTGCTCACCGGGATGATGGCGGCGGCGGTGGTTCGCGGCATTCGCAGCGGCGGCGGGATTGCCACCCTCAAGCACTTTGCCTGCAACAATCAGGAGTTCGCCAGAGCCAAAGCGGATTCGGTGGTGTCAGAGCGCGCGCTGCGTGAAATCTATCTCAAAGGTTTTGAGTATGCGGTGAAATCCGGCGGCGCAAATGCGGTAATGACCGCTTATAACCCGGTCAACGGCCACCATGCCGCATCCAACTACGATCTCACCACCACCGTACTGCGCGAGGAGTGGGGCTTTCGCGGGATCGTGATGACCGACTGGTGGGCAACGATGAACGATCCCATCGATGGCGGCGCGGCGAGCACTCACAACACCGCGGCGATGATCCGCGCGCAGAACGACCTTTATATGGTGGTCAATAATAACGGCGCGGAAGTTAATGCGGGGGGAGATAATACCCTGGCGGCGCTGGCGACAGGCGAGCTAACGCTCGGTGAGCTTCAGCGCTGCGCGATAAACATCCTCGACTTTATGCTGCAGACGCAGGTCTTTAAGCGCGGGGAGATGCCGCGGGCGGGGATTATTCGCCTGGCGGCGGATCCTGCGTGCGATGGGGCCTGTCCTGGCGCAATTAAAATCGCCGAGCAGTCGCGGCTGCGCTACGACGAGGAGCTGGTGCTGAGCGTTGAGCGAACAGCGGTTTATGACGTGCTGGTGAGCGTTCACGCTAACGGTGCGCCGCTCGCACAAACCGCCTGCAACCTGCTGCTTAATGAACAATTTGTGGCGACGATCCAGACCAACGGTACGCTCGGTCGTGAGATTGTGCAGAAGCTGTGTCGGATTGAGCTACAGTCGGGGAAATATCGTGTAGGCTTTGATTTTATCAAGCCGGGTCTGGTGGTGGACTGGCTGGAACTCAAGCTCGTTAATGACTAATTTCCGTCTCAGGAGCCGCCGATGAACCGACGCCATTTTTTGTTTTTAAGCGCCGCCGCGCTGCTGGCGGACGGTCGTCTTCGCGCCGCTGAAAGCCAGCAAACGATCCGCCTGTGGCCCGGCGTGCCTCCCGGCGGCGGCGGACCGGACGGCCCCGTTCGCTTATCGGCACGCGGCGCGCTAAGCCATATCGCCCAGCCTGAACTGACGGTATGGCGTCCCGCAGCGCCACGCGGTCACGGCGTATTAATTGCTGCCGGCGGCGGCTATCGACGCATTGAAATGGCGAAGGAGGCCTGGCCCGCTGCGCGCTGGCTAACGATGCGCGGCTATACCGCGTACGTGCTGACCTATCGTCTTCCCGGGGAGGGGTGGCAAGCGGGCGGCCTTGCTCCGCTGCAGGACGCTCAGCGGGCGCTGCGCCTGATTCGTCAGCGGGAAGCCAAAGTCAGCCTTCTGGGGTTTTCCGCCGGCGGACATTTGTCGGGAATGGCTGCCTGTCGCGCTGATTTTGCCTCTTACTCGCCGATCGACGGCGTGGACGACACCCCGCCCCGGGCCGACGGCGCCGCGCTGATTTATCCGGTGATTTCTCTCGAACCTCCGTACACCCATACCGCCACCCATCGGCTCCTCGCCGGGCCTCACGCCGCGGAGGAGGTGGATCGCGCCTGGTCGGTACAAACCTGGGTCAGCGGGCGGACGCCGCCCTGTTTTCTGGTTCAGGCGGAGGACGATAATGTCTCCGATCCGCACAATACGTTGATAATGGCCGCCGCCTGCCGTCAGCATCAGGTCCCGGTCACCCTGTATCGTTACGCCAGCGGCGGTCACGGTTTTGCGCTGGGCCGGGCCGGTACGCCCAGCGTCGAGTGGCCCGAGCGCTACGCAGCGTGGCTGGCGGCGCGTTAGTATCGCGTGAATCGACTTGCCCCAAATTGGTGCGCTTTAAGCGAAAAACAGGCCATAAATAAGCAAAGCGTCTGATTGTTTTTTATTCAATTCAGCGTCATGGCATAACAGCGTAACGCCGCGCCGCCGCGCTGCGTTACCTGGCATAATTAATGCTTATCTCTTACCGGGATTACCTCAAAGTGAGTACAACCGGAGGAGACGGCCATGATAAAAATAACGCTTCCTGACGGGCATTATTATGATGAGATGCTTACCGCACAGGGAGAGCAGCGTCAGCACTATAACGCCTGGTGGCAATGGTTTCGCAGTACCGATCAATTCTCTATCCGGCAGAAGAAAGAGCAGGCGGAGCTGCTCTTTCACCGCATCGGCATCACCTTTAACGTCTACGGCGAGGATGAGGGCACCGAACGACTGATCCCTTTCGACAGCGTGCCGCGTATTATTCCTGCCGGCGAGTGGCAGCGGATTGACCGCGGCATCCGCCAGCGGGTGAAAGCGCTCAACGCTTTTCTTTACGATATCTACCACGATCAAAATATCCTTCGCGCGGGGCTGATCCCGGCCGAACAGGTGCTGGCGAACGAACAGTATCAACCCTGTATGCAGGGGATAAATTTACCCAATAACACCTACGCCCATATCACCGGAGTCGATATGGTGCGCAACAGCGACGGCCAGTATTACGTGCTGGAGGATAATCTGCGCACCCCCTCCGGCGTCTCCTACATGCTGGAAAACCGCAAAATGATGATGCGGCTGTATCCCGAAATGTTCGAACAGCACCATATTGCGCCGGTAGAACGCTACCCCAGCTATCTGCTGCAAACGCTGCGCGAAAGCTCGCCGGTGGACGATCCGTGCGTGGTGGTGATGACCCCGGGGCGGTTTAACAGCGCCTATTTTGAACACAGCTTTTTGGCCCAGCAGATGGGCGTTGAGCTGGTGGAAAGCGCGGATCTGTTTATTAAAACCGGGGCGGTGTACATGCGCACCACCGAAGGACCGCGGCGCGTGGACGTCATTTACCGGCGTATCGACGACGCATACCTTGACCCGCTGGCCTTCCGCGCCGACTCCATGCTAGGCGTTCCGGGGCTGCTGTCGGTGTATCGCGCCGGGGGCGTGGTGCTGGCCAACGCTATCGGTACCGGCGTCGCCGACGATAAATCGATCTACCCCTTCGTACCGGAGATGATCCGCTTCTATCTGGGCGAGCAGCCGATCCTGAGCAATATTCCCACCTGGCAGTGCCGTAAGGCGGAAGATCTCAGCTACGTGCTGAGCAATCTTGAACTGATGGTCGTGAAAGAGGTTCACGGCGCGGGCGGCTACGGCATGCTGGTTGGCCCGCGCTCGACCAAAGAGGAGCGCGACGCGTTTCGCCAGCGCCTGCTGGCGAATCCGGCCAACTATATCGCCCAGGACACCCTGGCGCTGTCGACCTGCCCAACCTTTGTCGATGAGGGGCTGGCGCCGCGCCATATCGATTTACGTCCCTTCGTCCTTTCCGGCCAGGAGATCCGCCTGGTTCCCGGCGGGCTGACGCGGGTGGCGCTAACCGAAGGTTCGCTGGTGGTGAACTCGTCGCAGGGCGGCGGCACCAAGGATACCTGGGTGATGGAGGATGATGAATCATGTTAAGCCGCACAGCGAGTGAACTCTTCTGGATGGCGCGCTACCTTGAGCGCGCAGAAAGCTATGCCCGGGTGCTGGACGTGACCTGGAAGCTGTCGATGATCCCCCGTCACAGCCAGCAGTCGCGGGATTTAGCCCTGCCGCTGAATCTGTCGCTGACCCATGAGCTGTTTCAGGCGCGGCACGCGCGTTTCACTATGAGCAACCTGCTTAATTTTTTCGCGCTCGACGGCAACAACCCGTACAGCATTTTCAGCTGCGTCGAGATGGCGTGGAACAACGCCCATGCGGTGCGCGGCAGCCTGTCGGCGGAGGTGTGGGAAAGCATCAACGCCACGCGCATTGAGCTGCGAAAGCTGCGCCAGCAGGGGATCGGCGAGCTGGGCAACGACGCTTTCTTTGAGTGGGTAAAAGAGCGGGTACATCTGTTTCGCGGGGCGATCCTCGGCACGCTGCTGCGTAACGACGCCCTGAGCTTTATCGGGATCGGGACGCTGATCGAGCGGGCATCCGCCACCGCGCAGCTGCTGTTGATTAAGGATCAGCAGCTGAACAGCGATCCCGATCCGGTACGCGAGTACTACCGGCTGGATACGCTACTTAATGCGGTCAGCGCCCGCGAGGCCTACAACAGCATTTACCGCCAGCCGGTCAGCCGCGAAACGGTGATGGAGCTGCTGATCCTGCGCAACGATGTGCCGAGATCGCTGAGAGCGAGTATTTCCGACCTCGTCGGGCAGCTGGAACAGATTGCCAACGACCGCTCGCACTTGCCGCTGCGGCTGGCGCACCAGCTCAACGTCGACCTGCGTTTCAGCACCCGCGACGATCTGGCGCAGGCCGATTTACAGGTCACCCTTAATGCACTGCTGGCGCGGATTAACGCGCTTTCCGACAGCATCAGACAAACCTATCTGGAGGCGTTATGAAACTGGTTATCGATCACCTGACCCGCTACGGCTACGATGAAGAAGTAAAGTTTTCGACCCAGTATCTGCGCCTGACGCCGCGCAGCAGCGGTCGGCAGAAGATCACCGCCTGGACGTTAACCCTGCCGGACGGTTCCGCCGTCGCCACCACCGACGCCTGGGGCAACGTGCTGCACGTGCTGACGCTGGATAATCCGCATAAAGAGATTACCATCCGCGCCAGCGGGATCGTCGATATCGCCGAAGAGGGGGACGACATCTGCGCGGAGCCGCAGGAGCTGCTGTCGCCGCTGGTTTTCTTGCGCTGTACGCCGCTCACCCGCGCTGACGGCCCGATCCGCGAATTCGCTCAGCGCTGGTATCAGCCGGAGGCGCAGGAGGAGAGCCTGAACCGGTTAATGGCCGAGCTGCTGCTGAGAATGCCCTATTCGCCGGGCGCCACCCAGGTGCAGGACTCCGCCGCCGATGCCTTTGCGCGCGCGAAAGGGGTTTGCCAGGATCACACCCACGTGTTTCTCGCCTGCTGCCGGGCGCTGGAGATCCCGGCGCGCTACGTCAGCGGCTACGTTTACAGCGATAACGCCGAGCACGTCGCCATGCACGCCTGGGCCGAAGTGTGGCTCAACGAGCGCTGGCAGTCGTTTGATATCACCAATAACACGCGCAGCCTGAATCAACATTTGCGGCTGGCGACCGGGCTGGACTATCTTGATGCGTGCCCGGTACGCGGCACCCGCCTCGGCGGCGGGGGGGAAATCATGTTAACTAACGCTGAAGTGCGCGAGCATTCGCAGCAGGCGCAGCAGCAATAACGGCAGGAACAAAAAACGATGACCTACTGTGTGGCCATGTGTTTGTCAGATGGACTGGTATTTGCCTCAGACTCCCGCACCAACGCGGGAGTGGACCATATTGCAACGTTTAAAAAACTGCACGTTTTCCATCAGGATGGCGAACGGGTCATGGTCCTGCAGTCGGCGGGCAACCTGGCCACCACTCAGAGCGTGATTAGCCTGCTCAGCGCCCGCATTCGCACCCAGCAGGAGCCTAACCTGATGCAGGTGACCTCGCTATACGACGCGGCGATGCTGATCGGTAAAACCTTACAGGAGGTGATTCAGCGCGACAGCAGCAATCAGCAGAACTGCGGCAATACCAACTTCAACTGCAACCTGCTGCTCGGCGGGCAGATCGCCGGCGAAACGCACCGGCTGTTTCATATCTATCCGGAAGGCAACTTTATTGAAGCCACGCGCGACACGCCCTATTTCCAGATTGGCGAGAGCAAATACGGCAAGCCGATTATCGACCGGGTTCTGACCATCGATACTCCCCTGGAGCAGGCGATGTGCTGCGCGCTGATTTCGATCGACTCCACCCTGCGCAGCAATCTTTCGGTGGGCCTGCCGCTGGACACCCTGCTGTACCGCAGCGGTAGCCTGAGCAGCGCCGAACAGCATCGGATCACCGAAAACGATCCCTATTTCAATACCATTCGCAAAGCGTGGTCCGAAGGGCTGCAGAGCACCTTTCTGAAGCTGCCGCCGTTCACGCCGGGCGGCCACCATCAGGCGGAAAAATAACGCCCCGGCGTCATGCCGGTCATGGTGCGGAAGAAGTAGATAAAGGCGCTATCGCTGGCGAAGTCGAGCGCCTGCGCCGTATCGGTAATCCGCTCCCCGGTTGCCAACATCTCGACCGCTTTCATTAATCGCCACTGTTGACGCCACTGCTGGTAGGACATCCCGGTATCGCGGCGAAACAGTCGGCTGATGGTTTTTTCGCTGGCGCCGCAGCGGGCAGCGAGCGTCCCAAGCGGCGGCGGCAGCGCGTCGCCGCAAACCATCGCCAGCCGTTTATCCTGCGGCAGCGCGAGCATCATCGGCTCCCGCGCGGCGGCGCGAATTTCCGCCTGGCACAGGGCGGCGAGATGCCGTGCCGGCTCGGCCTCCCAGTCGGTATCCCAGGGGCTGGCGCTGATGCGCTCTAATAGTTCGCGCAGCAGCGGTACCACGTTGAGTATCGCCGACTGCGTTGGCAACTGAGGGTAACGCTGCGGCTGAAACCAGACGGAACGATAGTCGACAATGTTTTTCATCTCCGCGCGATGGCTGACTTCAGCGGGGATCCACGCCGCGCGCCCCGGCGGCAGCAGGCACAGCAGGGCGCCATCGTCGAGCGTTAAACGCACGCATCCCTGACGGGTAAACAGGATCTGCGCCATCTTATGCCGGTGGCTGCCGGAGTCGTGGTTACCGAGCGCCGACTGCACGCCAATCAGGCTACTTTTCAACGCATCCGGATCGAATGCCGCGTCAGCGTCAAGCCAGGCCATAATGTCTGATTTCCGATATTTAAAGTCATTATGTTTATAATGTTCGATAAACGGCTTCCCTACAATAGCGCCTCTTGTTAATCAGGAGGTGGATATGTTGGGACGTGCCGCGCTGGTGCTGGTGACCGCGCTACTGATGTTTCCGCAAATAGCGGAAACGATTTATAGCCCGGCGCTGACCGATATCAGCGCCCGTTTTTCCGTGAGCGCGCCGCAGGCGGCGCTAACCCTTTCCGTGTACTTTATCGGTTTTGCCGTCGGCGTTTTGCTGTGGGGCGGATTCAGCGATCGCTACGGCCGGCGTCCGGCCCTGCTGGCGGGGTTAGGGGTTTACGCATTGGGGTGCCTGATGGCGCTGTGGGCGACGGATTTTTCGCTGCTGCTGGCGGCACGGATCGTCACGGCCGCTGGCGCGGCAACCGGTTCAGTGGTGACGCAGACGGTCCTGCGGGACTGCTATCGCGGGCGGCAGCTGGCGGGAATTTTTTCGTTTATCGGCCTGGCGCTGGCGGTGAGCCCGGCCGTCGGGGTCTATATCGGCGGCGGGTTGACCGCCCTCTGGGGGATGCGCGGCGTATTCAGCGCGCTGGCGCTTTTGGCCGCCGCGCTTCTGCTGGGCTGCCTGGCATTGATGCCGGAAACGCGTCCGCAAAACCTCAGGAGAGGGCCGTTTCTTCACGTGCTGCGGCGGATGGTGGGCGATACGCGTATCGCCCTGGCGGCAATCCTGGTGGCGGCATTTAACGTCAGCCTGTTCAGCTACTACAGCCTGGCCCCGTTTCTGTTCGCCCGATTCGATCTTGATGCCCTGACGTTTGGCTACAGCGGCATGGCGCTTGCCGCGGGTTCGCTGCTCGGCGCGCTGCTTAACCACCGGCTGCTGCGTCGGAATGTCTCGCTGGGGCGGATTCTCGCCATCGCCTGCATTCTGCACTTAGCCGGCGGCGTCGCGGTGTACGTGCTGCGGGAATCAATCTGGTTTGTGGCGCCGGTTGCGCTGGTCACCCTTGCCTGGGCCATGGCGATCCCGCTGGTGCTGGGGTCGGCGCTGAGCGCCTACGGCGACTGTCGGGGCACCGCCGGCGCCTTTTTCGGCCTGTTTTATTATGTCCTGATTGGCGCCGGTCTGCTGGCGGCCGGGTGGGGGCAATCGCTGGGGGCGTCGCTGCTGGCGTGCGCGGGCGTGAGCATGCTCGCCGGGTGGCGATATATCATCGTGCTCAACGAGGGCTAAGGTGATTTTCTGGCAAAGCTAAGCGATTTAAATTCTTTGTTATTTAACGCGTTATCTCACATCTTCGGAGGATCAAACGATAACGCGAAAAGGCAGTGGCAGGAATGGCAAAAAGCAGGTCGGTCTATCTGCATCCGCAGCAGCGCGAGCGGATTCATCAGTTTTCCCGTAGCTGGCTGTGGCGCAGCGAGCTGCCCACCTGGCTACTGATCGTTGCCGTCTACGGCGGCTGGTTTGCCTCGCTGGCCTGGTGGCGCGAGCTGGGCATTTTCCCCGCCACGCTGCTGCTCATCTGGTTCACCGCCTGGTATATGTCATTGCAGCATGAGCTTATTCACGGTCACCCCACGTCGCGACCATGGTTTAACCAGCTGCTGGGGACCCTGCCGCTGGCGGTCTGGTATCCCTACGGGCTGTACCGCGACTCGCACCTGGCGCACCATCATCATCATTTGCTGACGCAGCCGGTTGACGATCCGGAATCCTACTATTTTACGCCGCAGAGCTGGCAGCGTTTTGCCCCCTGGCAGCGTAGCCTTATTCATCTGCGCAATACGTTTATCGGCAGGCTGCTGGTGGCGCCGCTGCTGGATATTGCCCAGACGCTCGGCAGCGCGCTGGCGGCATTTCGACACCGGCGGGTGAACACAATAGCGATGTGGCTGGTTCACGGCCTGCTGCTGGCGGCGCTGTTCGCGTGGATGAATCACCTCGGCTTTTCGCCGCTTTACTTCGTGCTGGCTATCAGCTACCCGGCGCTGGCGTTGACCAAAGTGCGCTCTTTCCTTGAACACCGCGCCGCGGACGATCCGCTGGCCCGTTCGGTGATTAACGAGGCGGGGCTGGTCTGGCGGGTGCTGTTCCTCAATCTCAACTACCATTCAGTGCATCACGATTTGCCGGGGGTACCGTGGTACGGGCTGCGAAAAATCTATCTGCATAATCAGGCGGAGTATCAGCGGCGCAACGCCGGGTTTGTGGTGCGCGGCTACGGTGAATGGCTGCGGCATTTTTTTGCCAGGCCGGTGGCGGTGAATGCCCATCCCGGGTTCAACCAGCAGGGTAAGGCGGATGAAGAGCATGAGTGAAAGGCTGGCGTTTCCGATGTACGCGGTGAATGACGAGGATACTCAGGCGCTCTGGCGGGCGGTGTGGCAGCTGCTGGCGGCCCGCGGCGTGGTGGAGGAGGATACGCTGTCGTATCAGGTACCTGAGGATCTGCTGACGCACTGGCGCCATCCGGCGCTGCTGTTGAGCCAGACCTGCGGTTATCCGCTGATGACGCGGCTGCCGGCAGTGCAAACGGTCGGCTGTTTCCACTATTCGGCGCCCGGATGCGAAGGGCGGAATTACCGCAGCCTGCTGGCGGTACGTGAGGCGGACGGTGGTCAGACGCTGGCGGATTTTCGCGGGCGCCGGGTAGCGTGCAATTCGCCGGATTCCCAGTCCGGCTATAACGTGCTGTTAAAAATGGTCGCGCCGCTGTTGCGCGATGGGCGTTTCTTCTCGGCGGTCGCGTTTAGCGGCAGCCATCGCCAGTCGCTGCGTGAACTTCAGCAGGGGACGGCGGATATTGCCGCTATTGATTGCGTGACCTGGGCGCTGCTGCAGCGTCATCAGCCGGAGGCGCTGGCGGGGCTGGCGGTGATTGCGCGCAGCCCGCTCGCCCCGGGTCTGCCGCTGATTACGTCGGCGACGACGTCCGCGGCGACGCTGGGGCTGCTGAGAGAGGCATTGCAGCAGCTGGTGAGCGATGAACGCTACCGGCCGCTTTGCGAAGCGCTATTTATCTGCGGCTACAGCGATATGCGGCGCGCGGACTATCAGCCGCTGCTGGCGTGGCGTGATGAGGCGGCGGCCAGGGGCGTTGTGCGGCTGTAGGCGGCAATTTCCCCGGGCCGCGGCGCAAGCGCCTTGCCCGGGCTACCGGCCCGCAGGCGGTTGTGAACCCGTAGCCCGGCTAAGCGCAGCGCCACCGGGAAGAAAACCGCAGCAAAGCATCCGGCAGCGCACCTTTCCCGGAGGCGGCGCGTTGCGCCTGTCCGGGCTACCGATCCGCAGACGGTTGTGAACCTGTAGCCCGGCTA